>CAJJBR010000010.1 GCA_905182475.1 Akkermansiaceae bacterium | reverse complement strand
GTTTCGGTTGCGATCCGGTCAAGATCAGGCAGGATGATTTTCGAGCGGTCGGCAGGTGGAGTTGTAAGCATTCCGAGCTTGCCGGCTTGCTCACCTAGTCAATACTTTTCTCGGATTTTTTTGATAAATCCCTTATAAAATAGGGGGCTACAGCCTTAACCTGACGCGAATGACCACTCTCCCAAAGCAAGCGCTCCGGCAACCATTGAAATTCCAGAAATCCGCGCTATTCTCCCGCGCTTTGCGAAACAACAAGCTCCAGGAAATTCTCTCGAAACGCTTCCGCATCCTCCTCACCGGGGATCCCGATGGAGTCCCTCCGTGGCTCGGTGCCGTCCAAGCCAGTGACGACCCCGGCCTCTACCTACCGACCCAAGCTCCATGGATCGTCCACGCAGATCTCGCAACACTCGTCGGCGGAATCCGCGCTCTCCTGATGCAGGCGCTGCACCCCGGATCGCTGACCGGCGTCCGCAACCACTCCCGCTACAAAAACGATCCGCTGGGCAGGCTCTCCGGAACCATCCGCTGGCTGACCGTGACCACCTTTGCCTCATCCCGTTCAGTCGATGGAGAAGCCGACCGGGTGAACCGCATGCACACCCACGTGAAGGGCACCTACAAAACCTCCTCCGGCGAAACCCGAGAATACCGCGCAGCAGATCCCCACCTACTCCTCTGGGTTCACATCGCCTTCATGGATTCATTCCTGCGCTGCCACCAGACCTTTTCCAAAACACCTCTCCCCGGCGGTGCCGATGAATACATCCGCCTCTGGGCACAGTCGGTCAAACCTCTCGGACTCGATGAGGCTCCGCAGAACGAAGCGGAAATGCTCGCAGCCCTAGACGACTTCCGCCCGGAACTCGCCGTCACCGAAGAGACCCGGGAAATTATCCACTGGATCCAAAATCCACCCCTCCCCATCAGCGCTCTTCCAGTTTACTCCCTACTCTTCAAATCCGCCCTCGCATCGCTTCCGGCGGACTACAGGAAACTCCTCGCTCTGGGAGCCCCCCCACTTTCCATCTACCGACCCATCACCACGAATCTTCTCCGCTTCATGCGCCTCGCTATCGGCCCCGAGAGTCCGATAGAAGAGGCCGCCATAGCCCGGCTACATCGCGCAGGATTGATGGAGGATGGCAAAGTGATTGAGTAAGAAACGTTCATTGGTTCATTCGCGGTTTCCTTTCCCAAGCTTGATCACCCTGCCGCATTGCCACTTGAACCTCTGGGTTTCCGGGTGATTTTTTGAATGAAATACCAGCAATGAACCGAACCATTTCCAACCTGATCATGAAATCTGCGATCCTATCCCTTGGCGCGGCCACCTTCGGCCTGACCAGCTGCCAGACGAATTCGAAACCCGATGGAAAACTGAAACCAATCACCAGTCAGGTCGATCTCAAGCGCTTCATGGGCGACTGGTATGTGATCGGAAATATCCCGAATTTCCTCGAGACCGAGGCCTACAACGCGAAGGAGTCCTACGAGCTCGCCGATGACGGCACAATCCCCACAACCTTCACGTTCAACAAAGGCGGATTCGAAGGCCCACTGAAAACCTACAATCCAAAAGGCTTCATCCACAACGAGGAGACCAACGCGGAATGGCGGATGCAGTTCATCTGGCCTTTCAAAGCAGACTATTTGATCACCTACCTCTCCCCCGATTACCAAACCACCATCATCGGTGTCCCCAGCCGGAAATACGCTTGGATCATGGCTCGCACGAAAACAATTTCTAACGAGACATACGACGGTCTCGTCGCAGAGCTGAAACGCCAAGGACACGATATTTCCAAGCTACGCAAAGTCCCGCAACGCTGAGTGGTAGAGGGGTGTTCACCCCTTGAGTCAACCGTGTGTCTTCACCCAGAATAGGAAAATGAGTTTCACCACCCAATTCCCAAGAAATTTATTACTGGTAAGGAGATTAATTCCTATTTTTCGGAATGCCCGGCGTACAAATCTAAATTCCGTCAATGATCTGAGTCCAGTCGAGCTCGGCACGGAAGACTCGCAAAACCTCAACTGATTCATCGTTGAAGCGATAGAGGACGTTGTATTGAGGAAATCCTTGAATCACGGCACGATAGAGATTTCTCCCTTTGATTGAAGTCTTATGAGAAAAATCAACCAGATGCTCATAAGTCTTACTGATGGCGTCTAAAACCCGATCAGCCGCTTCTGGATCGCCCGAATTAGGATTCGCAAAGGCAATATATTGCCAGATCGAAGCGAGGTCTTCGTCCGAAATTTTACTCCTGACCAACTTTAAACTCACAGGCGATGGGCATTGCGTCGATGGGCTTCTGCTTTTACCTCGGCAAAATATTCATCGATGCTCGCAATCGGAGCGAATCCAGACGCTTCTGCTTGCTCAACCATCTCGTCGAGTTTGCCGAGAGCTAGCTCCTTTTGTTTTTGGTCAACGAGTGCACAAAGAACATCTCCCGGGTTCTGCCCGAGATCCCCGGCGAGAGCTTCGAGCTTAGGCCCGATGCTTTCGACAGCTGTTTGTAATTCCGCGCTGATCATGAAAACATCCTCTCATACCAAAATGTTCCCGTCAATGGAGCCTTCGTGACTCGCAAAGACGGGCGGTGAGCGCGGCCGAGCGATGACGGAACCGTGGGCAGACCGAACTCAGCCCATCCTCATTTTTAACCGATGCGCAGAGCTTGACGCCAAACGTCAGTTTCAAAAATTACCTTTTCGGCATCCCCCCGCGCCATCAAATGATAGACACTCCCGATTTTACATCAATTTTACCCCACAGGCGGGCGCGAGCATGCAGGATGGAGCCTCCCATGGCAAAGGATTGGCGAAGCACGTGACCGACGGCGACTACGACACCCACGCCAAGCCCCCGGGATCGAGCTTCGACTACCGCATCGACCTCCGCGACGGGGAAACCACCCGGTTCACCATCAACAGCATGGTGATCCACTGGGGCCGGTTCGGCGACCGATTCAAGGGCATACCCAAGGAGGGCGGTGGCTGGGCTACTGCTTCCTGGCCGGGGGAATACGTGACTTCCTACAGGCTCGAATACAGGCAGGCGGGCTCCAATGAATGGCTTCCTCTCCATGTATGGGAAGGGCGCCCGGTGGATGAGAAAGCGGAAGGTGTGGAAGTTCAGCTGCTTCCCACGGATCAAGCCGGCTGCAGCTCAGAAGTCATCATTACAATCGCCACCCACGATATTCGAGATGTCGCCGAGGTGCGGATCCACGCCAATGGCAGCCACTGGATCGGACTGTATGAATTGGAGGTCTTCGGGCTACCCTCCGCTAGCTAGAACGGCTTGTAGATCCCGAGGTCGCGGAGGTCTCTCCCTGCTCCCTTGCGCCGCGCAGGAGGGTGGAACCGTTACCCTGCAATTTCTCTCATTCCCCAAATCCATCGACCCAAAGCCGGTGGAACTATTTCTCGGCGACGGCAAGATTATGCGCCCGCTCCAGCAAAGGTTGAAATCCCTCCAAGGTCAAAGACCCCGGATCGGCAAATTCGGCATTTTCTCATATTGGCTTTTCGCATTGAATCGGTAAGTAAAAACAACCGGACTCCTCATTCCCGCATTCTCCACTCGGCGGCGGGGCGACCTCGGAATCGGGGATACGCTGGGGCTAATCGACTGGATCAATTGGGCTGCGGAGTTCGGGATCGGCTTTCTGCAGTTGCTGCCAGTCAATGAAAACGGCTCGGATGAAAGTCCTTACTCAGGGATTTCCTCCATTGCCTTGGATCCCATCTATCTAGCCTTTGACCCTCCGGAGGTCCCTTTCATCACCCAATCTGAAATTGAGGCCGCCCGTGCATCTCTCGGCCCGCATCTCAAAAGCCACCTCATTGACTACCCCGCCGTCAGGATCACGAAGCAGCACCTACTAGAGATTTCATTCGCCAGGTTCACTGCGAAACCAGATCCGGAACACGATGCCGAGTTTACGAAATTCCGCCACGATAACTCCGACTGGCTCCAAGACTACTGCCTTTTTAAACTCCTCATCGAAATCAACGACTCCCACCTTACATGGGATCAGTGGCCGGAGGAGACCAGTTGCCCGGACTCCGCACGTAAATATGTAGCGACCCTCAGGAAAGTGGATGCAGGCCACGTTGATTCGCGCTTCGATTATTTCGCATACGTCCAGTGGCTCTGCTTCCGGCAGTGGCGGGCACTCCGCGCACATGCAGATTCCAAAGGAGTAAAACTCATGGGAGACATCCCCATCGGTGTATCCTTCCACTCTGCCGACGTGTTTTTTAACCGCTCCGAATTCCACACGAATTGGTTCGGCGGCACGGCTCCGGAAGGTTACTCGGCAGAGAATCCCTTCATCCACGAATGGGGGCAGAACTGGGGAATCCCGCTCTACAATTGGGATGCAATGGCGAAAAATGGGTTCTCGTGGTGGCGGCAAAGAGTCACGCGCCTTTCGGAAATTTTCCGGATGACACGTATTGACCATATCCTTGGGTTCTACCGCATCTACGGATTCCCCTGGCACCCGCGGCGCAACCACGAGTTCCTCGGGCTCAACCATGACCAAGCGGCGAAGCTCAACGGCGGACGCTTTCCCCGCTGGTTCCACCACCCTGACGACAATGATGAGAATAAGGCTAGCAACCGTGTCGACGGCGACTTCCGCCTACGCGCCATCATCGATGCCGCAGGTGAAACGGAAATCATCGCCGAGGATCTCGGCTGGGTTCCGGAATATGTGCGTCCCCACCTTGATGAGTTGGGAATCGCCGGTTACCGCATCCCGCACTGGGATTCCTACGAGGATGGCTCACCGGTCATGGGCGATATTTTCCCAGAAAACTCATTCGCATCCTACTCCACCCACGACCACGACTCACTCTGCGCCACCTGGGAAAACTGCCGTAAGACAATAACCCTCCATAAGCATCAGCCCACCGACCAAGGACACTGGGCTTCCGAAAGTTGCACGCATTCCCTCCAGCTCCTTGCCGGCTTTTCCGGAATCCCGATCCCTGAAGACAATAACTGGCCGCCCTATTCAGATGCGATCCATTGGCGGATGATCAAATCTCTCCTCGAAAGCAACTCCCGCTACGCCGTCCTCATGGTCACGGATCTGTTCGCTCTCAAGGACAGGATCAATACCCCCGGCACATTGGGAGAGGGAAACTGGCGCCTGCGGCTGGACATTTCCCCACACCACATGGCGGAGCGCGGGCGCATTCTTTCGAACTTGATCCAGTTAACCAAACGCGCCACAAGCGGATGAAATTTGGGGGAGTAAGGGAGTGCTTCCCAGCGCCAAGCCCATCAGCTTGCGGTATCGCCGAGAGCCCCCCTTCCAAGCTCCGGTTGGATTCTGGTATCTGGATTCACAAAAACTCTCACCAGACCCTCCCGCACCTTCTTCCCGTTACCTTTGTTCCCGCCATCAACCGCCTCCCTGTAGCGGCTCCAGCGATACTCCGCCGTATTGACGACCATCCCCGCCCACACGTCTTGGAGTGGACACCGAGAGCAATTATTTCAAGCTTCCCTAATACGATGCGGCAAGTTCCGCAGGAACCAACTCATTTCCGAAACCAATCATAATCATGAAATTTGATACTCGCCCACGTGTGCAATGCATCTTGCTCGGTTTGATCCTGACTCTAGGGATCGTGATACCTTCAACAGGGAAGCCCTCCTCCCCTGCTTGGTGGGCAGACTTACCGACGCAGCCAGCCAGTGAGAAACCAGCAACACAGGCACAGAAAAGCATCTTGGCGCGGAGAGCACTGAAAGCTCTCGACTCGGTTTCGAAAGAGCTGGCCGATGAGGTTCGAAAGAACCTTTCCAAAGCTGGCTACGATGAGTCCGCATTAAGAACCCAAGCTCTTTCGGAAAAAGCCCAAGCCGGTCCGCTTCTTGCGGAAGAAATGATTTCAATGGCTCGACCATTTTATGACGTGCTCGCAGAGGCCGCGCCCAAATGGCTTGATGAATCGGATGAAGGGCTGGGCCAACTCCAACTGAACGGCACCAGAGACCCAAAAAAACCACTAAATTTCTACCCTTGGCCACAGGTTTGGGGTAACGAAAACCCGCCAGAAAACCCGGTAACCACGGAGCAACTGATGAGCGTTTTCGCCCTTCGTTTTGAAACCCTTCCCAAGCATAAACCGTTCACCAAAGTCCTCGGAAACGCTGGTATCGCATCGATTCTGAATAATTCGGTGGATCGCCGACTGGTAGGTCTTGAAGGAGGCGAAAAACAGATGGCGCTCCTCTCGATATACGACCACCTCGGTGAGGCTTACAGCAGAAACGAGAAGCTGTGGTGTGCCGATCTCGCGGATGAACTCAATGGGGTTACCGTTTTCAAAGGGGGACCAGGAAACCGAACTGATCCTGGGGATAGTTACGGAGGAGTGATGATCACCCGCCGGCACATCCTTTTTTGTAACCATTCCCATCCGACTTACCCAGGCTCGCCACCACCTTGGACGAACGGACTTGGTTTCCGGATACGCTTCGTCACGTCGAAAAATCGGGTAGTGGAGCGCCAGCTCATCTGGGGACGCAGGGTCGATGGTCAAGACCTTTGGATTGGTATTCTGAACGAGGATCTACCTCCTGTGGTGAAAAGTTACCGTATCTTTCCCAAAATCGACGGATTGAGCGCTGCAGGCGCAGGGTTTCTCGAGGCTGTAGAGATCGGATTCTCCCAAGGCAGTTCACGACTTCCTCCAGCCACCAGCAGCACCAAATTCCAACAACTCTGTGGGCGATGCGAAACCTCCCACTACGGGACTCGAACGGAGGTGGATGGCGTCCAGCATTACGAACAAGTGCCTATGATTTATGTATCCAATCTCGGAGCGACGGACTGTGATGGTAGCAAAGGCTTAAAACTGCGAGCACCATTCCGCTACTGTGTCTGGGATGGAGATTCCGGAACCCCAAGGTTTCACCTCTTCGGGGACGAGCTGCTACTGAGCCGTATTGTTCTTTCCTCAGGTGGCGGCGGTGTGACCCTTGGAGATCGGGTGGAGGGCTTGAATTCAACAATCGAAGCAACCGACTTGGAGGCACTCGAACGGGGCACGTTAGAGAAGGTCACCGGGTATAAGGTCGAAATGGCCAGACGTGAGGAACTTGAATCAGCTACAACCTCACGCTGAATCCAAAAGATGCGCGAGGCGAAGTTCTACTAATCTCTTGTAATAAAGCCCATCCAAGCCACGCTTTAGAACTTAATTATGGAGTCTCAAAAATTCCTTTTATCGTTATTTTCCCAATGCGCGGCTCTCGTTGCCTTTGTTCCATTATCCGTTCAAGCCCAGCTCCCGCTGCAGGACGGAGACAAGGTCTGCATCATCGGCAACGGCCTTGCCGACCGCATGCAGCACGACGGCTGGGTCGAAACGGCGATACAAAGCGAACTTTCGGATAAAAAACTATCCTTCCGTAACTTGTCCTTCACCGGAGACACCGTGACTTCCCGCCCGCGCAGCAAGGGCTTCACCTCTCCCGAGGATTACCTGAAGCACTGCGAAGCGGACGTGGTCTTCGTTTTCTTCGGCTACAACGAATCATTCGGCGGCGAGAAGGGTCTCGGAAAGTTCAAGAGCGACCTAGGCAGCATGGTCGAAAAATACAAAGCCACGAAGTTCAACGGCGAATCCGCACCACGTCTAGTGCTCTTTTCTCCGATCGCCCATGAAAACCTCGGAACCCCGCTACTCCCCAACGGCAATTCCAACAACGTCAACCTCGCCCTCTACACCGGTGCCATCCACCAGCTGGCGGACGAGAAGATCGTCAGTTTTGTCGATCTCTTCTCTGCCACCCAAGGCCTATATAACAAGGTTGATACCCCGCTCACCCTGAATGGCGTCCACCTTCTCCCTGAGGGCAACCGTCGCCTTGCCGGAGTCATCGCTTCGGCGCTTTCCGGCAAGGAGGTCAAGGCGACACCCGCCCTCGAACCACTCCGCCAGGCCGTGCTCGATAAGAACTGGCACTGGCACAACCGCTATCGCGCCGTCGATGGCAATGACATCTGGGGCGGCCGCTCAGGACTGAAATTCGTCAACGGCCAAACCAACCGCGAAGTGCTTGAACATGAACTCTCAATGCTCGATATCACCACTGCGAACCGCGACCCCAAGATCTGGGCGCTGGCACAGGGCAAGCAATACAAGGTCGACGACTCGAACGTCCCCGAACCGGTCGAGGTAATTTCCAACGTCGGCGGCGGAAGCAAGAGCTCCAGCGCAGCGAAGGAAGGCAGCAAGGACTACCTAAGCGGCAAGCAGGCGATCTCCAAGATGCACATACCGGAAGGTTTCGAGGTCAACCTGTTCGCGGATGAAAAAATGTTCCCCGGAATAGCGAACCCGGTGCAGATGCAGGTCGATGCCAAGGGACGTCTCTGGGCGGCCTGCTGGAACACTTATCCGAAATGGGAGCCACTCAAGGAAATGACAGACAGCCTCCTGATCCTGCCGGATGAGAACCGCGACGGGGTCGCCGACAAGGCGATCGAGTTCGCCAGGGTGCACAACCCGCTGGGCTTCGCGTTCTGGGGCGGCGGGGTGATCGTCGCGTCCCAGCCGGACATCCTTTTCCTTAAAGACACAGATGGCGACGACAAGGCAGATCTCCGCATCGTACTGGTCCAAGGCATCGGCTCCTCCGACACCCACCACGCAGCCAACAATTTAATCATCGGCCCGGACGGTGCGCTCTACTGGCAGAGCGGAGTCTTCCTTCAGAACAATTTCGAGCATCCGTGGGGGCCCTCGCTGTCCTCGACGGCTTCCGGAATGTACCGCTTCGACCCGCGCCAACACACGATCACCTTCCACGCCGGTAACAGCCCGAATCCTCACGGGATCAGCTTCGACCGCTGGGGATACCAATTCGCCAATGACGGAACCGGTGGCCGCTCCTATCAGGTGCGTCCCTCTGGCAAAGGCTTCAAGATGTTCCCCCTGCTGAAAAAGGAGGTTCGACCCGTAGCGGCTGACGCGATCGTTTCCAGCGCGAATTTCCCGGATGACCTGCAGCAGGATTTCCTAGTGTGCAACACGATTGGCTACCTCGGGCTCAAGCGCTACAAGCTTCAACGCGACGGCTTTGAGGACGCGAAATATAAAACCAAGCCCGGCGAGATCTGGGGCACCCCGACCGACAGTTTCTTCCACAGCGACGACAAAAATTTCCGCCCCACCGATGCAGTCTTCGGTGCAGACGGTGGGCTCTACATCGCGGACTGGCAGAACGTGATCATCGGCCACATGCAGCACAACATCCGCGATCCCTACCGCGACAAGAAGCACGGTCGTATCTATCGCTTGATCAACAAGGAGAAGCCTCTGCAGGAACCAGTGGCCATCGACGGCCAACCGGTCGCCGCCTTGCTCGATAACCTCAAACATCCTGTCGATGGCGTCCGTCACCGCACCCAGATCGAGCTGACCGAACGCGAATCCGGCGAGGTCGTCGCCGCACTCGGCAGGTGGGTGAAGCAGTTCGACCCCAAGAAATCGGAGGACGCCCTCCCCTTGCTTGAAGCGCTTTGGCTGTATCAACGAAACCATGTCCGCAACCAGGATTTGCTCGCCGCCCTGCTCGAATCACCCGAACAGCACGCCCGCATCGCCGCCGCGACAGTAAAACATTTCTGGGGACCGGCAGACCCTACCAAGGGGAAAATGGCGACCAATATCGTCGAAGTTGAGAAGAAGGTGAAAATCGACGTTCCCGCCCACCTCACCGGTGCCGATGCGGAGACCTACAAGCTCGGCGGCGAGGTATTCCACCGGGACGCGCATTGCGCCACCTGTCACCAGCCTGACGGCAAAGGCATGGATCCAGTCTATCCGCCGCTCGCCGGCAGCCAATGGGTGACCGGGGACGAGGAAAGACTCGCCAAGCTCACGCTCCACGGCCTGTGGGGCAAAATCGAGGTCAACGGCAAAACCTACGACCCGACCAAAGGCGTCCCGCCGATGACCGCATTCGGCGCATTGCTCGACGACAAGGAAGCCGCCGCCGTCCTCACCTACGTCCGCAATTCCTGGGGCAACAAGGCAGCTCCTGTGAAGCCGGAAACAGTGAAAAAAGTCCGTGCCGCCACCAGCGACCGCAGCATCTTCTGGAAGCCCGAAGAACTACTCAAGGAGCATCCAATGAAATAGGCTCCTACCCGAATCCAACTCGCAACAATACCGCATACACAATGAAAAACACCCTCATACTCCTCGCGTCCCTTACCGGCGCAGGCCTTGCACAGGCCGACACTTCCATCGTTTACGAAGGCGATTCCGGCCCCGGACTGGGCAAGCACATCGTCTTCCTCGCCAGCGATCACGAATATCGCACGGAACAAACCTCGCCGGCGCTCGCTCGCATCCTCGCAAAACGTCTCGGTTTCAAGTGCACCGTGGTTTTCGGAGTGGACGACAACGGCTTCATCGAAGCCGGTTCGTCGAACGTCTCCGGCCTGAAGGCTCTCAAGCAAGCTGACCTGTTCTTCATCTTCGCCCGTTTCCTCAACCTGCCCGATGACGAGATGGCTCACGTCGAATCCTACATTGAAAAAGGCGGCCCTGTCGTCGGCCTGCGCACCTCCTCGCACGCTTTCCAGATTCCCAAGGACTCGAAGTATGCGAAGTATGACTTCAAATCGAATGTCAAAGGATACGAGAACGGCTTCGGCCACCAGATCCTCGGCACGCAATGAATCAGGAAAACATCAGACTCTCACAGGAAGAAGACCACGCGAAAAACTGGAAGCGCTGGGGTCCCTACCTGTCCGAACGGCAGTGGGGAACGGTTCGTGAAGACTACTCTGACCATGGCAACTCCTGGGCTGCATTTCCGCACGACCATGCACGCAAGCGCGCCTATCGCTGGGGTGAGGACGGCCTCCAGGGCTGGTCAGACCGCAGCTCCCGCCTCTGCTTTTCCCCCGCTCTATGGAATGGCGAGGACACGATCCTCAAAGAGCGCCTGTTCGGACTTGCCGGAAACGAAGGCAACCACGGGGAGGATGTAAAAGAGTGCTACTACTACCTCGATTCCACCCCCACCCACTCCTACACAAAGGCTCTCTATAAATATCCCCAAGCGTGTTACCCCTACACGAGGATCCGGGTGGAAAACGAAAAGCTCGGCCGACTCGGCCCCGAGCTTGAGCTCGCCGACATGGGTCTCTTCGATGACAACCGCTACTTCGACGTAGTCCAAGAAGTCTGCAAGCGCACCCCCGAGGACATCCTCTGGCGGATCACGATTTCAAACCGCGGCCCTTCTGCTGCGCCCATCCACCTCCTCCCGACCGTTTGGCTCCGTAATACTTGGTCTTGGGATACCGAACCGGAAGCACCACTGAAGAAACCCTCCATCTCCCTCGATACCGATAAGCTCTACATCGAGCACCAGACGCTCGGAAAATTCAACTTTCACATCGATTCCCAAGTCTCTGAGAAAAACCCGGAGTGGATCTTCACCGAAAATGATACGAACCATGAAGCTCTTGACGGAGATAAGAACGCCTGCCCTTACACCAAGGACGCATTCCACCGGTATATCATCCAGAATGACAAGAACGCCGTTTCCCCAAAAAAGAAAGGCACCAAAGCGGCGGCTCATTACGTGTTCAGCATCCCGGCGGGCGAATCGGTAACCGTCCGCTGCCGACTCCACAAGGTCGATGAAATCAACAACCTCCACGGGCTTGCGGAGTTTGATGAAACCATGGAAGCCCGCATCCGCGATGCGAATGATTTTTACAGCAACGTCATCCCGAAAGGCATCTCCGAAGAAGAGGAACTAATCTGCCGCCAAGGCTATGCCGGCCTCCTTTGGACGAAACAGTTTTTCTACTATGCCGTCGAAGACTGGCTCAAGGGCGACAAGGAACTGCCGAATCCCCCCACCGAGCGCCTCGAGGGACGTAACCACGATTGGAAACACTTCCATGCGAAGGACATTCTTTCGATGCCTGACAAGTGGGAGTATCCGTGGTTCGCCGCATGGGACACCGCCTTCCACATGCTGCCATTCTGTGCAGTCGATTCCGCCTTCTCAAAGCACCAACTCCTGCTCCTCCTGCGGGAGTGGTATATGCACCCGAACGGTCAGCTCCCCGCATATGAGTGGAACTTTTCCGATGTCAACCCGCCCGTCCACGCATGGGCGGTATGGCGTGTTTACAAAATCTCGGACAAGAAAGGCGAGCGTGACATTCTCTTCCTGGAAAAAGCCTTCCAAAAGCTCCTCCTGAACTTTACTTGGTGGGTCAACCGCAAAGACATGGACGGACGCCACGTCTTTGGCGGCGGCTTCCTCGGACTGGATAACATCGGGGTCTTCGATCGCTCACACGCACTCCCTGGAGGCGGCTACCTTCAGCAGGCTGACGGCACAGCATGGATGGGATTTTACTGCCTCACCATGCTTTCCATAGCGCTCGAACTCGCCATGACCAAGCCCGCCTACGAGGACATCGCATCCAAGTTTTTCGAGCACTTTGTAAAAATCTGCGACGCCATCAACACCCTCGGCGGCAACGGTCTCTGGGATCAGCAAGACCAGTTCTACTACGATCAGCTCATCATCGATGATGAGACACCAATCCCGCTCCGCATCCGCTCCCTCGTCGGCCTGCTCCCCCTTTCCGCAGTAACCGTGCTGAAACAGAAAACTATCGACGCCTTACCCGGCTTCCGCAAACGGATGGACTGGTTCCTTGTAAACAAACCGGAGCTGCTGAAATACGTCACCACCAATCGTGTCAAAGGACAGAAAAACTCCGGTCGCGTCCTGCTCGCCATTCCCTCCGAAGAGCGCCTCCGCCACACACTCAAATACATGCTCGATACCAAGGAGTTTCTCTCGAACTTTGGTATCCGCTCACTCTCCAAGGCACACGAGGAAAAGCCCTTCGTCTTCATCCACGGCGGAGCCACACACCAAGTGGAATATACGCCCGGTGAAGCGACCACCGATATGTTCGGCGGCAACTCGAACTGGCGCGGCCCGATCTGGTTCCCTACAAATTTCATCCTGATCGAGGCTCTCGAGCTCTACCACTTCTTCTACGGGGACGATTTCAAGATCGAATACCCCACCGGTTCAGGAAACGAATGCACTCTGCGGGAAATCGCCATCGATATCTGTGACCGCCTCATCTCCCTCTTCAAAAAGGACGAAAACGGTTACCGCCCTTGCTTCGGGAATTCGGAAATTTCCAAACGCTACTCCGACGACGAGCACTGGAAAGATCTCGTCCTCTTCCACGAATACTTCCACGGGGAAACCGGCGAAGGTCTCGGAGCATCCCATCAGACCGGCTGGACAGCTCTCGTCGTCCGCCTCGTTCGGGAACGGCGGGAGAAGTTGATGGATGAGGAATTTTAAACAGGAAGTGACAAAACCCTCTCGCCGGGCATACGTCTCCCACGCATGTCCCTCATTTCTGAATCACGGCTGACCCTGAAGCTGGCTTTCCCACTGGTGATTGGGCAGGTTAGCCAGATGCTGCTGGGCGTGGCGGATACGATGATGATCGGCCGCCTCGGCGTAACGGAAATGGCCGTGCTGACTTTTGCAAACTCGCTCTTTTACGTGCCGTTTGTGTTCGGGATCGGCATCCTGACTTCGATCTCCGTCTTCACCGCCGGAGCGCGCGGCTCGGCCGACCACGCCGCAGGTCGCGCAAGTTGCCGCCACGGGTTATACGTGGCCACCGTGCTGGGCATCCTACTCTTCCTTTTCATGTCCCTGCTCACGCTCAACCTTGGTGCGTTTGGCCAACCCCAGGACGTCGTCGAAAAAACCGGCAGCTATTTCCGAATCATCATGGCTTCGTTGGTGCCGGGGCTAATGTCCATGGCATTAAAAAACCATGCCGATGCCCTCAACAGACCATGGCCTCCATTTTGGATTTTCCTTTGCGGCGTGGCGCTAAATATTTTTCTGAACTGGGTGATGATCTTTGGAAAACTCGGCTGCCCGGCACTCGGACTAGAGGGGGCGGCATGGGCGACTTTCATCTCACGCACGGCGATTCTAGTAGGCATGTTCGTCTGGCTCTACCGGGGAAAAGGCATGCGGGAGTGGACGCCATTCCATTGGTTCAAGCCACCCGTCCTCTCCGATATCAAGCGCTTCCTCGGCATTGGTTTTCCCGCGAGTCTTCAGATGGTCTGCGAGGTTTCCGCATTCTCCCTCGCCGGTCTGATGATGGGTCAATTCGGCAAAACAGCCATGGCAGCCCACCAAGTCGCGCTGATGTGCGCGGCAACAGCCTTCATGGTTCCCCTCGGGCTTTCAATGGCTTTAGGCGTCCGGATCGCCTCTGCGAACGGGGCGGGACAGGGGCTACGCTTGCGTAAAATCATCGTCTCCGGCTGGTGGCTCGGAGTCGGCTGGGCAGCTATAGGGGCTTTATTTTTCCTGCTCCTTGGCTCATGGGTTTCTTCGCTCTTCATTAGCGAGGCTCCTGTAATCGAACTGGCGGCAAAAATTCTGATCGTGGTCGGTGTCTTCCAAATTTTCGACAGTCTCCAGATCTGTTCCGTCTCCATGCTGCGCTCACTCCACGATACGCGAGTGCCTGCAATGATAGGATTCTTCGCCTACTGGATTGTCGGTCTTCCAGTGGCTGTCCTCCTTTCCTTAAAATTCGATTTCGGCGCGGTCGGCGTCTGGTGCGGACTCGCCACGGGACTCTTAATCGCTAGCATCACGCTTGGTCCACGTCTTTGGAAAATGACGGCTCCGAAAGCTGCCAGTACGCGTCCCGCATAAGAATGACTCTCTCGCGGTTTCGGCTACGGTAGATTTCCAGCTGCACTTCCAACGTATCCCCCACCGCCTGCATCGATAGCGAATATGGGGTGACAAATTCGAAATTGTAAACCGGTTGCAGCCGCAGGCGAGAGGAACCGTGGTTTAGAAACCGCGCCTGCAACGAGCCACGGAACCAGAGCCCGGTTCGCTCGTAAGGTCGTAGTTTCTAAACTGCGGTTCCTTCCCGCTATAGGCGGAGCGCAACCACAGCATGGCGGCTTCAGCCCCATGTTTTCGGATGCTTTGATAATGCGAGCTGTAGGCACGCCGCAATGGTTCCGGTTCGCCTAAAGATCTCCCCTGTTCGGATACACCGAATTTTTCCCACTAAGCTTCCAAGCCATCAGCGTGCAAACGGCGAGAGGCGCATACACGTGCCAGCCAAGCAACTCGATTCCCATGATCACCGATGCCCACGGAGTCTTGGTAGCTGCTGCGAAAAAGGCGATCATCCCGACTCCCGCAAAGAGATCAACCGGAGCATTGAGAAACCATGCGAGCGCATTTCCAAGAGCCGCTCCGATGAAAAACAACGGAGTCACTTCCCCACCCTTGAAACCCACACTCAACGTAACAACCGTAAACACCAGCTTCCACAGCCACGCCGTCGCCGGAGCATGGACTTCTGCTGAGAAAAAGCGCGGGAGGGTTAGCGAATCCTTGTTTTCCGCAAGTACTCCCAGCCCGAGATAATCCCCCGTGCCGACCATCAGGAAAAGCGCCACAACCACTATCCCGCCGACACCCGCACGTAGCGCCTCATGCGGAAACCATTCCCGCATCTTGCCTGCGGCATAGTGGGACGCCACGATGAAAAACCGGCTCGCTAGCGCAATCACCGCCGCCGCGAAAAGAAGTTTCCACACAATTGGCAGATACGTGGAAAACGAACGCGTGAACTCAATCACCGGATAAGGCGTATGCGTGATCCCCCACGCCAGGCAGACCTGATCCGCCGCCAGCGCGGTAAGCAGACAGGGGATGATTTTCCGTGAAATGAGCCGGTGCCCAGTGAACTCCAGTGCAAACACCGCCCCTGCAAACGGCGTCCCGAACACCGCCCCGAAACCCGCGGAAATCCCACAGAACATCAGCAAATTCGCCGCCTTCTTGGTCGTCGCCACCCACCTCCCACATCCCGCCGCAATCGCCGCCCCCATCTGCACCGCCGTCCCCTCGCGCCCCGCCGAACCACCGAAAAGATGAGTCGCCACGGTTGCAATTATGATGCTAGGCGCGAGGACAAAGGGCACGGGATTCTTGTCCGCATGGACATTTCCGAGAATCACATGGTTCCCCGAACTAACATGCTTCCCGTAGTGCCGGTAATAGAAACCCATCGCCACACCCGCCAACGGGAGCAGGTAAATTAACCACGGCGCAGAAAACCGCTGGCGGGTCGCCGTATCCAGTGCCCACAGGAACAGCGCAGCGGCAGAACCCACAAGCCCCGCTACCACCGCAAGCACGAGAAGCCATTTGAGAACTTTTCTTGAAAACATACCGGTGCGGCGGAGTCTGGCACCCACTTGGCGGATGTGAACTTGAATCTTGGCAGAAATCCAATTCAAGGTGAGGGTCATTCCATGAATGAAAGGACACCGCGCTCCCTGAAAGAACTCGTCGAAAGGGTTGGCCACGTGGACACCGTCGGCATCGAGGAACGTGTGGCGAAATACGGCACACGCAGTATCAAAAAGTCATCGAAAGTCTTCGGGCTAAAATTGGCGGTCTCCATGGTCGATCTCACTACACTTGAAGGAAATGATACCCCCGGAAAAGTCCGATCACTCTGCAACAAGGCGCTGCGCCCTCACGAGGATCTCGATGTCCCTACCACTGCCGCCGTCTGCGTCTATTCATCCATGGTGAAACACGCCGCGAAAATCGTAAAAGGCACCTCGGTGAAAATCGCTTCCGTCGCGACTGGTTTCCCATCCGGTCAGACGCCTTTGAAAGCCCGTCTCGAAGAAGTCAAAACCGCCGTGAAAGACGGTGCCGACGAAATCGATATGGTCATCACCCGCGGAGCATTTCTCGCCGGGGAAATTCGCCAGGTGCAGGATGAAATATCCTCCGTCCGCGATGCCTGTGGAGAAGCAACCCTGAAAGTCATCCTCGAGACCAGCGAACTCGAAACCTACGACAACATCCGCGCTGCCTCCTTCCTAGCAATGGAAGTCCTCCGCCCCGGAGATTTCATCAAAACCTCCACCGGCAAGACCTCTAACAACGCCACCCTCGGCAACAACCAGGTCATGCTCGAAGCCATCCGCGACTTCTACTTGGAAAGCGGAACCGAGATCGCAATGAAACCGGCCGGCGGCATCCGCACCGCGAAACAGGCGCTCACCTTCCTCATCGCCGTCAAAGAAACCCTAGGCGACAACTGGCTCAACAACTCCCGCTACCGCTTCGGAGCCTCCTCTGTCCTCAACGATCTGCTCCGCCAACTCCTTAAAGAGAAAACCGGCAACTACCAAGCACCCTACACCTTTAGCGAGGCATCTGGAGGATATTAACCAAAAAGGAGAGGCGGATGGCATCCGAAGAACAATACAGAATCACCAAATTCCTCCACAGAAGGAACTCATTGCGCTTGTGGGATCTCAACTGATAAGTGTCAAAGAAATCTACCAACAAATTCAGTCGCCGCCTGTCAGTAACATCAAGATCGCTTCGATTCTTGTATGACTTGCCCGAGGATCGCTTACTGGTGACAACTTCATCAATACGGACCTAACTACCGCCAAAAAGTGCCTGGTTCGCTTCTATAACGATCTCGTCGTATTCCGATATGTGAAAGACGCTTTTCCGTCACAGAGTCCGACGAACCAATGCGCCCAATATGGATCGGTTTGCTGCATCGGCGTTAGCCTGACTTATTTGGTATTGAACATCGCCATGATCTTTTTCCACAAAAATCCTTGGGAAGCCTTACCGCCTGACTCTGGCCATTTTTAAATAGCTTTGCTTGCACGCTCATAAATCGACACTAAAAAGTATATACTATCAAGCGACTTTCGCGCGGACGGTTCTCGCAGAAAAAAGACGATGACTCCATTTGCCAGAAATCCACCGAACAAGATCGCAACCCCTTTCTCCTCGCCAAACGAGTCATGGGGATGGAGGGTGTTGGAAGAAATCTTATGAGTGTGAAGACGAAAAATCCGGTGGCTAGGGAGCTTTTGTTCGGGGATCTTTGGGAGTTCGATCCGGCGCCGGAATCGGCACCGGCGGAGATCAAGGGTCGCTACGGGCTGTTCATCGGTGGGAAGTTCGTGGCTCCGAAGTCAAAGAAATATTTTGATTCGATCAGTCCGCGGAACGAGGAGAAGATTTCCGAGATCGCTTTGGCGAACGGCGCGGATGTGGATGTGGCTTACGCGGCGGCGGGAAAGGCTTTTCCTGCGTGGTCCAAGTTACCGGGTGCGGAGCGCGGGAAATATCTATACCGGCTTGCGCGACTTTTGCAGGACAGGGCGCGGGAGTTCGCCGTGGCGGAGACAATTGATGGCGGGAAGCCAATCAAGGAGGCGCGTGACTTCGACGTGCCGATGGCCGCAGCACATTTCTTTTACCATGCTGGCTGGGCGGACAAACTGGAGTATGCCGCACCGGGCAGGAACCTCGCTCCACTTGGAGTGGTTGGTCAGGTCATCCCGTGGAATTTCCCTCTCCTCATGATGGCGTGGAAACTGGCTCCTGCGCTGGCTCTAGGAAACACAGTGGTACTCAAACCTGCGGAAACGACTTCGGTGACGGCCTTGAAATTCGCAGAACTGATCCGCGATGCCGGGCTTCCTCCAGGTGTGGTGAACATTGTGACTGGGTTCGGCGAGACCGGCGGGGCGATCGTGAAACATCCCACCGCTGCCAAGATCGCTTTCACCGGATCGACCGGTGTTGGAAAATGGATACAACGCGAACTCGCAGGAACCGGCAAACGCCTGACCCTGGAACTCGGAGGTAAGGGCGCGAACATCGTTTTCGAAGACGCCGCCATTGATCAGGCGGTGGAAGGAATCATCAACGGGATCTTTTTCAACCAAGGCCATGTCTGTTGCGCCGGCTCACGCCTGCTTGTACAGGAGAGTATAGAGGGCGAGGTAATGCGGAAGCTGAAGCTGCGTATGAATACGCTAAAAACCGGTGATCCTCTGGACAAAAACACCGATATCGGTGCGATCAATTCGAAGCGTCAGTGGGAGCGCATCACCGAGCTAGTGGACGAGGGAGTGAAGGATGGTGCGGAAATTTTTCAACCTGAGTGCAAGCTGCCAAAAAAAGGTTTCTACTACGCCCCCACCCTACTCGGAGGCGTCACACAGAGCCACCGCGTGGTGAAGGAGGAAATCTTCGGACCGGTGCTTTCCGTGCTGACTTTCCGAACTCCGGACGAGGCTGTGGAAAAGGCGAACAACACTGCCTACGGCCTCAGCGCCGGGGTGTGGACAGACAAGGGATCGAAATATCTCAAGATCGCCACGCAACTAAAGTCGGGAGTCGTCTGGGGAAATTCCTTCAACAAATTCGACCCTACATCACCCTTCGGTGGCTTCAAACAATCCGGTTTTGGTCGCGAAGGCGGGCGACAAGGACTGCTTGAATACGGCGAGCTCGTTTGACGCCGAGTCGCGGTCTCAATCCCTTTTCGATGAGTATTTATGATTCTTCATCAAAAATCTCAAGAGAACCCGCAACAATGATTTGCATGTCCGAACTATTGAGGCATGATGCCGCTAATGCGTTTCGCCCTGCGGCTACTGGCAATTTCCCTGCTTTTTCCACTTCTCACCCAATGTGGCTTCAAAAGTGCGCCTGAAAGCAAAGCCGTGACCGGCCCATTCGACAACCGGGGGAACTACATCGAAGCCTGGGTAAACCAACCGGACAAGTGGTATAAGCCAAATACTCCGTCCAAGAAGAAGAAGCCGAAAACGACCGTTGCTAAAAAGGATTCCACTCCTAAGCCGGAAATTGCCGTGGTCAAACCGATCACACCACGCCCGAAACCTGTGGTGGTGAAGCCGAGACCAAAGCCAAAACCAAAGCCGGTCAAGGTTCGCCACAAGGTGAAGAAAGGCGATACTCTCTCCGGCCTCGCCCGCAAATACGGCAGCTCCATTTCCAAGATCAAGAAGGCAAACAATATCAAGGGCACCATCATCCGACTCGGACAGACCTTGACGATTCCGAAATAGCCATTCTCTCTCCTAAAGTTTGAGTCACTGAATGACCAGTGAGCAGTAGCGAACGGATTCCAGAGATGCGGAAATAATCCATCACAAAGGGCACAAGGAAGAGCGTAGATCGAGCTTGTAGAATAAAGGACACGAACACCGAGAGACATTTTAGAAGAATGGGATTGGATTCACCATGAAAGTTTAGACCTCCTCGTAATCTTCAATCCACAGCCCGCCTTTCAAGCCCGAACCAAAGTCTTCCTTGTGCCCCTTGTGACAAATTCTTCAGACCGAACTGGAATCTTCCGGTAGTCACTTGTGACATATCCCCAGTCCCGGTTTGACCCGCTTCCGTTTATCACTAATATTTCCACCATGTCTGGAAAAACCATAATCCCTCTACTCTACGCATGCCTCGCCGCCCACGCCTTTGCTGTGGAGACAGAGCGCGCATTCAAAAGCGCCACCGGGCAGGAAATGCGGGCGACCTTCCTTTCCTTGAACGGGGAAACCGTCACACTCCGCCGCGCGGATGGGAAATCCTTCGACCTCCCGCTCACACGCCTCAGCGAGGCAGACCGGAAATATATCAAGGAAGCTGCCGCAGGCTCAGGGAAGGACGCGGAAAAACTCAACCAAGCAGCCGGACAAGCCATCGCCACCGGCAGCACTTTTAACGAACTCGACGCCGCAGAGCTAGCCTCCGCCCTCAAGCTCCGCTCGGAATCCACCTCAAAGCACGGCAAGAGCTGGCGCTTGTATGCAGCCTTTGCCGAGGGATACACCCTCTTCCGAGCCATGCCCTATTCCGTAGCGCTCTATTCCGATGGCGAAGGAAAAGTCGAAAACATATCTATCGTCTATGCGAACAAGGGCGACTTCGGCAGCACCGCCGGTTTCGCACAAAATCATTTTAAAAGCACCGGCACCAAGCCCCCGGGCAATCTCGAAGAAGCTATGGCCTTAGACGAGAAAACCATCTCGACCGCCCTCACCGGAGTATTCGGCGAAGGCACGAAGCAACGCTATGGGGAGAGCGGCACCCGCCGATCCATCACACGGTGGGACTGGAACGGCCACGCCTTCCTCCTTTCCAACGAGGAAGGTGAATACGTATCCCTCGCCGTCGTCTCCACGGAAATGGCCGACAGCGGAGGCAAATCCGCCCGCATGTCGGACGCTGATCTGAAGCAACGCCTCATCGACAACGTGAAAAAGGCCGACAACGGAGACGTCGTCATCACCGAAATCCCCATGGTTGACCAGGGACCCAAAGGCTACTGCGTCCCCGCCACCTTCGAGCGCGCAATGCGCACCATGGGCATCGATGCCGATATGTATCTCCTCGCTATGGTCGGCCAGAGTTCTGCAGGTGGAGGGACTGTCGTTGAAATCCTCCTGGAGAACGTGAAATCGGCCGTCTATCGGAAAGGCCGCCGCACCAAGGAAAACGAAATCCGCTCCCTAAAGCTTCGCAATGTGAAACGCTACATCGATCAAGGCACCCCCCTCATGTGGAGCATGTGTTCCGTCGATTCCTACAACGAGATCACCGATAAAAACACCGCCGGACGCGCTGGTGGCGATGCCGCCTTCCGAGAAACCATCTCTGCAAAAGCCCTCAAGCTCGCAGAGAAAGACAAACCCGAGAATAACCGCCACATCTGCATGATTATCGGCTACAACCAATCCACCAACGAGATCGCTGTCTCCGACTCATGGGGCAAACAGTTCGAACTCCGCTGGGTTCCACTTGAGGTCGCGGATTGGGTCTCGGCGGGGAAACTCTTTATGATTTTGCCTTAGGCTGAGTTTGAAGAATTCGTCACAAGGGGCACAAGGAAGAGCGTGGTTCAGGCTTGAAATGCGGGCTGCGGATTGAAGATTACGTGGGGGTCTAAACTTTCATGGCGAACCCAACCATACCCATTCTTCTGAAATATCTCTCAGTGTTCGTGTCCTTAGTTCTCCAAGCCCGAACCACGCTCTTCCTTGTGCCTTTTGTGAAAAATTCTTTCCCATTGCACCGGAAACACCCTAAAGCACAAATTTCCTAATCTGCACAGTGCCCGCACCAAAGTTAATCAAAAGACCGTGGCGTTTCCCGGCAGCTCTCATGTAACCAAGGAGCTGGGCGATGTGCTCGTCCAGGATACTCTTACACGCTTTCAGTTCGATCATGAGAGTTTCGTTCACGAAGAGATCAGCGTAAAAATCTCCCAATACCGTCCCGTCGCGATCTTGCACTTGAATCGGATACTGCTGCTCAACCTCGAACCCATGGCTTCGCAGACGATGAAGCATGCCGTTTTCATACACATTCTCCCTCTGCCCATTTTTCAGCCAAGCATGCAAATCCAAAGCCTCCGCCCGGACAACATCACACCACCCTTTTATCACATCATCGCCAGCTCCTTCAATCGTCAGCAAATAACAAATCCACGGTTCGACTTCATCATCAAGCTCAACATTTTGGTCATTAGAACCGCGAACGGGAGATTCCGAATTCAACAAAGTCGCTGCAATCGACTGACCTTCAAATACCTGAGGGTATCAGTTGAACGATTTGTCTCACCGATAGCACGAAGGTTAGGAGCGGTTTAATTTCCTGTTACCGTTGGGTATTGGAGGGTAAGTGCTTGGGATACGAAAAAATCGGGAACACTTGGAGATTCGCCCCTCATAGTTCCTTTCGCTCGCAACTCCTCAGGAGATCTGCAAACTCCCGTCAGGGGTAGCCGGTATCCCGTCACATCCATGAAAAAGGTAGTCATCCCCGTCATTCTCCTCGGCCTTACCTTACTACTGCCGATTTTTGATACTGCTGTGGTTCTCACTGCCTTGTGGCCCGCAGTTTGTGCGCTAGTGGTGATTGTGTTGACGAGGCATGCGGCGCTGGGGCTCGGGAGCGGAGTAGTGGCGGGAGCTTTGCTGATCCATCACGAAAGTCCCGCCGGGGCTTTGCGAGCGATTTTTTCCGACTACATTTTCCCCTCTCTCGATGGATCTTGGCATGTGGGTGCGATTGTTTTCACTCTGGTTCTCGGAGCCTTCGCGGGCTTGCTAGAGAAATCCGGAGGCTTCGATACGATCCTTTCCCGCTTGATTTCCAAGGCGAAAGATCCACAGAGGCGCTTGCTGGGGAGCGTGTATGTGATTGGTCTACTGTGTTTCTTCGACGGGCTTGCGAACAGCCTGTTGACGGGTCGGATCGCGCGACCGCTGGCGGACAGGACGGGAGTCTCGCGGGAAAGGCTGGCATGGGTAGTGGATTCCACTTCATCGCCGGTGGCTTGCGTGGCGTTCATTTCCACTTGGATTGCGACGCAGCTGAGCCTGATTAAGGAAGGGCTGGAGGGTGCCCCGTTTCCGGTGGAGCCATACTCGCTCTATTTCCAATCCATCCCGGCGAACCCGTATTGCCTGCTAACTCTGGTGCTGGTGCCGCTCGCCGTGCTTCTGAAATACCAGCCACGGGCGATGAGCCGCTACCTGCCGCAGGATGCGGAGCCGGTTGACGCTGCGGATGCGGAAGGGACTTCGCCGGTGCGGGCGGTGGTGCCTTTAATCGCTCTGGTAGTCGGGATTTTTGCGGCCTTTCCGCTGCTGTCAGATCCGATGACGAGCCCGCTTTCCTCCGCAGGCTGGAGAAGGGCATTCAGTGGGGATGCCGGGCCGTATGCCTTGGTGGCAGGGAGTCTCGTCGGGCTAGCCTTCGCGTGGGCGATGTACCCGAAGGGGCGGAAAGTTTCCCCAAACGCCGCGGCCTACCACGGTGCCGCGAACCTCCTGCCCGCGCTCATCATCCTGGTGCTCGCATGGTCGCTTGGGAACGTGTTCTCGGAACTCGGTGCAGGGGAGCAACTCGCGGGGATGCTTTCGGATGGCTTCCCGGTGGCGTGGCTACCGCTTGCAGTCTTCGGCTGCGGGGCGTTGATGTCCTTTGCTACGGGCTCCTCATGGGGGACGATGGGTCTGTTGATGCCTCTTGCGCTGCCCGCGACTTTGGTGGCTGCTGAGGCTGCCGGTCTTCCTGTGGAGGGACTTTCCACGCTCATCCCTGCAGTGATTGGAGCCGTCTTCGGCGGGGCGGTACTCGGTGACCATTGCAGCCCGTTTTCCGATACGACAGTGGTCGCCGCTATCGCCTCCGGCTGCGAGCCAACCGCCCACGTGCATTCGCAGCTCCCCTTCGCGGCAATTGCAGCGGGATTTGCTGCGGCAGCCTACGCGTTAATGGCTGGCGGGATTCCGGCGCTAGCATCGACTTCGATTGCGGCGGTGGTGATGGCTGGGCTTATTTTCGTGCTCTCGAAACGTGCAACCTCATAAGATCTAAAGTTTCGCAACGCGCCAGGCCGTGAGCCATTTCCGGGAGACCTGCTTGTATCCCTTTGCTACTAGCTGCCGTTCCATATCGGGAAAATGTGCGGCGCCGTAGAAGATCCCGACGTTCTTTTTCCCAGCGACGACCTGCTCAGCCAGCACCTCCAAGCACTTGCCGTTGCGGTCTCCGATGATCACGTTTTCACCGGAGAGTGAATCGATCTGCGTGTCGCCCTCCGCCATGGTGTGCATCAGTTCCAGTTTCACCAGATCAGAACGGCCGGTCAGCATCCCTCGCATAAGGTTGATGGAATTCGGTTCACGGCTGGGCTTTTTCGCGGCAATCCCAGCCTTGATCATGAATCCCAACAGCGACTCTCCCCTCTCCTCCTGCAGTGCCTCGAATTCCGCCATGGTCAAATCTGCGTGGATGAAGTTTTCCGCAAAATAATCGATCAAATCCCCTTGCCCCGTAAGTCCTAGCGCTTTTTCCATGGTTTCGTAGATCACACGCAGACCGGCGAGATTGTCCTCTTTCTCCGCTTCTTTCACGACAGCTGGATTTTTTCCGCCGCCGAGGTGTTCGCCTCCCACCATTTCAAACAGAAGCACCTCGTAGTTTTCGAAGTGTTTGTTGAGAAACTCGTAGTAGCGCTTGTCGGCAAGGTGGATAGCGCCAATGAGATCGACCCGAACCCCGTCCTTTTCATAGCCGAAAACGGCGGTCTGGAGCTTGGCGGTTTCCTCGGTCTCATTGACACGGATAAAATCACCCGCAAAGCCCTCGTTTCCCGTTACTACAAGTAGAGAAGCGACCATTGCAACCTTCCGTGCCCATGACATCCTAATCTTCATGCGCATACTTTTACACCGCATCCCGTCATTGCCCACGGAAAACTTCCAGTCTATTGTCCCGAGCCAATGACTCCCCAAGCAGCACTTTCCTATTGCCCCGACCTTCTCAGTTTCACCCGACGGGTGACCCGTGAAGTGATAGTGGGCAACGTGGGCGTGGGCGGAAACAACCCGATCCGAGTGCAATCGATGATCACCTCCGACACCCGAGATACCCCTGCCTGCGTGGCTGAGGTGCTTGGCCTTGCGGAGGCCGGCTGCGAAATCGTCCGGATCACCGCGCAGACAAAGGTCTATGCCGCGAACCTGGAAAACATCGCCCTTGGAGTCCGCGCAGCTGGATGCGACGTCCCTCTCGTAGCAGATATCCATTTCAAACCGGACGCCGCCATGGAAGCTGCGAAGTGGGTAGAGAAAGTCCGTGTTAACCCTGGCAACTACGCCGACAAAAAGAAATTCGAGATCCGCGAATACTCCGACGATCAATACGAGGCGGAACTCGAGCGCATCCGCGAGCAGTTCACGCCTCTCGTCGACCTTTGCAAAGACCTCGGCAGGGCGATGCGGATCGGCACAAATCACGGCTCCCTCTCCGATCGGATCATGAACCGCTACGGCGACTCCCCGCTCGGCATGTGCGAGAGCGCGTTGGAGTTCGCCCGTATCGCGAGGGATAACGATTACCACAATTTCGTATTTTCCATGAAGGCCTCGAATCCAAAAGTGATGATCGAGGCATACCGCCTCCTCGTTGCACGGCTCGATGCAGAGGGTGAGGATTGGAATTACCCCATTCACCTCGGCGTCACCGAAGCAGGTGATGGTGAAGACGGACGCATCAAATCCGCAATAGGCATCGGTTCACTGCTAGCAGACGGCATCGGGGATACGATTCGCGTCTCCCTAACAGAGGACGCAGTCCACGAAATTCCAGTAGCAAAAGCCATCGTAGAGCTGCACCGCAGCGAAAGCAGCTGGGAATTCCAGCCCCAGGCCGTTCTGGAGGACTCTGGCCTCCCGACTCTCTCCCCTTCCTACAACCCATTCTCCTACGAGAGACGCAGTAGTTCAACTCTCACCATCGAAGGCCACGAACTCGGCGAAGACCGACCAGTTCGTGTATTCACTACCCAAGAGCGCTGGAACGCACTCGCCCACAAGATCGCCAACATGGGTGATTTCAAGCCGGAGATCGTGTTGGAAAAATCCGGTGTGATTGCCATCGATCCGCGTGATGACTCGGCGGTTTCTTCCTTGAATGACGGAACGGCAGCCCACCTCGTCACAGTCCCAGACGGTATTCCCATGGAAACTATCCATGCCTTCCGAATGCTCGCGTTCAAGGCCGACCCACGCCACCCAATCTTACTCAAGGACACGCTCCATCCTCCTTCCGGCGATACCGATTTCCTCAAAGCCCTCCTCCCCGCCTCACAAAACATCGGTTCCCTCCTCTGCGATGGCATAGGCGATGCGATCCTCGTCCGGAGTGAAACCGCACACGGCGCATCACTCCGCCTCGCCTACAACATCCTACAAGCGGCGGGCACACGAATCTTCAAAACCGACTACGTCGCCTGCCCTTCCTGCGGACGCACGCTTTTCAATCTCCAGTCCACTACGCAAAAGATCCGCGCTGCGACCGGCCACCTCAAGGGCGTTCGTATCGCTGTAATGGGTTGCATCGTCAACGGGCCAGGCGAAATGGCCGATGCAGACTTTGGATACGTCGGAGGCGCGCCAGGGAAAATCAACCTCTACGTCGGTAAAACGGCAGTAAATTTCAATATCCCAGAAGCCGAAGCTGTCGAGCGCCTCATCGATCTGATCACCGAGCACGGCAAATGGATCGAAGCACCCGCACAAGCCCCCGCCACCGTCTGAACCATGGCAGAGACCACCACCCTAACAAACACCGAGACCAACGTCTCCACTGCTCCCCCGTGGAACGTCATCGTGCATGACGATCCTGTAAACCTCATGGCCTACGTGACTTTCGTGCTAATGAAAATCTTTGGCTATAGCGAAAAGTTTGCCACCACGCTCATGCTCCAGGTTCATAAGGATGGTCGCTCCATCGTGTGGACAGGGGAGCTTGAAAAAGCCGAGTTCTACACCCAGCAACTCCAGTTCCACCAATTAACAACCTCTCTAGAAAAATCCGAATGAAGATCGCCCCGACTATCGAGGGAGGTCTGAGGATCGACCCGGAAACTGAAGAAGACTGGCACATTCTACGCGCCATCGCACTGGATGCGAACGGCTGCGAAATCGATCTAGCGGACCGTCTGGGCGGACTAATCACGGATGAGAAAATTTCCGAGGACTGGCAAGACATCGTAGTCCCGGATCTACGCGAATCTTTCTCTGATGATCTCCATTACATCTACGCAGCCATCGAGACAGCCGCCGCGTTCCAAGATGCCAAAGAATCGCCAATCTGGATCACACGGGAAGACGCGTTCACTTGGTATAGCGGCCTGAACCAAGCACGGCTCGCGCTGGAGGACAAATACAAGTTCGGTCCCGACCCGGAATCAGATCCTGCGAACCTTACCCCAATCCGGCACGAGGCACTGCTTCGAAACCATTTTTACTGCGCCCTGCAGAGCTTTATTCTGCAGCACTCGCTTTAGTAAAAGGAACGCGGACTTTAGTCCGCCACGAGGAATCAAGCCACCCGAAGCGAGGCGGACTAAAGTCCGCGTTCCGTTCCAAAGATCACGCGGTAGAATTCCTTGGCGGTAATTTCGTCACCATAGGCACTCGGGTGGCTGCCGTCTTCGTGGTAAAGTTCGCGACCACGTCCGGCGCGGTATTCGCGCTCCCATGCATCGCCTGCGGGAACGATGCTTACTCCGTCTGCATGTTCGGATGCTTCACGATAGCCCTTTCTCACGCGTTCGTTCATTGCGTAGAAATCATCACCTGGGATACGCTCGTCCCCATCACGCCGACCCCATGTTTGGTAGAGTAGAGGAACCGCTCCGATGGCGCGCGCCTCGTCGGCAAAGGTTTTCACACAAGGATCCATCAGCTTCTTTCGTTCGTATTCTGGGCTGCCGGGATGAAGACTGTGATCCTGAATTACCACGATATCCCAGTTCCCTTGCCGGAGCTTTTTCAGAGTGCCTTCATGCGCGGAATGCTTCTCCAGTGTCCAACCCCCAAAGGTGGAGTGCCCGACCTTTACTGCTTTTCCCCGAGACTTCGAAAGCTTCCGGAACTCCTGCGGGACACCGAAACTGTAGCTGTTTCCGATGAAAAGGACGGAGACTTCTGTTTGTTTTTCAGATGCTCGCTGCTCTGCGAGTTTCGATTGTTTTTCTCCGGGAGGTTGCACCGCACAACTTGAGAGGCCTAGGAAGCCGAGGATTTTCGCCAGAAATTTCATTCGTTCGATATGCTTTTTCACGCCCGGGGATGTGCTTCGTCGTAAACGGTTTTCAGCCGTTCCTTGGTGACGTGGGTGTAGATTTGTGTGGTGGAGAGCGAGGCGTGACCGAGGAGTTCCTGGACACTACGGAGATCGGCTCCGGCGTCGAGCATGTGGGTCGCGAAGCTGTGCCTCAGCTTATGCGGACTTACCCCAAAGGGAATCCCACTCATCTTCAAATACTTTTTCAACATCTGATCCACCGCCTGCTGGGTGATCCTGGTTCCTCGGATGCTGCGAAACAGCGCCCCGTTGGTCACCGCCGCTTCCTGGCGATATTTCTGGATCGCACGCATCGCCGCTCCACCGACGGGAACCATCCGCTCCTTCCTGCCTTTTCCGACCACCTTGACGATCTCATCCACGAAATCTACGTGTTTCACATCAAGTCCAAGCAGCTCGGAAATGCGCAGACCGGAGGAGTAAAACAGCTCCAAGATAGCCGCGTCCCGATATTTTAACCACTGCGGCCCCTTCGTCGGAGCTTCACATTTGAGAGGCATATCGAGCAACTCATCCATCTGCTTCACGCTCAGCACGACAGGTAGGCTCCGCTCCGGCTTCGGCATCTGGACTTCCGCCACCGGACTACTTGCGAGACCACGACGGAGGACGAGGTATTTGTAAAACGATCTCAATGCCGCGAAGCGGAGACGGATCGTCGAGCGCTTCAGACCCAGCTTCATCAACTCGTAAAGGTAGCCACGGAAATCATCCCCCGTTTCGTCACGCCAGTTCACGAAACCCGCACCACGCCACTCCGCGTATTTTTTCAGCGCAGCCGAGTAGTTCCGCACGGTCAGCGGAGAAGCATTTTTCTCCGTCTCCTGAAACTCTAGAAAATATGAAACGTCTGCACTCAAAACTTTAAATTCTAAACTCTAAATCTCAAAGAAGAAGCGGTAGCTGGGGTTATTTCGAGAGTCTTCATTGAAATTTAAAGTTTAAGATTTAGGGTTTCACTTCAGAAATACCTCACGCGCTTTCGCACCATCTCCGGGACCAACGATTCCGCGTTGCTCCAAAATATCCACCATGCGGGCAGCACGGGTATAGCCGAGACGGAGGCGTCGTTGGAGGAGAGATGTGCTGGCTTTTTGCTCCTGTCGGACGACCTCGATGCATTTGATAATGAGCTCTTCATCTGCATCGGAAACCTCATCCCCATCGTCCATTCCAGCGTTCTCAATAGTCTCGCGGATATCCTTTTCGTAGCGAGGATTCGCTTGCTTGGAGCAGTGTTCGACGATGCGTTCGACTTCTTCGTCGGATACGAAAGCGCCCTGGGCGCGCTCGAGTTTCGCGGAGCCGGGCGGAAGGTAGAGCATATCGCCTTTCCCGACGAGCTTGTCGGCACCCTTGGTATCGAGGATAACTCGGGAGTCGAGGGCGGATGAGACCTGGAAGGCGATGCGACTGGGGATGTTCGCCTTAATGATGCCGGTCACGACATCCGCACGTGGAGTCTGGGTGGCGATGATGAGATGGATACCGGCAGCCCGTGCTTTCTGTGCGATACGGGCGATACACATTTCCACATCCGCAGGAGCGGTCTGCATGAGGTCTGCAAGCTCGTCGATCAGAACGACGATGTATGGAAAACGATCTGGGATTTCCTCCTCTTCGATCTCACGTTCCTCTTCGGTCGCCTCGGGTCCGAGATCACCGTCTTCGAGTGCGGTGGCGATGTCTTCTATGTCCTGGAGATCGACTTCCGGTTCCTCCACTTCCGGGACGGGAACTTCCTCTTCCTTCTCCTCGCGGGGACGGTTGTTGAAACCATCGAAGTTCCGCATGCCCGTTTTCGCGAAAATCTTGTAGCGTTTCTCCATCTCGTTCACGACCCATTTTAGGGCGGCGACGGTCTTCTTCGGGTCTGTCACCACCGGCACGACCATGTGCGGCAGCTTGTTATACATCTGCATCTCGACCACTTTCGGATCGACCATGATGAAGCGCAACTCGTCAGGACCGAACTTGAAGAGAATGGATGCGATGATGGAGTTGATGCATACGGATTTCCCCGAACCGGTTGCACCCGCGACGAGGAGGTGAGGCATGGCGGCGAGATCGCCGATGACAGTTTTTCCGTAAACGTCTTTCCCGAGAGCCAGAGGTATCTTCTTTTTCGCGGAGCGGAACTCGACATCGTGGAGGAGTTCGTGGAGAGGGACCGCGACCTTGGTTGAGTTCGCGATCTCGATACCAACCGTATCCTTGCCGGGGATGGGGGCGAGGATGTTGATTCGCTCGGCGCGGGTGGCACGGGCGAGGTCAGCCTCAAGCTGGGAAATGCGGGAAACGCGCAGGCCTGTAGACGGGTAGATCTCGTAACGGGTGATCGTGGGGCCTCGGGTGATATCTCCGGGGGATACCTCGATCCCGAAGGCCTGCAGGGTTTCGACGATGGTTGTCTGGACAGCAAGGAGTTCGCCGTGGTCGGCAGCTTCCGTCTCAACCTCCACTTCATCGAGCAAATCAAATCCGGGAAGCTCGTAATTCTCGAAACCAGTCACGGAAAGCGATTGGTGGCTCGGCTTCTTCCGCTCAAAAGGCTTTTCTCCGGCAGCAACCCCGTTCGTGGCGCGGCGTTGGGAAGAGTCGATGATCTGTGGGATGGGAGTCTCGCGGATAGGGAGTTCTTTCTGGCCGGGCTCGTCGGTCTCGGCCTCTTTTAGTTTTGTAAGTTCACGCTGGACGCGGCGTTGCTCACGCTGTTTCTCGCGCTCGTTGAGAAGGTCTTTCTCGCGGGCATCGGCACGACCCGCTTCGGTGCGGCTCATTTTCCATGCGTCGATTTTCCGATTTACCAATTGGTAGCAACCGCGTCCGAAATTCGCCGGCGTCTGCCCGGTCAACCAGATCAGGCCGATGATATAAGTGATTCCAGCCACCGTCATGGTCCCAAGTTTCCCGATAAGATTCTCCTTACTGAAACCGCCGAGTGTATTCCCGATCACACCTCCGGGACGCCCCTGAAGATTGCAGCGCGCGACCCACTCCGCGAAAAGCGTTTCCGAAGCGTGGAGGAAAATAGAACCGGAAATCAGAACCAAGCCCAGCCCGAGGACGATTCTCGGCCAGAGACTTCCACGTAATGCGAGCTTAAGGACGCCAAACCAGATGAACCCAAGCGCCAGCATCCAACCGGCAGCACCGAACAAAAGGATCTGTACAAAGGCAAGAATACCACCCACTGGCCCCAGCCAGTTGTCGCCACTGGCCTCGCCCTTATCGGCAAATGCCTCGAACATCCCCCACTCAGGAAGATCCGCAGGACTGTAGGAAAGCTGTGAAAGCAGTAGGATTAGGCCACCCGCCATCCAGAAGAACCCGGCGATTTCGCTAGACCACTTCTTCGGCTCTTCCACCTGCCCGCGCTTTTTGTTGACTCGATTGCCCATATTTTCCGACTCCGAAAGCATCCCCCGTCCGCCCCACAAGCGCAAGATTGTTTTATTACTTGGGAAAATCAGGAAAAGCTAAGGGATCTACCTTTGAAAGGGAAGTCGGCCACAGGCACAGCTCTCCAGCATTACCTAGTGCTGCGTCACACTTCGATTGAAGGATAGAGGCTTTGGAGTTTTATGCGGGTGGCGGCGGTGTCGTCTACATCCCCAAAGGGGATACGGATTTAAGCCCGGGGTTCCTCCTTCGCCAAGGCTACGGGAGGACAAGTGGCGTAACGCAGTGAAACCTACCCCGGGACAACCGCACCAAAAAATTCCACAACCCCAACGGGGTTGCGTCCTAGTGGTCTGTCAGATGAAAGATGGCGGATGAGCGAAGACGATTTCTCACCAAGAGCAACGCAGCTATTGGGAAAAAGCGTCGAGCTTTCTGACCCTCCGCGACCATCGGAAGCCTTTTTTCCGGAGGGGCTGGATGTCCCGGGTCGTGTGATGGAAGGCCGGGCTCGCATGCACCAGATCCGGCGGCACCAGCCCGTCTTTCAAAAGTAAACGCGGTCCGTATAGATCTCCGCAAGAACCGCCGATTGAGACAACACCGATTTTCTGCAACAAACGAGGGCGCGCTGGGATCGTCGCCTGCGTCTTTGAGGTTTGAAATTTAGAGTTTAAAGTTTCAAGCGTCGCGGGCGAGGAACTCCGCCTCCTCCTCGTGGGAGTGGATCTGGAGGGTCACTTGGACACCTTCCTTTTCCGCAGCAGCTTTCAGCACACTTCGGATCGCAGATGCGGTAAATCCGTTCCGGCCAATGAGCATGGCCACGTCTTCACGGGCAAGCACCAGCTTGAAACGGAAGCGCTTCGGCCCCAGCTCTGCGACTTTCAACTGCGCCTGGGCAGGATCGTCGATGAGCTTCACTGCTACGAACTGTAAAAAATTCCTCAACCTGTCCGTCACCGCTTGCATGTGTGCAATGTAGCCATCTCCTCACTCTCTGCAAGTGCGGAGCGTCTGTTGGTGGAAACTTCGCGTTTCCATCGCCCGATCAGGCTCTCCACCCTTTCCAGCATACGGATGATTCTCCTTTCATTTTTTGCGATTGCGAGTCCTTCGCTCGCTGAAATCCGCGAGAAAATCGTCACCCGACTCACGAATGACATGCCTGTGAAAACCTTTACCCTCACCGACCCCTCCGCCACAGTTTCCAGATTCTCCGAACCAAAACGCCTTCCCGGATTCCATCCTGAAACCGGGTGAGACCTATACCCACGAGATCAGCCTGAATTTTCTCAAACCGTAATAATGCGGAACCCTAAGCTTCCGAGAGGATGCTGATCGCCAGGAAGATTCCGAACGCTAGTCCGAGGACGCCCATAATGATCCCGAACCAGGCACGGCCCATCCCATGCTTTGGCTTAGAACCGAGCTTGGACTTTTTAATATCCATCACGCCTACGATCCCACAAACGAGCGCGGGAATGGAAAAAACCGGAATCACGGAAAGTAGCCCGAAGTAACCCGCCGCTATCGCCCACATCGAGCGTCCGACCGGTAGGAGCAAACGAAGGCCGGCATCGTCACCCATGGATTTCTGACCGGGCGGGATTGGAGCTGGAATTTGATTCATGTGTGAGATTCCTCGCTATTCAGAAAATTGTGCCAAGTCTGCTCTTCCCCCTTGCGTCATCTTCTGAACCTCAGCTCTTCGCGCAAAGTTTCCACCTCGTCCAACAACCCGATGATGGTGTGGATTGCCTCCCAGTTCATGCGGTGCTGCTGGCGGAGCATTTCGATGTGACGCAGCCGCAGAACGCTCTCCTCGTCGAAGTGCCACTCGCTGTGGTCTGCGACCGGGGCGACGACGCCTTTCCGGCAATAGAAAACAATTTTCCGCCGCGAGGAGCCTGTCATGCGGATGACAACTTCCAGCGGATGGATGTGTTGGGGGTCGGGGCTTATCATATTCATCTCAGTTTTTCCTCGGGTTGAATTTTGATACGTCGCGGAGCTTTTCCCAGAGCGCGCGTTCCTCATCATTTACGGACGGCGGGGTCTCGATGGAGACGACCACGTAAAGATCGCCGGGAGCGTTTTTCTTCGGAAGGCCGTAGCCTTTGAGCCGCAGTTGGTCATCGGTTCCAGTCCCAGCAGGAATTTTCACCTGCACGGATTTCCCTCCGGGGATATTTATGGAAATGGTCGTTCCCAGCACAGCCTCCCACGGAGCCAGAGCAAGATCGCGGAACAGATCATGACCTTTCACGCGGAAATCAGGATGAGCGGCGATCCTCACACGTAGGTAAAGATCACCATCCTCTCCACCGCCATGGCCTTGCCCGCCGTGACCGGGAACGCGGAGACGCTGCCCCTCGCCAATACCAGCGGGAATGCGGACTTGTACTTCGTCTGGAGTTGATTGGCCTGCCTTGCGGAGGGAGATCGTGCGCATGGATCCGGTGAAAGCCTCTTCCAAAGTTACCATCAGATCGCCCTCGATGTCCTGCCCGCGCATTGCTCCGCCTCTGGGGAAACCACCACCGTGGGACGGGCCTCGGCGTGCGCCGCCGCCAGAAAAGTATTGTTCAAAAAAGTCGCTAAAGCCCGTGCCATCGAACTGGAAATCCGCGCCGCCCGCATTCGGGCCACTGGAATATCCTCCGCCGCTAGAAGACGGACTGCCTTGCTGATTCCAATTCGCTCCAAGATTGTCGAATTTCTTCCGTTTGTCCGCATCACCGAGCACCTCGTAAGCCTCATTGATCTCCTTGAATTTCTCCTCAGCGATGGATTTGTCCTTGGCGACATCCGGATGATATTTCCGCGCCAGCTTCCGAAAGGCTTTCTTCACCTCCGCTTGCGTCGCATCCTTCGCGACCCCAAGCACTCCATAGTAATCCCTGAATTCAGCAGCCATTGTTCAGAACACTTATGACATCTTCCAGATGGGTTGTCTAACAAGAACAAGGCATCCGGGAACTACGAATGTCTTTCCCGAACTGGGATAGCGAAACGTAACGGTCAACCGATAGTCGAGGAACGGGTTGGGATCGCCTTTCTCGGAACACTCCGAACCCTCGAAGGAAACCGTGACACGATGCCATTTTTTCAGCTCGCCTTGGACTCCGGCTCCAGTGGATTTTAGGACTGACGATGTCTGGCCAGTGGAAACCGAAATGGCTAGCAATCCTGATAGAAACAAACCGGAGAGGATTTTCATGGATTTAAAATTTATGAAAATCTAGGAATTCAATCGAAGCAAACCAGCCCATATTTCGGAGACAGGTCACGAAACTCCAAACTGGCGTTGGACGCTTTTCCAGTACAGATTCCGCCATGTCCCGAATCCGCGACCCGGACGAACCGAAGATTTATTTCCTCCCGAACCTGATGACCGCCTGCAATCTTGCTTGCGGATTCTTCGCCGTACTCATGATCCTGAAAGGGCAAATCGAGGTGCAAAAGGTTTCCGGCGATGCCGTTCTCGCGGCGAAACAATACTACGAAGTATCCCGCGAGTATTACCAATACGCCATCCTCCTCATCTTCGGTTCCTGCCTTTTCGACCTGCTCGACGGCCGCCTCGCCCGTCTCGGTGGCCAGGAATCCCCCTTTGGCCAGGAATTCGACTCCCTCGCGGATATTATCTCGTTCGGCATGGCTCCTGCGATGCTACTCTCACGCGCCGTTCTTTTTCCCCTCGGAAACATCGGCTGGGGCATAGCTCTGATCTATCTTGTCTGCGGTGCAATGCGCTTAGCTCGTTTCAACTGCCTCGCCTTCCTGCCGAAAAAGCCTGGTGCCTCCTCGGACTTCCGAGGGATCCCCATCCCCATGGCTGCAGGTTTCATCGCCTCTCTCACCTTCCTCATCATCGACCTCTATGAGAACGACCACGAGGTCGGTGTGTGGAAATACGTGATCGCCGCCGTTCTGCTGTTCCTCTCATGGCTCATGATCAGCGATGTCCGCTACCCGTCCTTTAAGACGGTCGATTGGAAAACCAAAGGCTCACTCACCACCATCATCCTCGCACTGATTGTGATCTTCGCGACAATCCACTTCCGCTACATCATGCCGGTGGTCTTGTTCAGCGCGTATCTTGTTTACGGCTTTGTCCGGCCGTGGATCTCCCAGCGCTGGAGGAAAGGAATCGAAGATTTCTCGGATTCGGATGAGACGGATGATCCGCCCACCAAGGAAGCAGAATCCCCCTGAGCATCATGTCCACTCCTAAGAAATCACGCCTGGTTCCCATACTTCTGGTAATTCTTCCCACCTGGCTAATCGCGTCCGCCGCCATCGCCTTAGTGAAGTATTTCCAGAACGAGAAAGCCGACGCCCGCGCTGCGGAACAGCGTTTCTCCCAATCCGTTTCCAGCGAGCGTATTGCAGACGATCTGAGGAAAATCGTCGAGATTATCGGAGAGCGCAACACCGCCTCTCCCAAAAAACTCTCCGCCACCTCATCAATGATCCAGGGACTTCTCGGCCCCTCAAACACCGGATACGATGTCAACATCATCAAGAGCCCGACTGATTTCCCCATCATCCAGGCCACCGTCCCTTCGGAAAGGAACCGCGCCTCCTCCATCTGGATACTCACCTCCTACGATTCCCCACTAGGATCCCGCGGTGCGGAGAAAAATGCATCCGGCCTAGCCGCGACACTTGCTGCAGCCCAGGCACTTGCGGACGCAACTCCGTCCCGCACCATCCACTTCCTTTTCCTCCCCCACGTAAACCAACCCGACGCACCCGTCTTGGAAACCGCCCTTATCGTTTCGGAACTCATTGGGGAAAAGCACGCCGGAATCATCTGCGTAGAGGCCATGGCATTTGCTGAAACACTGATCCTCACCTCGCGCGACACGGAGGCCACGCCAGTTGAGGAATTCGTAGGTCTCGGAAAGATTCTCGGAGCGGAAGTCACCTGCCTCGGCGACGATTTCGACCTCGCCTCCACCCTCTACGAAACCGGCCTCCCCGCCATCCGCATCGCCACCCGCCCCACCCTCCTGCCGGAAGAAAAAGACGACAAAATCCCCTTCGCTCCTACACTGGCAGCATCCACGGGGAGATTGATCCAGCTGATACAAAGGCTCACTAAATAAGAAACCAGGGCAGCTTGATATTTGTTCTGAATAACAGAACATTAGACCAGTGATAGAAAGCTTCGGAAACAAGGAGACGCAAAAGCTATGGCAAGGCCGGAGAACACGCTTTCCCTCCGACCTTCTTCACCGCGCAATTTTAAATTGCTGAACCTGCTTGATGCATCATCTACATTGGAATCACTACGTATCCCACCCAGCAAGCATCTCGAAGCCCTCAAAGGAAACCGCCGGAACCAACACAGCATCCGTATCAACAGTCAATGGAGGCTTTGCTTTCGTTGGCATGAAGGAAACGCCTGCGATGTTGAAATCACCGATTACCATTAACCAGACCCACCAATGACCCGCGAACAAAAATCCATCATCGAAACCACCCCGGGACGGATGCTCAAGGAACTCCTCGAACTACGATAAACGAGATTATCAAAGCAAAACGCCCGATCACCGCCGAAACCGCTTTTATCCTCGGCACGTTTTTCAGCATGGATCCGCAGTTTTGGATCAATCTCCAAAGCCGCTACGACCTTCGTATGATCACTTTCAAAAAAGAGAAATCCATCCGCGCCCGGGTGCAGCCCCTTTCGAGTTAGATATTCGAGGTTCAACGTTGGGCGTTCTGTGTTCGATGTTCATTCATCCAAAAAAATCGCTTCTTGACCTCAAAAGCATCCTGCCCGACGGATTCTTCCTAACACAACGCGAATGATCCCCACTAGCGAACTCAACACATCCTTCACCTCTCACGCCCCGGGCTACTGGCCAGATTCCGCCATGGAAACATGGTCGGATCAAAAGTGGCAACTCCGCAACCGCATCGACTCACTGGCCGATCTGGAATCCCGGATCAACCTCACCGATGAAGAACGCGCCGGAGTCCTACTCGCCGGCACGAAGCTCGCGATGTCCATCACCCCGCATTTCTTTAACCTGATCGACAAAGACGATCCCGACTGCCCGATACGCCGCCAGGTGATCCCTCGCATCGAGGAAGGCTGGACCGCCCCCGAGGAATTGGCCGATCCCTGCGGCGAGGATTCCCACATGCCCGTCCCCGGTCTCGTCCATCGCTATCCAGACCGTGTCCTTTTCCTCGTCACAGACCGCTGCGCCTCCTACTGCCGCTACTGCACCCGCTCCCGCGTTGTCTCAGGTGTCGGCGAGCAACAGCTCGAAACCCATTGGGAAGCAGCCTTCAAATACCTCGAAGAACATACCGAAATCCGCGATGTCCTGCTCTCCGGTGGCGATCCCCTCCTCTTCTCCGACGCGAAACTCGACAAGATCCTCACCCGCCTCCGTGCCATCTCGCACATCCAGTTCCTCCGCATCGGATCGCGCATTCCCATTTTCCTCCCGCAAAGGATCACCCCGGAACTCTGCGCAATGCTAAAGAAGCACCACCCGCTTTTCATTTCCATCCACTCAAATCATCCCAAGGAACTCACCACCGAAGTTCGCGATGGCCTCGTCCGCCTCGCCGAAGCCGGCATCCCGCTCGGGAACCAGTCAGTCCTCCTGCGCGGCGTGAACGATTCCCCGGAGATCCAGAAAGCCCTGGCTCACAAGCTTCTCATGTGCCGCGTGCGGCCATACTACCTCTACCAGTGCGATCTCATCACCGGCTCCTCCCACCTCCGCACCTCCGTCGCGGAAGGTGTCGATATCATCGAGAAACTGCGCGGCCACACCACCGGCTACGCCGTCCCCCAATTTGTCATCGACGGCCCGGGCGGTGGCGGGAAAATTCCGGTCAACCCGAACTACGTCGTCGATTCAGACAACTCCAAGGTCACCCTTCGCAACTTCGAGGGCGAGATATTCGACTACCCGAACCCCACCCCGATCTCCGCAGAGGAAATGCAAGCCCTCCAGGAAAAAGCTCTCTGCACCTAAGGAGTCGGGACATTCTTGTCCCGACAACCCTCCACCCAGATGCAAAGTTTCCTCACTACCGTTTCCAATCTCATCCGGGAAAAGCAACTCCCCGCCCTGATGATAGGCGGCCACGCCGTCACCGCACTCGGCCATCCCCGCGCCACCTACGACCTAGATCTCCTCATCCCGAAATCTTCGACAGAGGCATGGAAAATCGAACTCACCAGCCTCCGTTATCAGCTCTTCTCCGAGTCTTCCAATTTCCTCCAGTTCGAGTGCCATCCAACACTCCCGCTCCCACCTGTCGATCTCATGATCGTGGACGATTCCGTCTTCGCAAACCTTTTCGCTACGAAGACCGACACGACTCCCATAGCAACTCCATCCGTGATCTCGCTAATCGCCCTAAAGCTCCACGCGATCAACCAACCCTCCCGCGATGATAAAGAGAAAGATTGGTCGGACATCATCGCACTAATCCGCTCGAACAAGCTATCCCTCGACGATCCAGATTTTTCCGCTACCATCCTAAAGCATGGAGGACAGAAAGCCATCGACCGAATCAAAGCCTAAGGAGTCGGAACATTCCTGTCCCGACAGACTCCCGGAGCTCAGCCTCCCAGTAATCAATGAGGCTCCCAAGCCCCATCCTCCACGTTTCATCGACCCCCGCATCGTGGAAGCGCACTTCGCACCTCTCCTGAAAAACCTGCCCAGCCCGGAAGAGCGCTGGGCAAGGAAAGCAAACGCAACTCCTTTCACGTTGTAATGAAAGATCGCAAAGTCCACTGCACCTGCAACGGTGAAATCCTGGAAACTGCTCTTCAGTTGCCACCTACCGGCCCCATCGGATTGGAAGGCGACCGTGGGCAGATGGAATACCGACACATCCAGATCCTAGAAAGGTGATTTGGGACTACCGGTATCGAATCTTTACTCTTTTTTCCTAACAACCTTCTGCACGCCCGATTTCGTGCCGTCCTTATAGGTCACCTGCACCATCGCGAAGCGTGTGTCATCCGGAACGGTCAGGTAAAGTAGTCCGTCCCCAACCTCGAACATCGTATCGCTCGGTTCGAACTCGTAGGTCTTGTCCAGCGCTTCGCCATTCAGCGAGTAGCGGATCTCGCTGATGACAGGCCGGTAGGACATCAGCATGGTGAAATATAGGAGCCTCTTGCCATTGTTTTCGCCGAATGAGAGCCATGATCCGGAAATCGCATTCAGCATCATCTTGCCTTGGGCAAGCTGCTCGTCTCCGGTGGAAAATTTTAAGATATAGGGTCCGTTAGACGCATCGTTCCGGTCGGTGTATTTCACCTCGATCGAATGTTCCCCCGGCGAAAGATTCGGAAGCGGAACGTGTGGGTTGACCATCGCCAGGCCGGTCTGAGGATTCTTCGCGGGCAAATGCCCTGTCGATTGGAAATCACCTTCTCTGTCCAACCGGTAGAACAGTTCCTTCGCTTTGGGATCGGAAACGCTGAATACGACCGCCCATCCCGAATTGCTCTGCTGGGCGGTGAGCGTGACAGGATTTTCCAAAACCCTTTCCGGTGTGGCACCCAGTCGCGCCCAGTCCGCATCCGCAGCAGTCGACCATTTCTGCGCCTCCTTTTGATCGATGAAATAACGCAGAACCTGCCCGCCGTCCCGTGCTTCGCGGAATTTCCCCAACCACTCTTTTTCAGAGCGCTGGTCGGCGAGCGTCTGCTCTCCCTTCCTAACTGCGGAATATTCCCGACTGATCAACCACGCCAGTGGTCCGAAGTCCGGATATTCCTCCGCGAGTTCCTTTAAACGATCCAATCGTGAGTCTCCTTCCTCCAACAATGCCAGAGTGGTTTGGTAGGAAACCGTGGGCGGATCGAGCTTACCCTGGAAATAGCGCATGGTTTCCAGCGCGCCAGAGCGGCCTTCCGATGCCTTGAGCATCTCCGAGTAGCTCAGCCACGGGTCGAGCGCTTCGAGATTTGCGGAAAGATATGAGGTGTATTCTTTTCGCGCCGCCGAGAAATTGCCACCGAACTCATGGATCCGGGCGTTATGGTAATGCCCTTCTGGTGTCTTCGCTTCCACGATCAGCCCGCCGTCCGAGACCAGCGATTCGAAACGCTCGGCGATCCGTTCCATCGTATCGTTGCCCTTCTTCACCTCTGCGGAAACATCATCCACAGACTTTTTCGTGTCATCCTGTGATCGTAGCAGCCAGACGCTCAGGCCGATGACAACGGCGAGCAGGCTCACGATCGCAATCACCCACATCCTCGCACGGCGGCGCAGCAGGGTCAGGTCGTCGCGCAGCTTGAGCACACCGGCCTCAAGCGCCTCATTGCTCGCCAACTCATGGAACAGATGGGAGTCGGCCTTAAGCCCCTTGCGGTAGATGAGCTGAAGCTGTCGTTGCTCCTCCGGCTCCGATCCGAATGGATCAGAGGGAAACTTTTCATCGATGAAAAGGTACCAAACCTTGATCCCCTGCTTCCTGGCGTAGAGCGCCTCATACTGGGTGTAGCTGCACCTGCCGAATTCCTCGTCCGGCTCCGACGGTTCGGCCCCGTATCCGTAGCCCACTAGCTGAACGACGCCCTTGCAGCCATCGATCCGGGATCGGAGCATTTCCCTCAAATCACCGCTTTCCGTCCCAAAAATGTCCTGCCAGACAGGCTCGTAGCCAAGGAAGGTTAGGGTATTCGCCACCAGTTGCCTAGCACTCCGAAGCTCCTTGCTAACTGTGGAAATGAAAATGGTCGGACGTGGATTCACACATAGCTTTTGCAATATCCTGGCTAATTGAGCAAGGCTATTACTCCTACAGCCACGGCAGGATCACTCCGTTGCATCCTTCGGGACGAATCCCTGCTTCGCAAGCCATCCGAGCGAGCCACTCTGCCAAGCATCCCACATCGGCCCCTTGTAGCCGTTGAGTCCGTGGTTTCCGGACGGAAGCTCGAGATATTTACTCGGAACTCTGTGACCTTTCATGGCCTTATCGAACATCCGGCTGTTCTCACAGGGCACCACCTTATCGTCCTTGGCATGCGCCAGATACGTGGCAGGCGTGTCATCACCGACCTGCAGCTCATTTGAGAAAAGCTTGATCATCTCCGGCGTGGGATTCTTGCCCAAGAGGTTCTTCCGTGAGCCGCCATGGCTCAACTCCCCCATCGTAATCACCGGATAGACGAGAACCGCGAAATCCGGGCGGCAACTTTCGCGATTCACCGGATCTGTCGTTTTTCCCTCCCCCAGATCAAAATGCGTCGCTGCAGTCGATGCCAGATGCCCCCTGCGGAAAATCCGATAATCCCGATCTTGCCAGGATCACATCCCCATTCCTTCGCATTGGCACGCACCAACCGGATCGCCCGCTGCGCGTCGAGCAATGGAACATGAGATCGTCCTTTCGGCAGGCGATATTTCAGCACGATCCCGGTGATCCCGTGCTTGTTCAACCACTCCGCAATACCATTTCCTTCCGCACCCATCACCAACCCGCCGTAACCGCCACCCGGGCAGATCACCATCGCCGCCCCGTTCGGCTGCTCCGGACGATGGAGCAGGAGAAAGGGTTTCTCCTCCGTGAAGCTGCGCTCCCCGTCGGGTGCCTTGCCTAGCTCCCAGAGATCGACTTTCTCAGCCTCCGCCGCCACGGCGGGCATATTGAAAAATGTGGACAGACAGCCCACCAAGACTGCTTGCAAAACGGTGGAGCGCAGGTGTTTCATTTCCCAGATGATCCGCTCAGGCAGAGCCTGGCGCAAGCCTCGTCACTCCGGCACAGATAGATCCACCGTCCCGTCCGGCAGCCATTTCACCTCGCTCACCTCGGTAAAACGCATTTGCGCACCGATCTTCCCATCCTCCATTGCAAACGTCCGGTGGCCTCCCGCCAGCTTCACTCCGCCGACATCCGCGAGATCATCGAGCGTGATAAACTTCGGTGCCCCCGGGCCGTCCTTGGCGACGAGTTTGCTGGTCACAGTGTATTACGCGCCCCTGGTGAGTTTCGTCTCGGGATCGAGGAGCAGCACGTAGTAATCGTCCGGCGAATCACCCGCAGCCTTGTCATAAGTGACTTTCACCTGTGTGCAATCCTTGCCCTCGAATTCCATCTGGTCAGGTAGCAGCTCGAAATTCGCATTCTCATCGTTGAATCGCTCTATAAGCTCTTCTATCTGAGCTTGAAAAACATCAGCGCCAAATGGACCCGTCCAGTATCTAACTGGTCTGGAGCCCTCAACCACTTTGCCATCGAATTTGAAGATCGCATGCCGACCAACCGTTAACCGACATCGCTAAAGAGCCAACTTACACAAAAAAGCTTACACTCCCGCAGCGTATCCACCACCGCCTCCGGCCCCTTGTCGCTCATGTGATACGTCCACCGGAATTGCAGCTGGCCGCTGCCATACCATTTCTCCGTCCCGCCATGTGCTGCGATGGAGTCCATCACCAACTGGCGGCCTTCATCCACAACAACAGCGGAGCTCTCCACTGGCTTCCCGCAACCTGCCAAGGTCAATCCAAGTCCAGCAACACCGCAAATAAAAGCTAAGTTCATCCGCGAACATCCTCCCAAAAACCATTTACTCAACCCGCATTCTCGCAAATCCCCGGGACCTTGCTACCTTTCACCCATGAAAACCGCTTTCCTCTCCCTCCTGCTCGCCCTCCCCCTGCACGCCGACAAGATACGCGATTTCTGGTTCAACGGTGCGGAGATCAGCTCCTTCGAGCTATCCCAATCACGCTACGGAAAGAACCACCCGGGACACGCGGAGCTGATTTTTGTCACCGAACCATTCCTCATCGGAAAGCAGGTGAAGGACGAGAGCGGCAAGGGCGACTCCACCGATGTCCTCAAGCTCAACGCCCTGACCACCTTCAATACCGGCCTCTATTCCTACCGCACGATGACCAGCACCTTCCGCCCCATCGACCTGAAAAAATTCCCCCACGCCCTCAAATCCACCACCTCCATCCAGGACTGGTGCGGTCAAGCATTCCAGCAATCGAATTTCCGAAATAACAGCTGGTCCGTGCAGCTCCGCTCCTATTTCGAAAACGCCGGCGACAAGAAACTCACGCTCCCCTCCGCCCACCTAGAAGACGAACTCTGGATCACCCTCCGCCTCGATCCGAAGAAACTCCCCACCGGCGAAACCGAGATCATCCCGGGAGCCATCTTCACCCGCTTTAACCACCACGCCATCTCCGCAGTGAAGGCCAAAGCCGTCTTGTCCGAATCCAGCGGAAGCAGCACCTACACGCTCACTTATCCTTCCCTGAGCCGCACACTTTCCATCCATTTCGATACGGCCTTCCCCCACATCATCAGGAAATGGGAAGAGAAGATCAAAGCCGGCACCACCACTGCCACCCTTAGCAAGCGCCTCATGAACGTCCCCTACTGGAAATTACACAATCCAGAGGACGCAGCCAAACGCAAGCAGCTCGGGCTCGATCCCGTGGCGGATTGAATGACCTACTCCGAGGCTTCCACGGGCGTTGGATCCAGCACCTCGATCTTGGTGTAGTAGGTCACGAAGTTCATGCTCGGCGTGCAGGCATCGATGTCGCCACTCCAGTATCCGACATCCTTCGCCCGCAGCTCGAACTCAATCTCAAAGCTCTCAGCCGGAGCGAGAGTTTCTGAAAAGTCGTGGGAGAAGTAGTCGATGATCCGTTCCGATGTCCTTGGCTTGGGATTCACCGAGAGAATCTCACCAATCAAGACGGTCTCCGGATGGTCAACGCTCAGTTCGAACTCCGGAGAATCCCGAAAGGCAATCGGATGGTAAGGGCGATCACGATAGGGGTGATGCTAGAATCCGCAGTGCGGTGGAATTTTTCACCGCAAAGCCGCAGAGGTCGCAAAGGGACGCAGAGCCGAGCTTCCGTTATCAAACTACCGGATATAGGATGTTAGATCTTGAGTCACTGCCGGGATGCTGGACGAAAACCACCACGTATCCCCGCTTCGCCCAATGCCCCCCAGATAGGGGGTGTTGTCACGGGAACCACCGAGGCCGTGGGAGAAAAGGACGATCGGTGCCGCTTTCCCCTTCTCCGACAGGTAAACTCAGATCGGGATCACGCGGTTGCGGCCCTTGTCCTTCACCACGAAGGCCACTGAGGAAATATCCTTTTTCCCGACAGCCAGAGGATCATAGGCGGCGGGCTTCGCGGTCACGGAGACCACTAGTGCTGCGGCAATCAGGGTGCGGAAGTTCGGTTTCTCCTCCTGAGGAAAGCGACGTGAAATTATCGATCTGGCCCACCAGACCGGATGAGAGCGTGAACTCGCCAACTGTGATCGGGCTGGCCGCCCACGAGTTTCCCTCCACTGTAGGGCTGGAGTTCTCGTGACCCGCCTGACGCTCGAAATTCGATGAATTAATCGGACTTGAGGTCCACTTCTTGTTATAATTATAGGTCTTCACCGTCTCCTCGTCGCCGCCGAGTTTTTTCTTCGTCTCGGTCTTCACGTCCTCCTCCCATTGGTAGTATTCGACACTGCGGCGAAGCTTCAACGCCTCCGCACTCACCTTGAATTGAGTATCCTCCAGAGTGCCCTCGGTAACCGCCTCACCGGAGAAATACACAAGCTTCCCGTCTTTCGTCGGATCTGGAGACTCGGGTGAAACTGTCACTACCTGTTTTGCACCCTGATCAAGCGTCTTGCGGGTCTTCACCGCCCTGCCTTCGTTGAAGAAAAGAACCGGGACGGAAACGACAATTAGGACCAAGCCAAAAAGCACGCCCTTGATGGAATCACCGATCCGGCTGAACCAACCGGTGCTTGAAGTTGTTGAAAAGGAATCTTCTGACATGCGCTCAGCTTGCAGAAATTCATCACTCCAAGGTAATTATAAATCCCGGGGTGGTTTGTAGGCCTGAGAATTCGCTACCGCCTCGGTTAACTGAAAGAGCCTCGCGAAGGCTTCTTCCAAGTCCCGGAGGCACGGCCAGACTGTAGTCGGACGGTGGATCTCACACCAACAGTCCGCGCTCCGCCACATGCCGCAGCCACGGAATAAAATCCAGTTCCGGAGCAACCTTTTTGGCATGATCCGCCAACGCCACCACCGAGAGACTTCCGTCCATCGCCGCAAGTACTTTGAGCTGCGGGAAGCTGAACATACAGGGTTTCAGCTCCGCATCCGGTAGTGGCAACGCCTCCCTCGCACAGACCTGTCGCCAGGCATCCAGCATCGGAAAATCCGCAATCTTCGCCTCTCGGGGAGTAGCAGAAACGACTGGAAGCGATGCACCCAACACCGCATCCGCCCCACAAAACAACTCCGCCCGGAACGTCCTCCCTTCCGCATCGTCCCCGGCATCATCACCCCTTTCCCCGGAAACCGAATCCCCCAGCCATTTCAGCCCGCTCGCCTCCGCGAGCTTTACTACCGCCCCCAGCGACCACGCATCCATCACCGGCGCGAAGTCATCGAAGGCCAGCACTTCCGCACCCTTCGCCAGCATGTCATCAACGATCACCGCTTCGCTTTCGCCAGCCACATCCCTCATCACGGAAAGTGCCGTCATTTCATCCGTATCCCCCAACTCCTGGATCGCCCGCACCTTCTCCACCACCGCCATCCTCTCCCGCCAACCAGCCACCACATTAAAACTCACCACCGCGATCCCTCCCGGCGAAAGCCGTTTCCCGATGAAATCCATCAGCGCCAGCTTCACCTCATCCGGCACCCACGAGAAAAAACCGGGAGCGATGATAAAATCGAACCCACCCTCCGGTTCAAATTCCTGCAACGGGCACTCGCAGAACTTCACATTCGCCAGCCCCGCCTGCCGCGCGAGATTTTTCGCCTTTGAAATGCCCTTTGCGGAAATGTCCACCCCTGTGCACTCCGCGCCGGGCCAGCGGTTTGCCAGTGAAAGGATGTGATGCCCTGTCCCGCAGCCGATCTCTAGGATCCGCGCACCGGCAGGATCCGCAACATCAAGCCCAGCCGCGAGTGCAACGGCCGCATTCACAGCGGGATCCGCCGAGGGATAGCTCATCGGTGGATAGGCATCCGCGAGATAGAGTTCGGAAAAAGTGCGGGGCATGCCGCTGTTGTCCAACATAAGGAACAGGTTTGAAACCTTTTTCAGTAGGGAGAAGGGTGTTTCCCAACCCCTTTGCACAAGCGGAGCCTTCTATTCCAATACACAAACACAAGCCAAGCTCTGCGTCCCTTCGCAACCTCTGCAACTCTGCGGTGAAAAATTCAATTCAAACTGCATATCCAAGAATTATTGGCTCTCTCGTCTGTATTGAATCTCTCCAGTCTTTCCATCGATTCGCAAGCCTTGCCGAAACGCCCGACGCGGACCGTCCCCAAGGAATATATCGTGGACGTAGTAGTATTTGGAATCGGCATACAGATGCCAATGATGCTTCCAGGAAAGCCCACGCGATTCGCGGGCGATCAGAAAAGCCTCCAAGGGCGTAACCTTGAATGAGTATGGTGCAGCGGCGCACGCTGCAGGTTTTCCCGTTTGGGTCCAGACTGGCTTGAGATCCTGTGGGACCGCCTGGCAAGCGGAAAGCGCCGCACAGAGCAGTACAATGGTTATTGGATTTCGCATGGAATTCTTGTGTCGGACGCCAAAGCCTACCTCCCTCTACTGGGGGACACCTCCGATTTTTCTTTCGGTTCATCGCTACCCTCAGATTCCGGAGCCGTAGCAGCTTGATCCATCAACGCAGCATCTTGTTCGTTAAGTTTTTGGTTTGGAGATTGTTTGCAACCAGCATGAAGAGTGGCATCAGTCGATCTCCTCGACCGACGCTTACTAAATTCAGCGATTGCGATAGCCAGAATCGTCGGCGTAACAAAAATCAGTCCAATAATGAACTCGTCGCTCATCTAATCAGCTTGAGCCGCACCAGCACCGACCCCTATCACGAAGACGACAGGAAGTGTCGCGATGATCCCCAGAATGCAGAGCAACACCCAAGGAATAACTGCGACCCACCAAAACGGCGATTCAAGCGCGGCTAAGGTAACGGAGGCGATACCCGTGATCAGTCGGAGGATTTGGTATTTAGCCGAATTCATATTTTACAGCGTTTGAGTGCTGCCACAGGCTGCCTGGGGGCGCGCTCTGATTTCAAGGTTGATGGTTGAATTGTCATGTCGCTTCCGACGTGCGGCGGGCAGCCTGTTGGTAGCCACGCCTTGTAGGCCATTTTATGGTTTTAACTCCAGGAACTTGTGTAACTTCCTACACGTTGCATCGTATGCTTTGACTTGTGCTTCGGAAGTCAAGTGGCGGCAATATGCTCCGCCAAGCTCATCAACACTGCGCCGAAGGTTCTCATCTGGTGCGGTCTTGTAGTCGCCATCGATGCTGACCGACCGAATAATCTCACCCCCGAGTAACCAGAGGTTCCCCATGTGATTTCGGATGGTCTTTTTCCTCAATCCTCGATGAATGAGATCCTCGATAAATGGACGCATTGCTTCGATTAGACCTACACCGTATGGGATGTCTTCCTCAACCCCGCACCAAGCGTCTGGCCATTCAGAAAAATTGGGGGCGATTTCCTCGAACG
>CAJJBR010000009.1 GCA_905182475.1 Akkermansiaceae bacterium | reverse complement strand
GTCGATTGGGATGGGCTGGCGGAATACGAAAAAGACAAAGAAGCGATGACCCAGCCGGTCATGCAACACTACCTCAAGCGGATGAAGCCGTGGATGTATAAGTAGCCGAAGTGAGAAGTTAGAAGTCAGGAATCAGGAGAAACTATGAAATACACGACAACAATGCTGGTAGGACTAACGGTTTTGATCACCGCTGCCACTGTGTGCGCTGATGCGCCTGATGCGGGGCCAATCGTTTCGATGCAGGCCGGGGAATTCGCCCTGCCGGATGCGATTGAGATGGTCAGGATTCCCGCCGGGAAATTTACGATGGGTAGTCCCCAGGGCGAGATTGGCCGCGGTGACGATGAACCCCAACGCACGATCACGATTTCGAAGCCGTTCTACATGGCGAAATCCGAGATCAAGCAGAGCCAGTACGTCCCGATGATGCGCCCGAACTACAAACCCGTGTTTTTCGGCAAGGGCGTGTGGGGCACGTCGCTTCCCGAACTGCATCAGCATGGTCCTCAGCGTGTCGAAAGGCTGCATATCCAGACGCGGCGGCCGACGGAGAAGGCGATGGACGGAGTCTCCTGGAAGTATGCGGTGGAGTTCTGCAAGAAACTCAGCGCCAGGGAAGGGGCGGCCGGGCGCATGCCCAAAGGCTATGAATACCGCCTTCCCACCGAGGCGGAGTGGGAATACGCCTGCCGGGCAGGAACCACCGGAGCGTTTAATGACAAGCAGGTCGAAAAGACGGTCGATCAAGTCGGGAAGACTCAAGGTGAACTCATCTCCGGTGAAATCAGCCGCAGTGAAGGCATTCTCAACGCGGGCGGCGTTGCCAACAGCTTTGGTTTGGAGGACATGCACATGGGCGTGCTGGAATGGGTGCTCGACGATTACGCCCCATACACAGGCCGCGATGCCTCCGACCCGGTCGCGCTCGCTGACGGGAAGTCCAAGGTCGTCCGCGGCGGATTTGACACATTCTACGAAGATCCCAGCCCGAAGAGCCGAGTGCATGCCGAAGCAAACGAGTGGCGGCGCTATGTGCGCTCGGCCTCACGTGGTCACCTCATGCCCGGAATTCCCTATCCGTCTGTGGGGCTGCGGCCTGTCCTTGCGCCGGTAGTCAAGCTGCCCGAGCTGACCATTCCCGAGAAATACGACACCGTCGTCCCCAGCGCTGAAGACACGGCGATTCGCGAGTCCGACCTCGCCGCGTTCAAGAAGGCGATGGAGGAGCTATAGTCGCAAAAAGCGAATGATTGTCATTTGACAGACCATTCCCGAGGAGTACAACACCGTCGTCCCTAGGGATGAAGACACCGCGATTCGCGAATCCGACCTCGCCGCGTTCAAGAAGGCGTTGGAGAAGAAATAGTCGCAAAGAGCGAATGATCGCAGCCGTGATCAAGAACAAATTTAAAAACGAAAAAGTGATAACAATGAAGCCAATGATGAAGCCAATGATGAAGCCAATGATGAAGCCAATGATGGCTCTTGCCGTGTTTTTCTGTGGAGTCGCCACTGGCCTCGCGCAGGACAATCCAGCGATCCGCAGCAAGCAGATCAAGCTGCCACAGGTAGAAGAGCAGCCGATGTGGCAAACTCGGAACCCGTTTGGGCAGATTATGGCAACCTACCTTGATTCCACGCCGACGCGGGTGAAGCTCAAGATGCCGCGTGGTGACGTTCAAGAGATCCCCATGTTCTACTTTGGATCGCCGCCGATTCACTACTTTCTGAACAAGATGGCGAAGATTCCCGAAACCGTCACCGACCACCAGATGGAACCCGGCCGACGGAAGCTCATCAGCCTCGACGCCTCGAAGATGGAGCTGGGGAAACTGAAAGAGTGGAACAACACCGGAGCGCTCAAGGGCGGGTTCATTCCCATGAACGTCGCTCCGACCGTGATCGATCTCGAAGGCCACCGCGGCGTGAGGTTCGAAGTGGATCGTGCGAAATATGCCGAACCGGAGTTCCAGGCATTGACCTCGACCTTCACCCTGACCGACTACCTCGGATACGAAGCGCCGTTCACCTTTTCGGCGTTGATTCATTGCAACGAGAAGAAAGAAGCTTTGGAGACCTCACCGATCATGTCGTGGGGTGCGCTTGGCGGCGACCAACAGACGACGCTGAACCTGGGCACTTCAGAAGTGGCTGGGCTCGCTGCGATGGACGGCAAGGGCCCGGGCGGCACCGAAGGTTGGTACTACATGACCTACGTCTATACCGGCGGACATGACGGCAAGTTGAGCATCTACCGCAATGGCGACCTTCTCAGCGAGCATCAGTACGATGTGAAGATCGAGCGCAAGCCCACGACGGAGATCACCACCAACAGCGCCACGCTCAACTCCGAGCTGTTCTCCAAATCCGGAACCGGTTCGACGCGGGTCTATTATGGTGAGGAGGACCATTTTCAATGGTACCAGCTGCGACACGTCTGGTGGGACGGAAGCCAGGTCCTGAATGGGATTGCCGCCGGTGATGCCAAGTTCGAACTCAAGGACCTCAAGCCAGGCACGAAGTACTACTACCGTTACGCGGCCTACGACATGCCCAAGGATAACGCGGGGTATGATGTGTTTGATAAACGCCGCTGGTCGTATGGCCCGGGCATGTTCGTGACCGCCAGTGAAGACGGGAAGACGCCCGGACAGGACATTAAGAACGACACCAGGCAGCATTTCTTTGTCGGCGCCAACCGCGGCGTGCGCTGGTTCATGAAGACGCCGGGTCCGAGTCAATTTTTCAACGGGGTCATCAGCAAGATCAATGTCTACGATTACGCGATGGGCGCCTTCGAGGTCCGTGGTGAATTGGGGATGACCGCCGCATTCAAGCCGACCCCCGAAGAGGGCGGCGAGGTTTTTGCCGACGATGTGGACCTCGCCTGGAAAGCCGGTAAGGCGAATGTCTCTTTCCGCGTCTGGATCGGCGACGATCAGAAAGCGGTCGAAGACGGAACCGCCAAGAGCTACGACACCGAAGAGCCGAAACTGTTCGTCAAAGGCACCCTCAGCGGCGCAAAACAGTATTGGCGAGTTGCGCAACTCAACAAGGACGGCAAGCTGCTGGACAAAGGGCCAATCTGGTCATTCCAGAACACCTACGGTCGGGCGCATGGCCCGCGTCCTATCGTCGGCGAGTTGGTCAACCCCCTTCATGTATTGCACTGGGAAGGTCCCATCCAGGCCGTCAAGGAACAGCGTGTGCTCTTCGCGGAGAGCCCCGAGGAACTGGACGCCAAAGCGGAGAAGGGCGAATACCTCTACCAGGGGCTGACGAGTCAGAATGGAAACGGTCCTCGCAACCACACAATATGGGTCAATGCGTCGATGGACCTTCTGAACCCGGGAAAGACCTTCTACTGGCGCGTCGATTTTGTCTACGACGGTGATCGTCTCGTGAAGGGCCCGCTGTGGAACTTCACGGTGCGCGATTACTTCACTCCCGAGATTGACACGGTTTGGACCAAGCCCTCATTCGACCACGACCCGCGCAGTGGAGTCGGTTGCAAGCAATCAGAGGAGCGTGTCGGGTTCCCGGCACGTTCGTCGGCGACCTCTCCGGGTCAGGTGATGATTGATGATGAAACCACTGGGTTCAGCCGGTTCCTGTACAAGAGCCGCAAGTTGCGCGATTTAATGGAATTCAAGAATGGGTGCGCGAAGCTGGGGTTCAACATGGATGGTCCGGGCTACGGCAGGGGATTCTCCATGACCTACGGCGGTTTGGGTGGTGACCAGCAGAAGGGCGAGGAGATCTATGGCTGGAACCTGGTCATGCACGAGTTTGGTCATCAACTCGACTCTTCTGTGCAGGCGTATGGGAAAGATCATAAGCAGGAGATGCTGCGGATCTACGAGAAGTGCCTCGACACCAATAGGGGACTTGGCGGATATGGCGGTTCGAACCAGGGCGAAGAGATGGCGATGGCGTTCCACTTCATGACCTTCGCCGACAAGCGGGATGCTTACTACAAGGGATATCCCGAGATGTATCACCTGATTCGCAAGATGATCGGCGGGGATCGCTACATCGACCTCGACCCGCGGAAGAACATGGACGCCGATGCCGATGCGAAGCTCCTGTCTTGGGGGAACGCCGGCGGACTGATCAAGTTTTACGGTGATATGAAGGGCAAAGACGGCCGCCGCGGATACGGCTATGTCGACAACACCCAGGGCACATTTACGCCGCTGGGCGACCCCATCGAATCCGTGCAAGTTGGCGGTGTGGCGGGCGTCAAGCTCGACGGCAAGAGCGCCCTGCTGTGGAACGAACGGACGAAGCTGGGACTGTATGAGAATCGCGATTTCAGTGCGGATTTCTGGGTTCGCAAGAAGGCGGGATCCGGCGATGCGGTCATCGCAGCGCTGACCGGCAAGGATGGTAAATCCTTCCAGTTCAAGTGGAGCGATTTCCCCGGTGCCAAAGAAGGCGTCTGGCAGCATCTGGCCTATACCTACGAAGGCGGCGGCGGCACCCGTGAAGAAGCCGGTTTGCTGCGCATCTTCGTCAACGAAAAGGAAGTTGCCTCCAGGCAGCAGAAGTTCGACCTGCCACATGACGCGAGTATCTCCGTCGGCGGTTGGGTGAAGAATGCGAAGACGCCGGCAGTCACCGAAGGTTTCGCCGGTGAGCTCGGGCAGGTTCGTATCTACAACTACGACATCAGCATGGACGAGGTGGAAGAACACTTCCGTGAAGAATCGCCGCACTACTTCCGGACGCCCGCCGCGGTGGCCGAGAAGCTCTATGTCGATATCGACTGCCGCCGCTACGAGGACATGCCGCAGCACTCCCACGAACCGTTCCATCCCGAGAACATCCGCAAGCCGTGGCTGCGCAGTTGGGCGAACTTCGGGGCGCTAGGCGGCCGGATCCACAACGACGTGGATACCTTCATGTGGGAATATGCCGGCAGCACGCCGATGCTGCGTAGGGTCGATGGAGCCAAGGTTCCGGTCTTCCAGGGCAAGGATCGCATGGTGGCTGGGTTTACGCCCAACGCCGAAGCGGTCGCCAACCCGCCACGGACACTGGAACTGTGGATCAAACGCGATAAGAACGAAAACCTCGTCAAGGATGTCAATGAAGTCGCCTTGGAATGGGGCGAGTTCCAGTTGACCGGAACCATGCTGGAACAGTCCGGCGTTGAGACCGACGGCAAATGGCACCATGTCGTGATCCTCTTCCCCAAACCGACCACTCCTGCTCCGCCGCGGTTCTACAACTGGAATAACTACAAGAAGGTCTGGCTGGCAGGGCAAACCATTGATCAGGAAGACCCTGGCGAGAGGAAAAAGGAAGAGCAAAAGTTAACCAGTGAAATGGATGAGCGGCTTGCCGCCGCCGCCAAGGAAAATGCCAACACCGAAGCGGACGTGTTTGTCGACGGCAAGCCCGCCGGCAAGATCAACGGCTTGCTGCGTCTGATTGAGCGTGACCGCTTGAACCTGGGCGGCCATTACGACTTCGATTTATGGAACTGGAAGCATTACTTCAGTGGGGCGTTCTCCGCGATTCGCGTTCATAAAGGCGCGTTGACGCCGGCGCAAATCCAAGCCAACGCCGCCATGAAACCGCAAGACGAAGACAAGACCATTGCGGTGGAGCTGGTCTTCGACATCAACGCCGAGAAGCTGCCCGACGGCAAGCTCAGCGAATGGACATACACCGGCAGCGGCGGCGGGACATTCAAACCGGGCGAGCCCGTCCTGAATAATCAGCCGAAGGTGATGGAGTTCAACAAGAACGTCGGACTCCGCCTCGGTGGGAAGCACGGTTTGGTGAGCAGCTTTAATGTTCCCGAAGCGATGAGGAAGGGACCCTTTACCATCCTCACCTATTACGCCAAGCCGGTATCTATGCATGGGGTAGATGCTCCCATCCTGCGCTGGGACAGCAACGCATACACGCTAATAAGGGCAGGCTGGAATCCGTATGGAAATATCTTCTCCTGGAGGGAAATGGAAGAAAAGGAGGGGCAGAAGCCTCGCCCAGGAGGCAAGCACATGAACTATTGGCCCGGCAAGGGGACCCATCTTAGTGTTAGCAAGGCGCGAACGGCAACGACGGGAATGCAGTACTATCACGAGCCGACGACCCACAACAACAATGCCCATATGGAATACGTCTGGAAGACAAAGTGCCTGAGCTACGATGGCAAGACGCTGCGTTGGATTGTGGATGGCCAGCTTGAACGGGAAGAACCCGCAACGATCTATACGGAACCGACGAAACCGGACCAAAAACCGAGACCGGTCCCTCTCACCATCGGTGGCAAAAGCCGTGAAAACAAAGAGGCCGCGTTCCTCAACTACGTGACGATCTATGACAAGGCGTTCAGCGTGGCGGAATTGGAGAAGGCGACAACGGTCGTCAAACGCGAGCCGCTGAAAGGCAAAGCGATTATCGATGTGGATTTTGGGAAACTCAAACCCGGCAGCTTGGTCTATAGCATCAAGAACACGGGCACATTGGGCGGCGAGTTCCGCAGTCCCGACGCGGTGGAAGTGGCTGAAGCGAAAGAGCCCCGGGAGTATGCCCCAACGGTGAAGACCGAAGACGGTGTGCGTGTGGTGGCGTTCGACGGCAAGGACAACTTCCTAGAATCGGAAGAGGCCGCCCAGCGGACGATGACCGATAACGAACCGTTCACCTTCGCGGCGTTTATCAAGCCGGGGAAAAATGGTGAGCGTCCGGCGCTTCTGACAGTGTCTGAAAAAGCGGGGTTCAGCTACAAGAATGGTGGCATGAAGGTGGAAGGTCTGCGGCGTCAATCGCGCGACAATAACCCGCCCGGGCAGTCCGGTGTGAAGGTCGGCCCGTGGGTGCATGTCGCCTGTGTCTACGAAGGCTCGCGCAAACCGTCATCGATCTACATCGATGGCAAGCGGGTCAACTCGGTCTACTGGTCGGCATACTTCGCGAGGCCCGATTTCCAGATGAAGATCGGCAAGGAGTTTGGCGGCGGCATTGCCCGGATGCAGATGTGGCGTGGTGTGAAGAGCGCCGAAGAGATCGCCAAGATGGCCGAAGCCGCGCATGGCCGGGTGGTGGTTGAAGAGAAAGTGAAGAAATAGCGTTTTAGAAAGGATCAACATGAATTATCGACAATTAGTATTGATGGTGCCCCTTGTGGGCCTGGTTGCTTCCGGAGTTATTGCGGAAGAAATCGACGAGAAACTCGCCAGGGAAGCCCCCCTGTTCGAGCGGGCGAAAATGCGAGGTCGCGTCCTCGACGAGGTCTCGCGCGATGTGATTAAGCAAACCCCAGGGGACGGGTATCAGTCGCGTACCGTAGATTGGTGGCCCAAGAAGGGCGTCGATATTGTCGAGGAACCCAAAGGCGAACCCCGCACGTGGACGATCCGTCCCGAAAGTATGACCGTGGAGGATAGAAAGACGGCCAAATGGTGGCCTCGCACTCTGCGCGGGAAGAAGCAATTCAAAGCGCATCTGTTGGGGTTCCGGGGTATTGGAGCGGCCCAAAATCCATGGAATAAGGAGGATGTGACCAAACCGTGGACGCCAGCGGTAGTATTGCGTTTGCCCGATGGTCGCAAACGATGCTTTGTCCGGGGTAGTTTTTCTGATGAAGACGAAAAATACATCGTCGGTCTCTACGAAAAACAGATGAAGGTTCTACGCGACAATACCTTTGAAGAAGGGTTTGAACGGATCCCCAGAACGGTGGGCGACGAAGCGCTTTCCGACAATCCACTTTACACTCCGGGAACCACGCACATTAGCAGCAAACATTTTACCGCGACCCTGGGTAGTGAACCGCCTGATGATGGGTATGGGTCCAAGTGGTTGATTGCCGATGATAAAGAAAGGGCAGCCCTCAATCGAAAACTCATTATGCGTGGGTGGGAGGACTGGTGGGCGTATCTCGAACATGGCGGACATTTGCTGTTCTACTCGGAGAAGCTGGGGCCGAAATACAAATATAGTTTCCTTATCGGGGGGACCAAGAAAGATGGAAAAGTGCTGGGTCGCGGATTTGGTGGCGGGTACGGCGCCAGCAGTGGCGGAGACGGATGGTGGATGGGATTGTTTCACGAATGGGGTCACGGGATTCCTTCCGGAAACCAAATGACTCTCGGCGGTGGGGAGACGCTGGCTGACACGGGACAACTGATTGGCGATCCGAATGCCGTGGGAAAATGCATGTTCCAGGTGGTCAAACCGTGGAAGAACCTGTTCTGGGGATTTTACCCCGGTGCCTATGCCTGGACGGTCATCAGCGACGACCCCAACTGGGGGTATGTGTTCCCCTTCGCGGCTACACGCATGATGTCCGACGCGGAATCCACACCCATGCACGTGATTGCCCGAGTGGGGCAAGAACGCGGTATTTTCAAAGATGGCATTCGCGAAACGGGCGATTTGCTCGGACAGGTCGGTGCTCGCTTTGCCGAGTTTGACAACGAACTCGAGGCGGGTCTCCGGGGACTATACGGCTTTCCGACGCGCGTGGAACTTTTAGAAATCGATCGCGAAAACCGTCGCTATCGTTGCGATCCCAAATGGTCGCCCGAAGCCTTCGGTGTCAACCTCGTCCGTTTGGTTCCCGATCAAGGAGCCAAGGAACTTACGGTGGATTTTGAGGGGCATTACGATGCGAAGATTTACAGCGATTGGCGGGTGTGTATCGTCGCCGTCGATCAAGATGGAAAGTGTCGGTATTCGCCCCTCTGGAACAAAGGGACGATGACGTTGAAGACCCAGCCTGGGGATCTGCGCTACTGGTTGACCGTAACGGCGACACCCACAGCGTTGAGTCCGACCGAGGGGCCCATGAGGGCACGTTATCAGGCGACTCACGTGGTGTATCAGGGCGGGTTTGGCTATCGCTATCCCTATGACGTGACCCTAAAAGGATGTCGTCCCGGATCGCCTCATACCACGCCCGTAGACGATGAAACTCTCGGGCAGGCAGGTCTGAAAGCGGGTCGTAATCCTGGAGAAGGACTCAATCCTGCTGCCATTCCCGTCACCGATCCTGAACAACGCCAACACGTCGAAGAAGGTTTGGCTGTCATGGCAGAAGCGAAATCTCGATATGGTCAAGCGGCAAAGTGGCATCTTAAGAATATGAAAGGCAAACGTCATCCCAACGGAGGCGGCTGGGTGGCCGATACGGCTACGGTGGCTCAAACCGCCTATGTCGGTCCCGACGCCATGGTGCTGGACGAGGCGAAAGTCTTGGACGATGCCGTCATCGAAGATTTCGTGATTGTCTACGGAAATGCCGTTTTCAAAGATAACGCGCGTGCCTACGGAAAATTGGCTGTGGAAAAAGGCGTGTTCAGCAAAGACGCGCGAATGTATATCCGAAATGAAGCCAAGTGGAGCACGCAAAAGGTGGAGTTGTCCCCGGATTGCGATGCACCACAAAAGCGGAATGCACAACTGATGAAAGCGCCTCCGATCCAGGCGAACTTTGATATTGTTCAGGCTGAGACTTCGCTTCTGGAAGATCACTTCAACGAACGATCCGGAACCATCTACGGGTCGCACCGTGATGATCGAATTTTCTTCGATGGCGTCCTGATTGGGAAACCCGGATTCACCGTTGAGGGTGTCGAAACCGGAGCGTTGACGTTCAACGGAAAGGACCAATGGGCGGAAATGCCCGGCGAGTTGGCCGACCTGGAAGTGATTACCGTGGATGTGCGGTTCAAGGTCGATTCCACCAAACAACAAACCCTGTGGATGTTCGGCAACGATGCTGCCAGCCAGTTGTCGTTATCGGTGGCCGGTGGCGAGCTGGTGCTTCTGGGTCGCAGTGACGAAGAAAGCGCCGACTGTCGCGGCGGCAAGGTGGTTGCCGATCAATGGACCACCGTTCGTGCAGAACTGGATGGAACCACAATGAAACTCTTCCAGGACGGGAAAAATATCGCCGAATTGAAGAAAGCTTTCCGCGCTTCCGATGCGTTCACGCCCGGGAAGGTGAGGATGGCCACGCTGGGTGCCGGATTTGGCGGAGCGACGCCGATGGCCGGTGCGGTGGATTATCTCCGCTTCTTCACCGAAGTGCTCGAAGATTTTGAGGCTGCGGACATTCCGATGGTCAACCCGCGTCATTTGGATCCGAAATTCCTAGCGAGGTTCGAGGCGCGGTACCCCGATTACCATGCAAAGCGAATCTTCTTCCAAGAGGGTAAAACGTGGACCCATCCCTTGTATCTGTATTACAAGAAGTACACAAATGGGCTGAAATCCCGAACGGAGGTTCTTGCGAAGATGGCCGGGGATCGTGTGGCGGAGATGGAAAATAAAATCGCTTCGTTAAAACAACGTCGCCTGGAAATCGATCAGGAAAGGAATGAAGCAAGGCAAAACGATCAAGCGCATAAGGAACGGGAGAAGCAATTGCGTCCCCAAATGGAGGAACTCCGCAAGCAACGAGATGCGATTCTGAGGTCCAACGCCAAATTGCAGGAAATGGAAAAGAGAAACCAAACCTTGCAGCGGGGAATCCAGGAGTTTCGTAAGAAGGCCGAAGAAGAACTGAAGAAAGACCCCGCGTATTCCACGTTGCAAGAAAACATCGAGACGCTGCAGAAGGCGGTGAATGCGATGAAACAGGGAAGTGCCGAAAGGGAAAAGAAACAAAAGCAGCTACAGGAATTGCAGGGTCAAAGGAATCGCATGGTCCAAGATCGGCAGTGGGAGTACCCCGGGGCCACAAAACTCGGGAAGGATCTATATGGAAGCGGTCAAGATCTTAACCAATTGCGCAATAGCATTCAGGGAACGAGCGAGTGGAAAGAGGCAGACAGAAAATACAAGGAACTGGAAAAACAAATCCGGCATCAACCCGATCCGAAGTTCGTTCGAGAGCAAAAACAGATTGATGGGCAAGTTCAGAAAATGGAACAGCAACTCAAACTGTTGACTGAATCCGCTGCCGCCGAAGCCAACCCTTTGGAAGCGCAATTGATGCAATCATTGGGCTTCGAGGACTGGGGCTATCATGCTGCGCTTGCCAGTAAGGTGTTGCCGGGGATGCTCCCGACAACTCCCGACGATGTTGGCCAACTCAATAACGCCAAGGCGCTGCAAAGCCGTCCCTGGCCAAGCACCGTCGATTGGGATGGACGCGCGCCCTATGAAAAGGACAAAGAAGTGATCGCCCAACCCATTATGCAACACTACCTCAAACGGATGAAGCCGTGGATGTACAAGTAAAGGAGCTAGGAGACTGGAGCTAAGAGCTAAGAGATAGGAGAAATTATGAAAGACACGACGAACATACTGATCGCATTAATCGCTCTGGTGAGCACCGCCACGGTGCGCGCTGCTGCGCCTGATGCGGGGCCAATCGTTTCGATGCAGGCCGAGAACTTTGCCCTGCCGGACACGATCGAAATGGTCAAGATCCCAGCGGGCAAGTTCACCATGGGCAGCCCGAAAGACGAACTCGGTCGCGGCGCGGACGAACCCCAACGCACCGTCACGATTTCCAAGCCATTTTACATGGCCAAGTTTGAAATCAAGCAAAACCAGTACATCCCGCTGATGCGTCCGGAATACAAACCGATTCTTCGCGGGTCCGGTGTGCATGGGCGCAATCTTCCAGAATTGCATCAGCATGGGGCGTGGGCATCCGATGCCGTGCCCGGCGCCCAAGTGGTGGACGCCGTGCAATGGATTCATGCGGTGGACTTCTGCAAGAAACTTAACGCACGTGAAGACGCCGCCGGCCGACTTCCCAAAGGATACGAGTACCGCCTGCCCACCGAAGCCGAATGGGAATACGCCTGCCGTGCCGGTACCACCGGTGCGTTCAACGATGAAGAAACCGCGAAATCGGCCAAGGAAGGAAGGGCGCACAAAACGAGCAACAAATTTGGATTAGCCAATATGCACATGGGCGTTCTGGAATGGGTGCTCGACGATTACGCGCCGTACCCAACCGGTAACACGACCGACCCGGTGAGCTTTGTGAATGGGAAGAACAAAGTGGTCCGCGGCGGGCATGACCAGTTCAACGACGATCCCAGGCTGGGAAATAGACAGTATTCCAAGCCCGAAGAGCGCCTGCGTTATGTGCGTTCTGCCTCGCGTGGATGGTTGATGCCCGCCTGGCCTTATCCGAAGGTGGGATTCCGTCCGGTACTTGCACCGAAAATCAAAGTGCCCGAACCGACAATCGATCCGAAATACAATATCGGCGTGCTGACCCCCTATGATTCGGGTATGCGTAAAGTAGATCTCATTGGATTTGAACCCACAAACAAGTGAAGAGGACCCGAATTGCCATAAGTGGTTGCCCCTGCAGATGTGGCGTGGTGTGAAAAGCACCGAAGAGATCGCAGCCATGGCCAAAGCCGCGGATGGGCGGGTTGTGGCTGCAAAAGCGAAGAAGGAGTCGAGCTTATGACAAATGGAATATACACTTTCAGTATCTACCTGTTGATGGTTTCAATGATCGCGCCATTATGCCTCGCGGCCGAGGTGGAGCTCGATTCGGCGACGTCGCCCGAAGTGCGCATGAAGGCGTGGGATCACCATGTGAAGCTGAGAGAATCGTCGATATTCAAGGATGTTGAGTGGACAGCTGTTGGCCCCAGGATCCAGGGCGGAAGGATCGAGAGCGTGTGGTCGGTGAAGAAGCGGAAGTCGACGCTCTACTGCGGCGTCGGTTCCGGGAATCTCTGGAAGTCCGTCAACAACGGCACGACTTGGAAGCCGATCTTTGAGAGCGAGTCGACTTTCTCTATCGCAGTCGTAACGGTGTCCGACAAGGATCCGAACCTGGTCTGGGTCGGCACCGGCGAGCCGCAGATGTCGCGCAGTGCCTTTGCCGGCACGGGCGTGTTCAAGTCTACCAACGCGGGGGACACATGGCAGAACATGGGGCTCAACGACACACACCACATCAGCCGGGTCATCATCGACCCTGAGAATGATGATGTCGTGTATGTCGCTGCGCTCGGTCATCTGTACTCCGACAACGAAGAGCGCGGCGTATTCAAGACCACCGACGGCGGCAAGACATGGGAGAAGGTGCTCTATATCTCCGAGAAGATCGGTGTCGTGGAACTGGCCATGGATCCTTCTGACAACAACACGCTGTATGCCGTTGCCTGGGAGCGTGACAGGAAGGCCTGGAATAATAAGACCGCCGGCCCCGGCAGCGCTCTTTACAAGTCAACCAACGCAGGCAAGACATGGAAGCGAATAGGGAAGGGACTCCCCACGGGTGAGAATGCAGGCAGAATGGGCATCACCATAGCGGCCTCTAATCCGAAGGTTCTATACATCCTCAGCGACCACCGCGGTGTCGGTGGCGAAGTCTATCGATCCGATGACGGGGGCGAAAGCTGGCGCAAGACCCATGAAGGCCGCGTCCCGACCGGCGTCCATTTTGCCCTCTGCCTCATCAGGGTCATGCCGGACAATGAGGATGAGATCTTTATCGTGGCTTTCAACCTTCTCCATTCAGCCGACGGCGGTAAGACCATAACGAGTATCACCGAGCGCACCGTCCCCATGCTCTCGTACAAGGCCGATCGACACACGCCGCATTGCGACAATCACGACATGTTCATTGATCCCGACGATCCCGACAGGATCCTGCTCGGCACCGATGGCGGGCTCTATATATCTCACGATAGAGGTAAGATCTGGCTCCACGTGAATACACTGCCGATCGCCGAGTTCTATGCGATCTCTGTAGATGCCGGCGAGCCGTACAGGATATGGGGAGGGACGCAGGACAACGGCGTCCTCGGCGGCGAGGCGAAGCCCATCACCCTGGGCGAAGAGCACTGGTACTGGGACCACCGCGGGGACTACTACGTGACACAGATCGACCCGAACAACCTGGATACATTGTATACCGAAGGCTTTCATGGCTCGATGGAGCGAAGGAATCTGAAGACGGGCGAGGAGAGCCGCCTCAGTCCCGGGCCGGCGCCGGACGGCGAGGGGCTGCGGTTCGGCTGGATGGCTCCCTTCATCCTGTCGCACTACGATTCGAAGACGCTCTACGCAGGCGCCAACTACGTATTCAGGAGCGAGGACAGGGGCGATAACTGGATTCGCATCAGCCCGGACCTGACAACAAATCCAGGCCCGGAAAGGAGCGGCAATGCCCCGTTCGGAACCATAACCAGTATCTCCGAGTCCGAGTTGAAGAAGGGCCTGCTCTACGCCGGAACCGATGACGGGCAACTGCATGTGACGATGGATGACGGCGCCAGTTGGAAGAAGATCAACACCGGGTTGCCCGACGAATGGGTGAGTCGTGTTGTTGCATCGAAGTATGATGAAGGTACCGCGTTTGTGTCCCATACCGGATACCGGAAGGACGATTTTGAAGCGTATCTCTATATGACAACGGACTTCGGAGAGACCTGGAAGTCGATCGTCAACAACTTGCCCTCGGAGCCGATCAACGTGATACGCGAAGACCCGACCGATCAGGATATCCTGTATGTCGGCACCGATCTGGGTGCCTATTGTTCGATTGACAAGGGCAAGACCTGGCACTCGCTCTGCAAGACACTGCCGACCTGCGCGGTGCATGATCTTGCACTGCATGCGGGGACCGGCGATCTTGTCGCAGGCACTCATGGTCGAAGCGCTTTTGTTCTCCATGCAAAGGAGATTCAGAAGATCAAGCAGGAGCTGGCGAAGTAGTTGGGCTGGGGTCAGGAGTCCTGGAGCATTCTACCAAGAAGAAACGATGAAACATACGACAACAATACTGGTGGCGCTGACGGTTTTGATCGTCGGCACCACTGTGCACGCTGACGCGCCCGATGCGGGGGGAAAGTTATTGTCGGCCGAGTCGTTGGAAGGAACTTACCCGAGCCGCGAGGAGATTCTCACCGCGACGGGTGACGACTTTAACTACATGTTCCTCAATCGGTATCCGGTGTCCCAGCATCCGATGACCGAGAAATTCGACATCCAGGGGGAAACGCCCACGACCGAAGACTACTCTCGCCGAACGGTGACTTGGTGGCCTCGCAAATGGGTCGACTACATTCCGGAAAACGAAATCCCCAAAGCGGCCATCAAACGCACCTGGACATTCCGTGCCGGCCAAGGGAATCCGCTCGCCCAAGATGGATGGTACCGCGATGTCAACGCTGATACGGTCGGTGATGGGACGATCGAGGCGACGTTCATCGGGTTCCGCTCGATCGGAAACGATATCGGCGTTGACACCGAGCTCCATACAGCCACCGAAGGTCCGGGCATCGCGCCGATGGTCGTGCTTCGCTTGGCCGACGGTCGACTGCGCGGGTTTGCTCGCGGGATGTTCTCCGACGAAGATCAAGCCGTCATGTTGAAACTCTACAACAAGGAGATGGGCAAGATACGCAAAGCTTCAGTCAAAATGAAGCGGGCCAAACCATGGGCCGCCGCCAATTGGCCTGCGGGAACAATGTACGAACCAGGCTCGATGCAACTGGAAACACCGAACTATATGTTCCTCTCCGGTGCGCAAAGCCAGCCCGACAGTCCGTCGCCTTGGGTCAACGTTCGCAAAAAAGAGGAAACCACACGATACCGTAAGGGGACATTTCAGCTTTTCGAAGATTTCTGGGCGTTCAACGAATATGCCGGTAATTTTATGTATGGCTGGGATGCCAAGAAACCGGTGAAGTACTTTATCACGATCCCGGGAACCATGCGTGACGGAGTGAAGCGGATTCCGGGCGGGTTTGGTGGCGGATACGGTGGATGCGGTCTTCGGGATGCCGGGGGCGGTCCGTGGTCGCCGGCGTTCTTCCACGAGTGGGGGCACGGCGTACGTAGCGGGTTCAGCTTTGGTGGCGGCGAGCAACTTTCTGACACCTTTCAAGCCTCGACCGACCTTCGGCGCATTGCCAAGATCGGCCATCAGGCTGAAAAACCGTATAAGAATTTCTTCCACGGTCAGTACCCGGGCGCTGGGGGATACATGACGATTTCCGAAGATCCGAACTGGTCCTACTATTCGATTGCCTCGATTGCGTCGCTGACCGGCCTTGGCGATGGGTCGCCGATGCACGGGTATATGCGCGTCGGGAAGGAACGCGGGATGTGGGACGAGCCGATCGCGGAATTTGGCGACCTGATGGGGACGGTCTGTTCGCGGTTTGCCGAGTTCGACACGCAAGTGCAACAGTTATCGAAAAACCAATATGTGTCGGCCAACAAATCGTATTTGGTTGCGGTGGATCGGGAGAAAGGGCTCTATCGCTGCCCGCCCAATGAAGCCCCCCAGCCATACGGTGTGCATATTTCGCGATTGGTTCCCGACAAAGGGGCGAAAAAACTGAGCGTAGATTTCCGCGGATTCTTTGACAAAGACACCTACAGCGATTGGCGGGTGTGCATTGTGGCGGTAGATAAGAACGGCGTATGCCGATACTCGCCCCTGTGGAACAAGGGCGAAATGTCGATGGACGTGCTTCCTGGCGACCGGCGGTATTGGCTGACCGTGACGGCCACTCCGTTTGGGGTGCCCAAACATAACCCCAGAGGGGGATATCACGCGATTTATGAAGTCGGGTTCAGCTACAAGTACCCCTTCGAAGTCCTGCTCAAAGGGTGTGCCCCCGGAACGCCGCGCAACAACACCGCCGACAACATGAACTTCCAACTCGCCTGGCCACAAGCTGGACGCTACGCCATCTCTGGAGTCGATGGTCAAAACACTCAGGCGCACGGGACCCAATGCGACTGGCCTGTCCTTCCCGACCATCCCGATTACGAAAAGACAATCGACAACCTCACGACGATGAAGAAACGGCTGTCCGAAGGGCAGGACGCCTTCAACGACGCCGTGAAAGAGCGATGGATCGAAGAGCCTTATGGATGGCGCAACAAGTGGATTTATGTCCAGCCGGGGATCATGAATTACCGGGCGGATTACCTTTTGGAAAACAGCCTCGGCGCGCGTCACAAGAACGGGGGCGGATGGGTCAGCGGCAACGCCCAGGTGGACGAGACGGCGTATGTCGGCCCGAACGCGATGGTGCTCGACCATGCACAAGTGCGGGATCACGCCAGCATCGAAGACTTCGCCATTGTCAGCGGAGAAGGCGTCACCATTCGCGATCACGCCAAAGTGTTCGGTAAAGCAATCGTCTGCGGAAACGCCGACGTCAGCGAATACGCTCGCGTCTCACGAAATATTTTCAATCGCCAAGCGCGAGTGCACTACAATGCCGAAGAACTCCCGCATAAGGGCATCTATACCTTCGACGTCAAAGGCGGAACAAAAGTGCATCGCACCACGCCGGAACTGCGGGAGCGGTTTGAGTTTGTCCACCCGTTCCTCCAGGCCAACTACGCCATGCTGCGCGACGAAACGGTCCTGCTGGAAGACAACTTCTACGAACGCGGAGAGGTAGGCTTTGGACAAGGTCCGCAATGGAATTGGTTGGTTTTCTACGACGGGCAACTGCAAGGAAAGCCGAGCTTCTTCAAGGATGAACAGAGCGGGAAGGAAGGGTTCACCTTTGACGGCAAGACCCAATACGCCGAGCTGGAACCCACCGTGTTGGACCTGGGCGAAGCGACAGTGGATGTCGCCCTGCAGTTCAAAGGAAAAGGCGGGACGCTCCTCGATGCCGGACACAACAAAGAGAACCGGATTCTATTGACCGTCAACGACGCTGGACTGCCCACCCTTGCCGTGACCGTGGATGGAAAAACCGCCTCTGCGACGGGCAGCAAACCGCTGAAAACCGATCAATGGAGCGATATCCGCCTGGAACTGAGCGACAAGGCTGCACGGGTGTTTGTCGATAACGCGCTGTCGGCGAAATTGCCCACCGGGTTCCGTCCCTGCGAGGTGATCCCTGCCGGAGAAACCCGGCGCAACTTCTTTGCCATCGACCGCGAGAAGAACAACCCACTGGCGGCGTCTGTGGATTATGTGCGAATTTACAGCAAGGTGTTCACCGACTTTGCCGCCGAGGTAAAGGAACCTCCGCTGGTGAGTCCGCGCCGGATTCCTGAGGGCATGATCATGCGGATTGCGAAGTTCAATCAGCGTGCCGAAGAGGAATTCAAGGCACAGCATGGTGACGAGAACAAGGAGTTGGCCGAGATGACGAAGCTCTACAGCGCCTTGAAAGATGAATCGAACAAGATCGGGCAAAAGATGCGCCAAGGCGAAAACGTAGACGCATTGAAGAAGCAACAGCAGGAATTGCAGGCGAAATTGGACGCCGAGACGGCCAAGCTCGTTACGGAGTTCCTAGCTCAGCCAAAGATTGTCGCAGAGAAAGCGAAATTCGATGCCAACGACAAAGAAGCAAACGAGGTTCGAAAACAGGTCGACCAATCTCCTGAGATGCTTGCGGTTCGAGCCAAAGAGAACGAAGTAAATAGACGCGTCAGCGACGCCCGGACGAAAGTGATGGCGGAACTGGAGCGAGACCCCGCGTATCAAAAACTTTCCCAGAAGGCCAAAGAGACTCGTAAGGCGTACGATGCGGTTCAGATACTCGCCAGAGAAAAGTGGGAAAATGACCCTCAGTGGCAGAAAATCCAGGTCCAGTTAAAAAGTAAAGAGTTGCTGCGTGAACAACAGGAGGACTTGCATCGGAGGCGTGGCAAACGGGAAAATGCAATACGCAACAGCATCCCGACGTATTCAAGCACGGGACAGGCCGCGAATAAGGCAGGCGATCGTCTTACCCAGAAGAGTGAGGTCTACCTGAAGCTCTCTGAAGAGTATGTGGCCGCAACCAAGGAACAGCGTTCGCTACAGAAAGAAGGACGTCAGGTGAGGGACAATCACCCGTTGATGGAAAGAGTCAAAGCCTTCCCGAAAAATGCACTCGGACAACAAGCGAAACTCTATGCTGAGCCCGGCACCTACGAAATGCGACAACAGATGTTCGCACTCAATAAGAAACTCGCCGATGAGATCCTGCACACGGCCTACTCAGCAGGGAACACCGACGAATTTCTCTGGACGACAGTCCTCGCTTACCTAGGCACTGATCGGACGGTCGCGTCGCTCGGTGAGGATATTCAGCGACAGGGCAGCTACGTCGTCAGTGACGACATACGTAATCTCTCACTGGCGTATATCGCCCAGAAACCCGAGCAGTGGACCACCACACAGGAATGGGAAAGTGACCCGGCAGTCCTTCGGGATATGAGCGGGGGATACGAAGGCGCACCCCGACCCGCGAAGTTGTGGATGGAGCGCATGCTGCCCCATAAGTATGGACCGGACAAAGGCAAGCCCATCGTCAACAGCAACGCGGTGATCTCGCACAGCGGGTCGCTGCCCGATTATCCCCGCGTCACAGACGATGCGAAGCAATCGTCGAGCGAGGAACTGAAAAAGAAGGTCCAGGCGGCAATGGCGATGGATATGGGCTCGGTTCCCGTCCGTCCGCAAAGGGGAGAACGCAGCTACGATCCACCCTCAGTGAAATCCGATCCCGTCGAGCAACTGCTGACGCTGGAAGCGAGGACGTGGATCGTCCCCACCGCGAAACTCTCGATGGTGAAGATTCCCGCCGGCACGTTCATGATGGGCTCGCCCGAGAAAGAAACCGGCCGTTCCCAGGACGAAGCCCAACGGGAAGTGAGCCTCTCCAAACCGTTCTACATGGGCGTTTTGGAAGTCACTCAGGAGCAATACCTCCAACTGATGGTTCCCGATTATCATCAGGGCGGATACCTGAAGGCGTTTTGGGGATACTCCACGCCCGAATTACACCAGGGTGGGCCCTACTTCACCGCCGGACGCGTCATTCCCGATACCGATGTGTTCCCCATGGAGTCCGTCACCTGGGATAAAGCCAACGCGTTCTGCGAGAAACTCAACGCGGCTGAATCCAAAGCCGGTCGCCTGCCCAGGGGATACGCGTATCGCCTGCCCACCGAAGCCGAATGGGAATACGCCTGCCGCGCAGGGACGAAAGGAAAATTCAACGTCGAAGGCGAGGTGGATCGAAAATTGTTCACAACGTTCCGGAAGGTCAACGACAAGCCCGATCTCGCCGGGAACAAGAGACCCAATCAATGGGGTCTGTACGACATGCACGGGAGTATGTACGAATGGTGCCTCGATACGTATGGCCCTTATGATCTGAAAGACACGACCGACCCGGTGCGTAAGTCTGGGACAGGCAAGTCCGAAACCCGTCGCGTCGCGCGGGGCGGGTGCTTCCTGTCCAACGAGCTCACCCGGCCGACCGAGCAACAAGAATATCGTTACATCCGTAGTGCCAGCCGAAATAATTTCGAACCGGACAGCATCTACGGCATCCTCGGATTCCGTGTCGTTCTGGCACCGAAAGTTAGTAAATAAAAGTCGATCCGCATTCCATAAAGAAGAACATGAACTATAGAAAATTATTATTGATGCCGACCCTTGTGGGCTTGGTTGCCCAGGGCGCGATTGCGGACGAATCCGAGATCGACAAGACGCTGGCCAGGGAGGCGCCGCTGTTTGAGCGGATCAAGCTGCGCGGTGCACTGCGCGACGACGTCTCGCGTGATGTGATCCAACAGAAGCCCGGCGAAGGCTATCAGCCACGTGTCGTGCAATGGTGGCCGAAGAAAGGCGTCGACTTCATCGAGGAACCCGAAGAGGCGCCTCGCACCTGGACGATTCGTCCCGAGAGCATGAACGCTAAGGATCGGGGTCCCTCGGACTCTGAATCGGTGGCCAAGTGGTGGCCGCTCTCCCTGCGTGGCAAGACGCAATTCAAAGCGCACCTGCTCGGCTTCCGTGGACTTGGCGCGATGAACGACCCGTGGGGTGATGACCTCGAGAAGCCCTTTGCGCCGGCCGTCGTGTTGCGCCTGCCCGATGGCCGCAAGCGCTGCTTCACACGCGGTAGTTTCAGCGACGCGGATGAACTGTATGTCACCAAGCTCTACGAAGAACAGATGAAGGTCCTTCGCGACAACACCTTTGATGAAGGAATCGATTGGATTGCCTCTTCCTCTTGGAGGGATCGACCCCTTTCCGACAACCCGCTCTACACTGAGGGGATGACGAACATCAGCAGCAAGCATTTTACCGCATCGCTGGGCAGTGAACCGCCTGACAACGGAACGCGCTCACTCTGGCTGGACTGGCACGACAAGGAGGGCGCCGCCCGCCGACGGACACTCATCATGCGAGGTTGGGAAGACTGGTGGGCCTACATGGAGCACGGCGGCTCAGCGATGAACTACTGGGATCACTCGCCAGAGAAGCCGAAGTACAAATATCGCGTAAAAGTCAAAGGGACGAAGCTGGATGGGGTGACAATGGGTCGCGGCAGCATCGGCGGCTTCGGTGGCAGCAGCTGCGCGGACGGATCCTGGCTGGCCTTGTACCACGAATGGGGACACGGGATTCCCTCCGGCGAAATGAGTAAGCTCGGTGGCAGCGAGACCTTGGCCGACGCCGGCCAGATGATTGGTGAGCCGGGGCGGGTGTCTAAGGCGATGTTCCAGATGGTCAAACCGTGGAAGAACCTCTTCTATGGACAATATCCGGGTGCCTACGCATGGACGGTGATCGGTGATGATCCCAACTGGGGCTATGTCTTTCCCTACGCCTTGGCGACCATCATATCGATTGAAGAACCCACGCCGATGCACGCCATCGCTCGCGTCGGTGAGAAACGCGGCCTATTCAAGGATGGCATCCGCGAAACGGGCGACTTGCTCGGCGAGGTCGGTGCACGGTTCGCCGAATTGGATAACGAGCTACAAGCGGGCTGGCGCGGCTATTTCGGCATGCCGAATCGCGTTCCACTGATCGAACTCGACCGCGAGAAGCGTCACTACCGGAGCGATCCAAAGTGCGCCCCCGAAGCGTTCGGCGTGAACATCGTCCGGCTTGCCGCCGACAAGGGAGCCGCGGAGCTGACGGTTGATTTTGCCGGCCATTATGATCCCAAGACGTTCAGCGATTGGCGGGCCTGCATTGTCGCCGTCGACAAAGAAGGCAAGTGTCGCTACTCGCCGCTGTGGAACAAGGGCAAGATGAGCATCAAGGTCCAGCCGGGTGATCTGCGGTATTGGCTGACCGTCACCGCGACGCCGACGGCCTTGAGCCCTACGAAGAACCTACCACCACGCACCCACCGAACCGACGTGGTGTACCAGGGCGGATTTGGGTATCGCTATCCATACGACGTCACGCTTGCGGGCTGTCGCGCCGGTACGCCGCACACCACGCTGTTTGACGATGGTGTTGCTGGCCAGGCAGGTATGTTCGCCGGGCGTCGCGTTCAAAAGTATGACGGGGCAGGAATGATCTCTGCATCGATTCCGGTGACCGACCCCGAACAACGCAAACTGTTGGAAGCGGCGTTGGTTGGGCTGGACGACCATGAGGCCGCCCAATGGCATCTCACAAATTCCAAGGGCAAGCGTCACGCCAACGGCGGCGGCTGGGTTGCAGACAGCGCCGAAGTCGCAGCAACCGCCTATGTGGGCCCCCACGCGATGGTGCTGGACACCGCCAAGGTGTTGGATAACGCAGTGATTGACGATTACGTGATTGCCTACGGCGATGTGGTGTTCAAGGACAAGGCTCGTGCCTTCGGGAAGCTGGCCATCATGAAAGGCGTCCACAGCGGGAACTCGCGTATGTATATCCGTAACGAGGAGAGATCGTCGGTCCAGGGGGTCAGCCCGGAGGACGATAGCGACGCACCGCAAAGAAGGCTAGGACCGCTCACCGGGACTGCCGACTTCCAGGCGAACTATGAGTGTTTCCAACCCGAATCCGTGCTTCTGGAAGATCACTACAACGAGCGGACGGGTCGCCCGGAGGGGGGCGTCTACGGAGTCCACCAGGACGACCGCATCTTCTTTGACGGCCACCTCATCGGCAACCCCGGGTTCACGGAGGACGGTGCGGAAGAGGGCGCCTTCACATTCAACGGTAAGAACCAATGGGCGGAGCTGCCCGGCGAGATGGCCGACCTGGAAGTGATCACGCTGGACATGCGGTTGAAGGTTGATTCCGACAAACCGCAAACGGTGTGGATGTTCGGAAACGACAAGCACAACCGTCTGTCACTGGCAGCGGCCGATGGACAATGGGTGCTGGCGGGCATCGCTGGCGACGTGCAGGCGACGTGTCGGGGTGGCAAGGTAACACCGGGTGCGTGGACCGTCGTCCGCGCCGAGCTGGACGGAACGACGATGACGCTGTTCCAGGACGGTAAGAACATCGCCCAAACCAAGACCGACTTCCGGGCCTCCGATGCTTTCGCGCCGGGCAAGGTGCGGCTGGCGACGATGGCCGCCGGTTTAGGTGGAAGCGCACCGATGATCGGTGCGGTGGATCATTTCCGGATCCTAACCGAGGTGTACGAGGACTTCAGCAAGGTCAAGGTGCCGCTTCTCTGCCCGCGTCGTATTTCTCCGAAAGTGTACGAGCGCTTCGTGGCGAAGTACATCGATACCGGCTTCGCGGAGAAGAGGAAAGAGTTTGTGGAAAACCAGATCAAGACGCATCCGCTGACGGCGTACTTCGACAAGTACTATGCTGCGGTCAACCAGCGAAAAGAGGACCTGGCCGCGTCCGCCGCCGGACGCATCAAGGAAATCAATGCCGAAACCCAAGTGCTCCGAGACAAAGTGAACGAGATGAACCGGGAGATGCGGGAAGCCCAGAAGAACGACGAAGCGTATCAGAAGCTCGTCGCAGAGCTTAGGCCGATGCGGGATGAAATCGGTAAGAAGATGAATGAGACAATGGAGAGTTATCCCGGCTACAAGGAAGCAGTCGCCGCCGAGCATGAATTGAATCTCCAGTACAATGCGCTGCGAAAAACCGCACAGACGGAAATGAATCAGGATCCCGAGTACATCGCTCTGCAAGCACGAATCAAAGACCAGGGGGAGAAGATTAAAGCCACCCCACAGGGCAGCAGTGAACGCAGGAAACTTGAGTCAGATCTGACCCACAAGTTGCGCAGGGGGGCGACTAAAATGGTCAGCAAGCGGCAGAATCAGCTTCCCGGAGCAGCTGAAATTGAACGCCAGCGGAAAAAGGCACAGAAGCTCTCGCAACAACTGCGAGAAGCCTCCCGCCAAACGGCTGCGTATCAGAAGCTGGAGAAGGAACGGCGTGAACTGGAAGTGCAGATGCGCTACGAAGCGGATCCGAAACTCATCGCAGAACGGAATAAGATCGATAAGATGATCGGGAAGACCTCCGGTGGGATCCGCAATGTCAAGGAAGCCGCCGCCGCCGAGACCAACCCGCTGGAAGCGTATCTATTGCGTAAGAGCGGCTGGTCAAGAGACCTTACGTATCTCACAAAGACGATGCTGGATGGGCATACGCCCCATGTTCCGGAGGATGTCAGGCAACTCAATTACGCCAAGGCGCTGCAGGCGATGCCCTGGCCGACCACGGTCGATTGGGACGGACGCTTACCCTACGAAGACGACAACGAAGTGATGGCCCAGCCGGTCATGCAGCATTTTCTGAAACGCATGAAACCGTGGATGTACAAGTAGCGGGGACAGGAGCGAAGAGATAAGAGATAAGAGATAAGAGAAATTATGAAAGACACGACTACTATACTGATCGCATTAATCGCTCTGGTGAGCACCGCCACGGTGCGCGCTGCGGCACCTGATGCGGGGCCAATCGTTTCGATGCAGGCGAAGGAATTCGCCCTGCCGGATGGACTTGAGATGGTGAAGATCCCGGCTGGGAAATTCGTCATGGGCAGTCCCAAGGGCGAGGTCGGCCGTCGCGAGGACGAGACCCAGCGCGGCATCACGATTTCCAAGCCGTTCTACATGGCGAAACAGGAAATCAAGCTGAACCAGTATGTTCCGATGATGCGCCCGGGCTACGACCCGCTCTTCTTTCGCAAGGGCAGCTGGGGTTACTCGCTTCCCGAACTGCACCAAAATGGCCCGTATAGTCCCGGGGAACTCGGGAAGGACACGCGCAGCCTGACAGACAAGCCTATGGATGGTGTCTCGTGGAAGTACGCGGTGGAGTTCTGTGAGAAGCTCACGGCCCGTGAAAAGGCCGCCGGCCGATTGCCAAAGGGCTATGCCTACCGCTTGCCCACAGAGGCTGAGTGGGAATATGCCTGCCGTGCGGGCACGACCGGTGCGTTCAATGATGAGCAGGTCGAGAAGACGGTCGATGCCATCGGGGGCAGGCAAGCGGAGATCATCTCGGGCAAAGCTAAAAAAAGCGACGCGATCCAGAACGAGGGCGGCGTTGCCAACACCTTTGGATTGGAAGATATGCACATGGGCATGCTGGAATGGGTGCTCGACGATTACGCCCCGTACCAAGGCGGCGATGCCTCCGACCCGGTGGCGTTTAGCGACGGGAAGTCCAAGGTCGTCCGCGGCGGATTGGACAACTTCTACGAAGACCCCAGCCCCAAGGGCGCCGTCTATACCGAACCCAAAGAGTGGCGACGCTATGTGCGGTCGGGATCACGAGGCCACCTCACACCGGGCATGCCCTATCCGTTTGTGAGCTTCCGCCCTGTCCTCGCACCGGCCATCACGGTTCCCCAGTCGGTCATTCCCGAAGAATACAACATCGGCGTCCTCAAAGACGAAGACACCGCGATTCGCGAATCCGACCTCGCCGCGTTCAAGAAGGCGATGGAGAAGGAGTAGTCGCAAAGAGCTAATGATTGTCATTGGACAGACCATTCCCGAGGATTACAACACCGTCGTCCCTAGGGATGAAGACACCGCGATTCGCGAATCCGACCTCGCCGCGTTCAAGAAGGCGATGGAGAAGGAGTAGGGC
>CAJJBR010000008.1 GCA_905182475.1 Akkermansiaceae bacterium | reverse complement strand
CTGAAATTCGGAGATGCTGAAATTCGGAGATGCTGAGATTAGCGTTTGGAGAGGACTTCACTCTCGTATTTCCGCGTTTCGTCGAGCCAATCGGTGCCGACAGGGACGTTTTGCGTTTCGCAATACTGATCCCAGACAGCTCCCCAGGGCATACCTTTGAGTTCTTCCATGAGCGCGAGACGGGTAGTGAGATCCCCGGCTTTTTCGGCTTCCTTGAGAGTTGCTGGCTCGAGCAGGGCTATGAGAAGGGACTTGAGCGTATTGCGGGTGCCGATAGTCCAAGCGGAGATGCGGTTGATGCTGGCATCGAAGAAGTCGAGGCCGATGTGAGTTTTGGAAAGTAGCTTGTTGCGGACAAGTTCTGCGGAAATGGACTGGAGTGCATCGTCCAATGTGACCACGTGGTCGCTGTCCCAACGGACGCCACGACTTACGTGGAGGAGAATCTCCGGAACATACATGAGGACGGTGCCGAGCTTATCGGCGATGCTTTCGGTAGGATGGAAGTGGCCTGCGTCGAGGCAGAGTAGCTTCTGGTTCTTGATGGCGTAGCCCATGTAGAATTCGTGGGAGCCGACCACGTAGCTTTCGCTACCGATTCCGAAGAGTTTGCACTCGATTGCGTCGAGCATGTGTTTGCGGTTCTGCTTTTTTGCGAAAACTTTATCCAAGGAATCCGAGAGGCGCTGGCGAGGGGATAGGCGGTCGTATGGAGTGTCCTTGTAGCCGTCCGGAATCCAGACGTTCATTACGGTCGGGGAGCCTAATGCCTTGCCCATTACCGCAGAGATATCCCGGGCTCGCTTGCAATGTTCGATCCAGAAGTCACGGATGGCTTTTTTCGGATGGGCGAGGGTGAATCCGTCTTCTGCCTTGGGGTGGGCGAAGCAGGTCGGGTTGAAATCCATGCCCATTCCGTTCGCTTTTGCCCAGTCGGTCCAGTTTTTGAAATGAGCTGGTTCGATTTCGTCACGATCCACTTTCTTGTCGCCGAACTCGCCGTAGAATGCATGGAGGTTGAGGCGGTGCTTGCCGGGGATGAGTGAGAGTGCCTTGTCCAGATCTGCGCGGAGTTCATCGGGAGTATTGGCTTTGCCAGGATAGTTACCGGTTACCGCGATTCCTCCGCCGCTGACTTTTATCGTGTTTTCAAATCCTCCGACGTCGTCGCCCTGCCAGCAGTGGAGCGAGATGGGAATGGTGGCCAGTTTGGCCATTGCAGCCTCAGTATCGACACCAAGTTCGGCGTAACGGGCTTTTGCTGATGCGTAAGATTTTGCGGTGAGTTTGGATTTTTTGGCCATTAAATGTCTGTTTCGAATTCTTTTGGCGGACATCTTGAACCGGTTTTTGAAGAAAAACCTACACTGTGCTGCCAAAAAATAGCACAATCGTGCCAGTGAAGAAGGTGCTGAAAAATGAGGACTGGTTTCACCCTGATGGCTTTCCGATAAGCGTTGAGAGGCGGGAGCCGCAGCAGGCCTTTGACCCGCATGCCCATGAATTCGCCGAAGTCGTGATCGTGACTGGAGGTAAGTGCCTACACGTGAGCGGGCAAGATTCTTGGGAGCTGACGGCCGGGGATGTTTTCGTGATCCTAGGGCAGCGCGTTCATGAATACCGGGATGTGGAGGATTTGAAACTGGTGAACATTCTTTACCAACCGGGTCAGGTGGAAATGCAACTGCATGACCTGACCTCTGTTGCCGGCTACCACGCGCTGTTTACGCTGGAGCCATCACAGAATCCCCGCGCAAAGACCAAGCGCAGGATGCGTTTGAACGGCAAGGAAATGGCGCTGGTTCTCGAGCTTGTTGAGCGCCTTGAAGGGGAGTTGGAGGTGCGTGATCCCGGTTTTGGGTTCATGGCTACGGCTACCTTTATGCAGATTATCGGCTTTCTATCTAGAGCCTATGGTCGGAATCCTTCATCTGACGGAAAAGCCCTGCTTCGGATCGGTGAAGCATTGTCTCACTTGGAACGGAATATCCACCACGATGTGGATGTCGATGAGTTGGCTAGGATCGCCCACATGTCCCGTCGAAGTTTTTTACGGGTGTTCCAATCCGCGACGGGAACATCGCCACTTGCGTGGGTCATTGGTCGGCGAATTGCCCGAGCATGCAGTATGCTGAGGCAGACGGACAAACAGGTGACCGAAATTGCGTTCGAAGTCGGATACAACGACAGCAACTACTTCACCCGCCAGTTCCGGAAAAATACTGGTGTGTCTCCCCGGAAATACCGGATGCGGCAGAGGGGGGAGTGATTTCTCGTTGTGGAATTACTCGGTCTCGGCTGCGGATTCAGCCTTGGTAAGGACTTCTACTTTCACTGGGATCACGCCGCGTTTTACGAAACTAAGCTTCTCTGCCGTGCCGATGGTCACATCGATGATGCGTCCCTTGATGTAAGGGCCGCGGTCGTTGATGGTGACAACTTCTGACTTGTTGTTGGCCATATTGATCACGCGCACCGTGGTGCCCATTGGAAGGGTTTTGTGGGCGGCGGTGGGGGCGTTGTTCCTGAGAGTTTCTCCGCTTGCGGTTGCGGTGCCGTAGTTGGTCTTGATGGAGTACCAGGATGCCTTGCCATGGTGCACGGACTCCACGCGATACGGGTCTTTGGGGGCCGTGGCGGTGTTGGTGTTCGCGTTGCCCGTATTGGTGCAACTTGGAATGAGGACGAGACTGACGAGACTGACGAGACTGACGAGACTGACGAGAGCCATCATCGCGGATTTAAATTTCCGTGTGTGTTTTTTTATGGGTTTTGATCCCCTTCGGGGCGGGCGTCCCCCAAGTTTGATTGAGAAACGGATCAAGAAGAAAAACGAATGAATTTCATTTCGGATTTCCGTATAAAAAAATGCTATTTCAGGGACTTATCACTACTAACATAAGGTTCCAGAATGGTTTTTAAGCTAGCCAAAGGGATTTTCTTACCCTTGGAATTCTTCGACAGAAGTGCCAATTCCGGAATTCTCTTGGAGATCAGGGGAATCATTTCGCATTCTGGATCAATGCCGGGAGATTCGGGGAATGCCTTCGCGAGCCCTTGAAGAGCATTGGCAATCTGTATGTAGTCGAAATCCGATGAAGCTGATTTTCCTGACTTGAGCGAAATTTCGAGACCTTCTATGCGGGCGATGAGGTTCGTCTTCATCCTGAGCCGCTGATCACGAAATTTTTTCCGAGAGGGACGGACTGGACGACGGGAGCACTGAGAAATTTTCCATCCACCATGATCGCAATGCGGTCGATTCCGCCGGCTATAGGCTTGGTGGCGGCGATCATCTTCTCCGTGCCTTTTGGAGATAGGGTGATGTTGATGCTATCGGGACTGATCGGCGAGGGTAATGCAGAACCGATGTCTTTCTCGGTGAGAAGGAGAAGAATGAGCAGGATTTCATACGGTGTGGATGAGTTTGCCTGATTGGAATGCGCGGATGTTCTCGGCGGTGATTGCCATGAGTCTTTGGCGGGCTTCGTAGGCGGCCCAGGCGATGTGGGGGGTGAGGATGAGGTTCTTCGCGCGAAGGAGCGGGTTTCCGGGGAAGATGGGCTCGGCGGAAACTACGTCGCAGGCGGCTCCGGCGATACGGTCGGAGTTCAAGGCGTCGGCCAGGGCTTGCTCATCGATGAGGGGACCACGGGCGGTGTTTACTAGAAACGCAGTAGGTTTCATTTTCGCGATGGAGGACTCCGAGATCATGCCGTGCGTTTCCGGGGTGAGTGGGCAGTGGAGGGAAATGACATCGGACTTTTCCAGGATCTCGGTTATGGATGCCCATTCGAAGGGAAAGGATGTTTTGGCGGAGCGGGAGCGCGAGTGACCGAGGATGTTCATCTTGAAGGCGGCGCCGAGTTCCGCAGTTCGCTGGCCGATTCTCCCGAAGCCGATGACGCCGAGGGTTTTACCTGCGAGTTCGCTGAAATTGGGATTTTGCCAGAAACAGAAATCTTTCGAACTTTCCCAAGCTCCTTCATGGGAAAGGGTGCTGTGGAGAGCTGGACGCTTGAAGAAATCTAGGATCATAGAAAAGACGAACTCGGCAACCGCATCCGTGCTGTAGATCGGGACGTTGGAAACCGGGATGCCTTTTTCCGCGCAGTAGGCGGTGTCGATGATGTTGTAGCCTGTGGCAAGGACGGCGACGAATTTCAGATTAGGGAGTTGGGCGAGGATCTCCCTGCTCAGGGGGCATTTGTTGGTCAGAATGATGTCAGCATCCTTCGCACGCTCAACGATCTGATCGACGGGGGTGCGATCGTAGACAGTGAGGTTACCGAGGGCTTCGACAGCGGTCCATGGGTTGTCGCCGGGATTGAGGGTGTGTCCGTCGAGGACTGTGATGTTCATTCCCCAGATTCAAATTTCGAAACCCGGACGACAAGGAAGAAGTCTCAGAATAGAATGGCACTGTTTTAAGCGCCCCGTCGGCGATTGCTGCCGGAATTTGCGGATGGGAAAACCGAGTATGTGATTCCAGTTATTCCACAAGAGATGGGAACCACGAATCCGACGAATCTAACGAATCAAGACGCTGCTCGTCCAATTTCGGTGTATTCCGTGGTTCATATTCTTCTCTTCATTCGTAGGATTCGTTAGATTCGTGGTTCCTTCCTCTTTTTGTATCTGGCAGTTCTATGGCGCGAGTTCACCATCAGTAGGCACCAGAGAAGCCCCCGATCATTGGCTTAAAACAGTGACATTCGGCTCAGATTCAGCATGATTAAGCGGCTAGATCTATCGTTGGTTTAGATCGGTGCCCATCTGTGGAATCGGAGGTTAAAAAATGATCGCCAATTTTTCACCAACTTGTTTGCTCCGTGCGGTGAGGAACGGCCTTGCGGACGCGAGGGATGCAGTGAGATCCTCTTGGTAAAATGCCGAATCCGCGTATTCGGTAACCTCAAGTTTCAGGTCGGAGAGGTTTTGAGGTTCCCTCGTGACAGGAGCGCAGGCCGAGAGCGCGAGTGGGACGAGGAAGAGAACACGGTTCGTGTTAAAATTTGGTAGCGGCTAGAGTGTCAGTTGGTCGTGAAAGATTTCGATTTTATGCTCCTCGAATTTTCTGAGAGCCGAGCGGAAATCTGTGACGGCTTGGTGGCGTTTGACCGCAGCCAAGGCAGCCACGATTTCAGATCGGGCGTCTTCAAGCGTTCTTTCCTCCGGAGGTTTCCGGGCAGTGAGGTTCACCAGATGCCAGCCGAGTTTTGTACGGACGAGGGTTGGTTTACTTTCGGGTAGCGTGAAAACTTGTTCTGCAAAATCACCGGGAAGACGGGCGCGGGACATCCAACCGAGGTCGCCGGCTTTGCCTTTGCTTGCGGTGTCGTCCGAGAGTTCTTTGGCAAGGGTGGCGAAATCTTTTTTCTCTTCGTTCAGGTCGGTCAGCGCCTGGGTGAGTGTTTGTTTCGCCTCGTCCGAAGGTTTATTCAATGTCGCGATGAATACGTGCTGTGCTCGGATTCTGGCGGGGATTTCCAATGACTTTTTGTTCTCTTCGAAAAACGCGGTGATCTCCTCTTCGGAAACTTTGACTAGGGGATCTACTCGCATGGCGACGTATTTCTCCTGCTGGATTCGGGCGGCGATGCGGTTGCGGAGCGCTTTCTCATTCGGAATTCCGCTGGCCTTCATCGCCGTTTCTAGATGCCTTTTTGTTTCGAATTTTCCGACGAAGCGCTTGAGGCGTTCGTCGATTTCCTCATCTGAGACGGTAAGCGTTAGTGTGTTGTGAGCTACCTTGACTCGCATCAGTTCGTGGTCGATGAGATCGCCCAATGCGGCATAGGTGACGAGTTTCCTGTCTCCAGGGGAAAGGTCTTCTAGGTGCTTTCCTTCGAGCCAGAGCCTTTCGTAAATCGCGAAGTCGAGTTGCTTCCTAGTGATGAGGTGATTGAAAACGCGGGCGACGACGCCGTTGGCTTTGGCCTTGGCAATGGATTCGGGGCTGTTTGGATTCGAGGACTGGATGCGTTTGTTGAGCGGGCCGTTGAAAAGGAAAAGGTCGGAAACAAGGTAACCGACCACAACAAGGTAGACTGCGAAGCGGAGGGAGAATTTGGTGAAGGTGCGCATTGAAATTTATCGGATCTCCACGCTGCAACCTGGTCGCAGGAGGCCGGGGATACGGACGATATCCCAGTTGGCTAGGCGGATGCAACCGGCGGATTGGGAGCGGCCGATGGTTTCCGGGTTCGAGGTGCCGTGCATACCGATACCGGGTTTGGATAGGCCGCACCATAGGACGCCGACGGGGTTGTTGGGGCCTCCGGGGATGTTGAGGGATTCTGTGCCGCGCTTTCCGGTGTCGAGGAGTTGCTGGTCGTAGCGCCAGACGGGAAGCTCGACGGCGTTTTTCATTTCCCATTTCCCATAGCGGATGAACTGAGGCTTGCCTGGAGTAATAGGGAAAGCTGCGACTAGGGATCGGTTGGCTACTCTGCTGGGAGCTTCAGGATGGGCGACAATGAGCGCACGGAGATTGGCTTCGTAGATGCGGACTTGGTTCAGCTTGGTATCGATAACCGCGTGGCGTTGGCTGAGGGCTTGGTCTTCTTTAAAGACCGCTCCGGTGAGACTCTCAATGCTGAAGGCGGCGACATTGGGAACGACGATGGTTTCGCGGGGCTTGAGTCCGTAGATTTTTGAGGAAGAGTTCAGTTTGATGAGGTAGGGGACGGTCGTGTGATAGCGCTCGGACATGAATTCGCCAATGGAGCGGTAGGACATTTGCTTTTCTTTTGCCTGCTCCGCCTTTTTATATGGGAGATTTACATTCACCCATTTTGCGGAAACTTCCGGAACGATTGCTACGGCGAATGGGTTTGGGATGGCTTTGCGAGCCGCGATGTTCACGGCAGTCCAGCTATCTAGCGGATACCCGTGGTGCTCGTTCCAAGACCGTACTGCCAGCTCCGTGAAGCGTCCGGGTCGGCCGTCGATCACGCCGGGACCGAAGTTTGATTGGTCGAGGAAAATCTGGAGACGGACGGCATCGTCTCCAGTGGGTTTCATTTCGATAGGGGTAAGGGCGGCGACAGGAGCGGCTTTCAAGGGGACTGCGGCGGCTGCGGCTGCGGCTGCGGCAGGGGCGGGTGCCGGGGCAGGCGTCGATGCTTCAGGGGAGAAAAGGTTGGCATCGGCTGGTGGGATAGCTTCCTCAACAAATGGCACAGTTTCTTCGAAGTCGAGCGGAAGGGCTTTCAGCACGGGACGTTCGCGGACCGGAACCTGAGCAAAGGCGGTGGCCGCGAAGAAAGGAAGAAAGAGTAAGGTCTGAAGAAGACGCATGGTCTAGTTGTGTGACGGAATTGCGCGTGGATGGATTCAATCGGTTACGACGAAATCCTCAAGTCGCCCGGCGATATCGGCGGGAACCACTGCGCTGACGAGGATGTCGTTCTGGTCGTAATCGGTGGAAAGGACTTTCGCATCCTTGTGGAGGATGTTCAGGAGGTCGCCTCGTTTCTGTGGGATGCGGTAGTGCTTCCGGGAAACTCGGTCTGCGAGGATGCGTGAGCATTCTTTAAGCAGCGTGTCCATTCCCTCACCGGTTATGGAGGAGGCGCGGATGGCATCGGGAAACGTGCGGTCTAGGTAGGCGTGCGTCTCCGGATCGGTGACGATGTCGATCTTGTTTAGGACGGTGATGATTGGTTTGTCCACAGCACCAAGTTCCTCGAGAACCTTGAGAGTTGTTTCGTGGAAAACTTCGATTTCGGGAGCAGAAGCATCGAGTACGTGGATTAGGAAATCCGAGAGGACGGACTCTTCAAGTGTTGCTTTAAAAGCCTCCACCAGACGGTGGGGAAGATTGCGAACGAAGCCGACCGTGTCCGTGATGAGGAGAGGCTGACCATCAGGTAGCTCGATACGTCTGGTTGTCGTGTCTAGTGTGGCGAAAAGCATATCCTTCGCCATTACGTCGGAGTCGGAAAGGATGTTCAGCAGAGTGGATTTACCTGCATTCGTATATCCGACGATGGAGCCGTGAGGCGTTTCCAGTTTCTGGCGTTCCTTGCGCTGGGTCTGGCGCTGCTTGCGGACTTGCTCAAGCTCTCTCTTGCAGCGGTCGATGCTTTGGTGGGCGAGACGTCTGTCCACCTCGATCTGTTTCTCTCCCATGCCGCGCGATGCACCACCACCACCTGCGCCGCCTGAGCCTGCCGACTCCCGGTCAAGGTGACCCCACATCCTTGCAAGGCGGGGGAGGGCGTATTGCATGCGGGCAAGCTCCACTTGGAGGGTGGCCTCACGCGATTGTGCGCGCTTCGCGAAAATATCGAGAATGACTTCCTCGCGGTCGATCACGCAGAGATCGGCGAGCCTTTCCCACTCACGTTGCTGGGAGGGGGCAAGGCAGTTATCGAAGACGATGACATCGCACTCGTGGGCTTTCGCCAGTTCTGCAATTTCCGCAGCCTTGCCTGTCCCGCAGAGAAACTTTTTCTTCATCTCACGGGGAAGCGAGAGCACGGAATCGACTACCTCGATTCCAAGTGTGGAGACGAGCTCGCCAAGCTCTGTGAGCAACGATGAGGACTCCTCTTCCTCGCGGGCATCAAAATAGAATCGAACGAGCAGGGCGCGCTCGACCATATCCGGTTTCAGTCTTACTTCGAACATTCGGTAGGAATGGTTAGCACGGCTTGGAAATTCGGCAATGCCGAATGGGAAGAGGAACCACAATGGTAGCGCAGCGGACATCGACGAACTTGAAGCTTAAATCTTTCGTCAAATGCACCCAGAGGGCATAGCAGGCGCGGATGAACACGGATCAGATTCTTGTGGCCTTGCTTCTGGCTTCTGACTTCAGGGTTGCCTCAATCTCCAATCTCCGTTTCCAGTCTTCCTAGACCAACGGGCTTGCGGATTTAAGCCGGGGGGTGCTGGAGTGCAACGGAGGCTACCCCGGATGTTGGGTCAGGAATGTTCTTCAACGCCAAAGGTGTTGTGTCCGTGTCCGGCGGTTTTTACGGCTGGGAATCACTCCGGCACCCTGGACGCCTTGCTTCTACGAAAGCCGCTTCATCACCGCGCCGGAGAGGAATTTTCCATCGGCACGACCGTCAGCAAGCTCCTGAGCGCGTTTCATCGCTTTCCCCATATCTGCCTTCGAGCTGGCTCCCGTTTCGGAAACCGCTTGCTCGACGATGGCTGTCATTTCCTCTTCTGTCAGAGGGGTGGGGAGGTATTTGGAAAGGATGGCGATCTCTGCCTTCTCGTTGTCCGCAAGCTCCTTCCGGTCTGCTTTTTCGAACTGCTCAATGGAATCCTGCCGCTGCTTGATCTGTTTCCGGATCACCGCAAGCGCCTCCGGCTCTTCCAAAAGCGTCCCCAGCCCACCTTTTTCAATGGAGGCATTGGTCAGCGCGCTTTTCAACGCACGCAGCGGGATCAGCGCGGCGGCGTCCCGGGCTTTCATGGCGGTCTTGATGTCTTCGGAGATTGTTGTGGCTGTATCGCTCATGGGGGGAGGATAGGTAGCGGGATGCGGTAGCCAAGAGGAAATGCGACAAGGAAGCTGAAACTGAAATTCAGACGTTGCAGAGTGGATCTTTTTTGATACGTTTCCAGCGATGGCGACTCCCTCACCGCGACCGTTACGAATCCGCTTTTTTAAGACGGAGGCAGGCAACGAACCGGTTCGGGAGTGGCTGTTGAAACTTCCTATTGGCGAGAAAAAATCGATTGGTGCCGATATCCTAACCGTCCAATGGGCCTGGCCGTTGGGAAAGCCACTGGTCGATTCTTTGGGAAGAGGACTCTGGGAAGTGAGGTCATCACTAGGAAATCGGATCGCCCGGGTGTTTTTCATAATGGTCGATGAGGAGATCATCCTTCTCCATGGCATCATCAAAAAATCCCAGAAAGCACCACGACAGGAACTCGATCTCGCCCGGAAAAGGCAATCCACCTATTTACGAACCAACTAACGAACTAATGAAAACAAAACAGAATCCACATCGCGGAAGTGATTTTAGCGAGTTTCTCGAAGAGGAGGAACTATTGCCAGAAGTCACAGCGCTTGCCTTGAAGCGTCTGGTGGCACTCCAGTTACAAGAGATCATTTCCGAGCAACAGGTGACGCGCACCGAGCTTGCCAACCGGATGCACACGAGCCGGGCTTCCTTGAATCGTCTCCTCGATCCGGAGAATCCGTCGCTTACGGTCGCGAGTCTCGGAAAAGCAGCTGCGGCGTTGGGGAGGAAGGTGGAGGTGCGATTTGTGGCGGGGTGAAAGTAAGGGATTCGTGAGGCAGGATGCCTCAATAGCGGCCTGGGGCAGGATTCCTTAGCTACTTCTTCTCTGCGCTTGCGCCGCCCGCCCGGGTCTTTTAGAAACGTGTAGCAATGGCAGCGGGATACACGGAAGACGACATCAGGAGTTTGGACTGGCGGGAGCACATTCGGTTGCGGCCGGGGATGTACATCGGGAAGTTGGGCGATGGCTCCTCCTCGGATGATGGCATCTACATCCTGCTTAAAGAGGCGGTGGATAACTCGATTGATGAGCACATCATGGGCCACGGGAAAGAGGTGAAAATCGTGATCGATGAACAGAGCCGGGTGGAAGTCCGGGACTTCGGACGCGGGATTCCTTTGGGGAAAATTTTCGACTGCGCGGCGCAAATTAATACCGGTGCGAAGTATGACAGCGAGGCTTTCAAAAAGTCAGTCGGTCTTAACGGGGTCGGCATCAAGGCGGTGAATGCTCTTTCTGATTTCTTCGAGATCCAAGCATGGCGTGATGGTGAGACCAAGGCACTGGAATTTTCCAAAGGTGAGTTGACGGTGGACATGAAGAAGCCGCGCAAGGACGACGGCCTCAACGGCACTCGCCTCGCATTCGATATCGATCGGGGGATTTTTCCGACCCGGACGAAATTCCGCGATCCCATCGTGGAGAAAATGTGCCGCTACTACTCCTACCTGAATCCGGCTCTGACGATCAATTTTAACGGCAAGAAATTCCGCTCGAAGGACGGGTTGTTGGATCTCCTGCGTGAGGAGATAGAGAGCGAGGCGCTGTATCCGCCCATCCACTTGAAGGGAGATGATATTGAGATCGCCTTCACTCACTGTGCGGAGAGCAGCGAGGACTATTACACGTTTGTAAATGGTCAGAACACCTCCCAAGGCGGAACCCACTTGGCGGCATTCCGCGAGGCTTTGGTTCAGGTGATCCGTGGCTTTTACAAAAAACAATACGAGCCTTCTGATATCCGGGCTGGCATCGAAGCTGCGATATGCGTTCGCATCATCGAGCCTGTGTTCGAGTCCCAGACGAAGACAAAACTCGGCTCCTCGGTGATCGTTCCCGGGGGTGAATCTCTACGGGCGTTCATCGGAAACTTTCTAAAATCCTCCCTCGATAACTACCTCCACAAGCATCCGCAAGTGGCAGAGGCTATCCAAAAACGGATACTCGTAGCGGAGCGTGAGCGCAAGGATCTCAAAGGCATCCAGAAGCTCGCCCGTGAGCGCGCCCGGAAAGCGAAAGTCCACAACAAGAAGCTTCGAGATTGCCGGGTAAGATACGACTCAAAGCACAAGCGCCGCGAAGAAAGCACCCTTTTCATTACCGAGGGCGACTCCGCATCCGGCTCCATCACAAAGTGCCGAGACGTGGAGACGCAGGCCGTATTTTCTCTGCGTGGAAAACCGCTGAATACCTACTCGCTACCACGGAAAATCGTTTACGAAAACGAAGAGTTCGCCCTGCTTCAGGCAGCACTGAACATTGAGGACGGGATCGAGTTATTGCGTTATAATAAGGTAGTGATCGCGACGGATGCCGATGTGGACGGCATGCACATCCGTCTCTTGCTGCTCACATTCTTCCTCCAGTTTTTCCCGGAAATGATCCGCGACGGTCACCTCTACATCCTCCAAACACCGCTCTTCCGAGTGCGCAACAAGAAGGAAACGATCTACTGCTACGAGGAACAAGAGCGTGTGAAAGCAATCGCCAAACTTGGTAAGAACGCGGAGATCACCCGCTTCAAAGGCCTGGGCGAAATTTCACCCGACGAGTTCGCATTCATGATCGGAGACGACATGCGCCTCGATCCGGTCGAGTATGAAGAAGGAAAGGGCGTGAAAGAGCTCCTGGCATTCTACATGGGAAAAAATACCCCGAGCCGACAGGAATACATCATCGAGAATTTGCGCGAGGACGTGGATCGGCAGGTGGCTTAAATTTCAAAACTCAAATTTCAACTCTCAAGGAAGAGGGGGCGGGTTCGCTACGGCGAGATGATTTCGAGCCGGTTGATTTTTGATTTGTGATGCCCGAGCTGGGGTGTTTCTAACGGTTTGGGGCAATCTACTTTGCGATTGGCGTCATTTTGTAATTGAGCCGGCGGTTGTCGCGAAGAACCTGCAGGAAGGTAGTTTGTCCTGGGACGGAATAGAAGAGGGCATTCACCGCATCTGGGTAGCGGGCGATTGGGTAGGCGCCGGCTTTCACGAGAATGTCGTTTGCTAAAATCCCGGCACCTGCGGCGGGGGAGTTCGGGAGGACGCTGGTGATCCGCGGGATCTGTGAGCCGGGGCTGAGCGCGATGCCAAGCCAGCCTTTGACGAGTTTGCGGTGCTTGACCATGTCCTGTTGGACGCGGCGGACGGCCTGTGCGGGGATCGCGTAGGCCATTGTGGGTGAAGTGGACTGAAGGATCAGACCGATGATTTTTCCTTTCGAGTCCACAAGGGGAGTTCCGGCAGGGGGGATTTCATTTTGGAAAGAAACGCTCAGGAGTCCGAGCGGAAGGACCTTGTCGCCGATCTGGGTAACCCACTTTTCGAAAGTGCAGTTCGTCGTCCTCGAATAAGCAACGGCACGGAGGGTGCCGGGGTTCTCGTTTCGGAAATCATCCGCCCACAGGGCTGCTTGGGAGATATTTGGTTGTGGATTTTTTAAAGAAACAGAGGCGGGTGATCTTGTCTTCGCCGGCTGATTGGAGTTCGGTGCGGTTTTTTCCGGCGATCTAGTCAGCTTTCGAAAGCATGGATGAGCCCGAATACACGGAAACCAATAGCTCGGGGCTAGGGGAAGTGATCGCGCATGCAGTCCCAGAACCGGAAGGGAACTCGATCTTGATCGGCTCCGGTGCAGCAAACGAGGAATCGATCAAGAGATAGGAAACAAGACATAGCGCAGATATGAAGCGAACTGCGACCGGCCTTTCGGGGCGGTTGGTGGATACCATGATTGGAAATCGCCCTTGGTTAGAACACTTGTTCGCCCGTATTTCCCTTGGTGGAGGGATCGAGATCCAACTGTTCTAATTGCTCCAGCGAGGGAGCGGGCACAACCTGGTGGTTCACCGGCGCGAGAGGCATTGTCTCCACAACGGCTCCGCGGGGAACCAGGAAGAACGCAATCGTAGCAGTGGCGTAGGCGAGGCCTGCACCGTAAGCCTATTTGGAGGGGCTTACCTCGGAGAACCATGATTTGACCTTCTCGAAAAACGCTGCAGGAGCGGACATCGAAGTCGCTTCGACGCGCTGGTTGTGGTGGAATTTCCTGAGGAAATCCTGCTAATAACCTTCCTCAGGGCGCAGGTTGCTGCGCTGGGAGAGGAGGTTGCTAATTTGTTCGACCGAAGGTTTGATGGCGGTTGATGATTAAGATTTATAAAATATCAACGCTACATGTGAGAACTTTTTAAAATCTTTCTTCCCAGATTTCCTGGAGAGCGGATTGAAGTTGCAAGTGCGCATAATGGAGTCGTGAGCGAATGGTCCCTTCGGAACTGTTCAACACTTGGGCGATTTCCTTGTGGGATAGGCCTTGGATGTCGAACAGCGTCACGATCATTCTGTGGGATTCAGACAGCTTCATCAGGGCTTCGTTCAATTTTATCTGGAGCTCGTTGATGTTGGACTGTCGCTCGGGGTTCGCATCGTTGGTGGTATCGATCAGTGCGGGGTCTTGATGGATGGCCTCTTCCATCTCGTTGATGCTGCTTGTTGCACGGTTCTTGCGCTTCTTCAGGAAGTTCAGCGTGCGGTTCGTCGCGATCTGATAGATCCAGGTGTAGAAGGTCGATTTTCCCTGGAATTTGGGGAGAGATTGGTAGGTTTTGGCGAAAATCTCCTGGAGAAGATCGTGGGTGTCCTCCTTGTTGTTCGTCATCGAATAGACGAGCCCGAAGAGTTTATCACCATACTTCAAGATTAAGGCATCGAAAGCCCGCGTATCGCCATCCTTGGCGCGGGAAACGAGGTCTTGGTCAGGGTCGGGGGGACGTGACTGACGGAACATGTGGGGGTGATGCGGGTGGGCAACAGGAAGAGTTTGTACAAGTGCGGGGAACATGGAAACCATAAATTTCTGAGGCAACAGGAGGCGGGACGCCTCTTGCACGGCCTGCGGCGGGACGCCACAGCTACTCCCTGTATGCCTCGTAGGCTTTGACGATATGTTCGACAATGGGGTGGCGGACGATGTCCGCCGGTGAAAATCGGATGAAGGAGATGTTGTTGATGTTTCCGAGAGCGTGTTCCGCTTCGTGGAGGCCGGAGCGGACGCCAGGCTTCAAATCGACCTGTGTTGCGTCACCTGTGACGACGATTTTCGATTCCTCACCGAGGCGGGTGAGAGTCATGAACATCTGCTCGCGAGTGGTATTCTGTGCTTCGTCGAGGATCACGAAAGATCGGGAAAGCGTGCGACCTCGCATGAAGGCGAGGGGTGCGATCTCGATCACGCCCTCGTCTAGATAGCGTTCTGCCTCCTCGGGGATAAGCATGTCATTGATCGCGTCGTAAAGCGGGCGCAGGTAGGGAGCGATCTTTTCTTTCAGATCCCCCGGGAGGAAACCGAGCGCTTCACCAGCCTCGACAGCTGGGCGGGTGAGGATGATGCGGTGGATCTTCCGTTGCTTGAGCAAGTTTAGCCCTACGGCCATCGCGAGGTAGGTTTTTCCGGTGCCGGCGGGGCCTAGGCCGAAGGTCACGTCGTTTTCCTGGATGGCCTTTACATAGGCGAGTTGGTTCGGGGTGCGTGGGGAAACTGCCTTCCTTCCACGGGAGCCGACGAGTTTGACGGTGGAAAGGGAGTTAAGCGGCGTGTCCCCGGATTCCTTCCCGATATCCACTGCTAGTCGGAAATCCCGCTCCGTGATGTGGCGACCGTTGCGTTGGGTTGACTCAAGATCTTGGAAAACTTTTTCTGCGAGCAAGGTTGCCTGTTCCGGGCCGGTAAAGGCGATCCATCCATCGCGGGTGACGGTTTTGAGTTCCAACGCTTCTTCAAGGTAGGAGAGGTTGCGCCTGTCGTTTGCGATCAGGCCTTGGAGGAACTGAGGGGTGTCGAATTCGAGTTTTAGGGAGGTAGGTTTCATTAAAGAAGTGGAAAGTGCCGAGTGAT
>CAJJBR010000007.1 GCA_905182475.1 Akkermansiaceae bacterium | reverse complement strand
CAGAGACCAGAGACCAGAGACCAGAGGCCCCGTCGACTCCACCGCCGGCACCAGCAACACCCCCACCAGCAAAGGCATCGAAATCCCCATCACTCCCTCGGAGTGATCCCAAGGAGTGGCTGCATTCTGCTGCCGGATAAGAATGGAGGAAATGGCTGGGGAAGAGGCTCAGGTTGCTGGGCAGCAAAATGCAGCCCCTCCTTGGGGAGATCGATTTGCCCAACTTATCTTGCTTGGCGACTTGGCGGTGAAACCTTCTCCGATTGTAGACAGGAGTGATTTTGAGTCCGGAATCGTGATGTAGATCCGTTTCAGCCGCCTAGAAGGACGGCGTTCCGCAAAGGGCGACGCATCTTTTCGGCACCAGCATTTCCTAGAAGCCACAAAATGTCCGAGATTTCGCTTAAATCCGCGCCAATCGGGTCAGGAGCTTCCTCCTGTAACAAAAGCAAATCGTCTAGTGGATATTTCCACTAAAATATTGCTAGGAAACATCTGACCCAAATAACATCGTTCCTCAGTAAGCGCCGTCAACCGGACTCCCATCAAATGCCCTCCTCCGTCTCAGCCCAACCCGTCATCATCCTCGTCGGAACCCAACTCGGCGAGAACATCGGCATGTGCGCCCGCGCCATGCTCAATTGCGGCCTCGATCAGCTGCGACTGGTCCGACCGCGCGACGGCTGGCCCAATGAAAGAGCCCGCGCCACGGCCGCCGATGCTGACTGTGTCCTCGAAAACGCGAAACTCTACGACAACATCGACGACGCGATTGGCGATTGCCAGCGAGTCTTCGCCGCTACTGCCCGCCAGCGCAGCCTCAGAATACCCGGTCTCGACCTTCGCGAAGCAGTCCGTGAAATCGTCGATGCCTCTCCCCCGCCCAAAACCGCCATCCTCTTTGGCCCCGAAGCCTCCGGTCTCGACAATGAAACTCTGTCGCGCGCTGACCGCCTCATCCATTTCCCGACCAATCCTGACTTCCCTTCACTAAACCTCGCACAGGCAGTCCTATTATTCGGCTGGGAATGGCGGCAAAGCAGTTCTGTCCAATCCGCACCCATCACCAGCTCGGATCTCCCAGCGACTCGCGAAGATACCAACGCCTTCCTCACCCGACTCGAACAAGCCCTCGACGAATCTCAATTCTTCGTAGCCGAAGGACAACGGCCAGACACCATCCGAAAGCTCCGCGCAGTCCTCACCCGCAGCAACTCCAGCGACGATGACCTCCGCATGCTCCACGGCGTCCTGACCGCGCTGATTAAAAAATGATCAATCAGCCATGGGTCGAGACCAACCAGTAATTGGAGTAAGTCCCCGCTATCTAGAAAAACGCGAAAATTAAAACTCAACATATCAGGAATCATCACTCGGCCATTTCGGGAAAATCATTGAAGTCAATGACCTGTCAAGCGCACATTACTTCCGACCCCAGAGGGAGCTAAGATAATGTCGGAAAAAATTGATCGTAACAACTTGCAGGATGTTGACTTACCGGTGTCACCCCCGGCAGAGGACTCGGAACAATGTGTGGTCGTCGGCATAGGGGCTTCCGCAGGTGGTCTTAAAGATCTCAGCCGATTCCTCCAGGCGATGGACGCGGACTCCGGGATGGCGATCGTGATCATCCAGCATCTCGATCCTGATCACGAGAGCCATATGAGTGATCTCTTGGGTCGGCATACTGCAATGGAAGTGGTCGAGGTGAGCGAGCCCTGCCCTCTCCAAGCGAATCGGGTCTATGTGATTCCGCCCGGAAAATATCTCAGCATCAAAGACCGGTGTTTGGTTCTCGAAGAGCCGACTACGGAACGTGGAATGCGCATGCCAGTCGATTACTTCTTCCGGAGTCTGGCCGAGCAGTGTCGTGAGCGCTCGATCTGCATTGTTCTCACCGGCACCGGAAGCGATGGAACCCAGGGTCTCCAGGAAGTTAAGGAAGCGGGTGGTCTGACCATCGCACAAGACCCTGATTCCGCCGAATACGACGGTATGCCGCGCAGCGTGATCGCCAGCGGGATGGTGGATCTCACCCTCCCGATTGCAGAAATACCCAAGGCTCTTTCCGATTTTCTCAGCCATCCATATTTCCAGGGTGAGGTCGAAAGTCGTCATCTCCACGAGTCCTCGCCGAATCAATTCCAGTCAATCATCAGCCACCTCCACGCCAGAACGGGATACGATTTCCGATGCTATAAAAAGGGCACCCTGCACCGTAGAATTCAGCGCCGAATGGGTCTGAGGCGTCTCGAGGATGCTTCTGCTTACCTGAAATTCCTGCGCGATGACGCGGACGAGGTGAATGCTCTCTTCAACGATCTCCTCATCGGAGTGACTCGTTTTTTTCGCGACCGCGAGATCTGGGAGACAGTAACCGAAAAAGTGATCCGACCGCTTGTTAAGAAAAAGAAATCTGGTGAAAACCTTCGGATCTGGATTGCCGGCTGCTCGACCGGTGAGGAGGCCTACACAATGGCCATTTTGGTCGTCGAAGAAATAGAGCGTCAGAAAAAGGAAATCAGTTTCCAACTCTTTGCGACCGACTTGTCGCAGGACGCAATCAAGATTGCCCGGATCGGAATTTACCCTGCCAGTATCAGCCTCGATTTGACTCAGGAACGGCTCGACCGGTTTTTCACCCAAGAGGGCGAGCGATTCCAGGTGAGCAAAAAAGTTCGGGAATACTGCATTTTTGCCGCACAGAATCTGATCTCCGATCCTCCGTTCTCAAACCTCGATATTGTCAGCTGCCGAAATCTCCTCATTTATCTCGAGAGGTCCGTGCAGGAAAAAATCAGCAAGCTCTTTCATTTTGCCTTAAGTCCGGATGGAATTCTTCTTCTTGGTAGTTCGGAATCCATCACGAATTCACTCGATATCTTCGACCCCATTTCCAAGAGCTCTCGCATTTACCGGAAGATAAAAAGGGACTCTTTAACTGCTACCAAAATCCCCACGATGCCCCGTCCTAAGCCTCCACAAACCCAAAAGTCATCGCCGCCCATCAATCCTAATAACTCGGAGAACCAGGCGATAGTCGAATTCGTCAGCAAGGTTCTGCTCGACCATTATGCCCCCGCCTCTCTTCTGGTCAATTCGGACTATGTCATCCAATATTATCACGGGGCGCTTGCTCCCTATCTCAATACTCCCTCCGGCCAGCCGTCCAAAGAGCTCTTCGCCAACTTAGCACGCTACTTAGAGGGTAAAGTCCGTGGCCTGATCCGGGCTGCGCGTCTGGAAGGAAAAATAATCCACGCCACCGTCCAGTCACCCGCCGAGGAAGAAGCCCCAGTCCGCGTTTCCGTGGAGCCGATTCAGCAAAAGAATAACTCCGCACTATTTCTGATTACCTTCCAGGAAATCGTCGAAGGTCGTAATTCGGCTCAGGATTCTGAATCGGGTTCCGCGATGAGTGTTCTTTCGGAAGAGGATGTGGGAACCTTGCGACAACTCGAATACGAACTCGGAGCCACCCGCGAGGATCAGCAAAGCACCACCGAAGAGCTAGAAGCTTCCAACGAGGAATTGCAGGCTTCCAATGAAGAATTACAGGCATCGAACGAGGAGGTCATGTCCACCAACGAGGAGCTTCAGTCAACCAACGAGGAGCTCGAATCCTCCCGGGAGGAGTTACAATCCCTCAATGAGGAATTGAGCACCGTTAATTCCCAGTTAGGCGAAAAGATAGGCGAAGTAGAGACTTCCAATAACGATCTGACCAACCTCATTTCGAGCACCCGGATCGCCACCATCTTTCTGGATTCCGACCTCCGCATCCGCCGCTTCACCCCGCCATGCCGCGATCTTCTGCACATTATCCCCACTGATGAAGGGCGACCAATTAGCGATCTTTCGTCGCGGATCAGCGACGATACACTCCTCAAGGATGCCCGCACCGTGCTGGCAAACCTGCAGGTTAGTGAGAAGGAAGTGCTCCTAGATGACGCGGGCTGGTTCCTCCGCCGTATCATGCCTTTCCGCACCTCGGAAAATCAGATCGCCGGTGTCGTGATCACCTTGACCGATATCGGTGCGGTGAAGGAAAGCTACCGCGCCCTCGAAGTCCGCGAGCGTCAACAGGCCTGCGTGGCTCGGCTCGGTCAACTTGCGGTCAAAAAGGACAGCCGGAAGGAACTCTTCGATCGTGCGACCGAATCTCTCGTCGAGGCCTTCGGTGTGGAAATGGCCAATCTGCTCCAGCTCTCCCCCAACGGCGAATCGCTGGTAATGGTTAACGGGGTCGGATGGGATCAAAAGCTTATCGGCGATGGAATTGTGCCCGCCGGAAGCCAATCGCAGGCTGGATTCGCCTTGCAACAGAATCGCCCTGTGATCGTGGCCGACCTATCGAAGGAGACAAGGTTTCATGGCCACAAACTCTTGAATGATCATCAGGTCAAAAGCGGCATGAGCATGGTTCTCGGCAGCCCCGATAAGCCTTGGGGCGTGCTGAGCGCACACTCCACCGAGAAACGGGACTTTGGCGCGGACGACGTCAACTTCATCAGTTCCGCGGCTCATATTTTGACCGAAGTCATCGAGCGTGATCTCGTTCTCGATCGCTTGGAGGAGAGCGAGGAACGACTTAAGATCGCAAAGGAGGCCACCAATCTCGGCACTCATGACTTTGATGTCCAAAACAACCGGGTTCTCTGGGATAAGCGCAGTCGTGAATTGTGGGGGGTAAGTATGGACGAAGACATCACCTACCAGACCTTTATCGGAGGCGTACACGAGGCCGACCGCGTAATCCTTCAGGAGAAGGTCGACGAGCTCCTCGATCCCAAAGGATCGCACGATTACTACCACGAGTTCCGGGTGATCAGCCGTGAGGACAAAAATAAGATCCGCTGGATTGCAGCTTGCGCAAAATCCTTTTTCCGCGATGGCAAAATCTACCGAACGGTGGGAACCCATCAGGATATCACAGATAAACGGGTTCTAATCGAACAGCAGGCACTCTGGGCCGAGCGGCTGGAAGAGCAAGTCATCGAGCGCACCTCCGTCGCCGAAAGGCGCGCCGAAGACTTGCACCAATTGGCCTCGCAAATCACCAACTCCGAGGAACGAGCCCGGCGCAAAGTGGCCCAAGTCATCCATGACGACGTGCAGCAGCTCATCATCGCCGCGAAAATGCGTCTCGCCGTCGAGCCGGGCGAGACCGTTTCAGCCGACGAATTACAAATCGTATCCGAACTCCTCGACAAAACTCTTAGCCAGGCCCGCAGTCTCGTCAGCGAACTCAGTCCACCCGTTTTACAGGATGGCGACTTCGATAAGGCGCTTGCGTGGCTCGCCAATCACTTCGAGGAAACCCATCGTCTGAAAGTAAGACTGGAGACGGAAGGAGATCTCCAGCACTTGGATGAATCCCTGGCAACCTTGCTATTCAATGTCGTTCGCGAGCTTCTCTTCAATGCGGTCAAGCATTCCGGGGAAGATAACGCAGGGGTCAAGGTCCAGGTCATGGGGAAAAGCCTCGAGATCAAGGTGGAAGACGGGGGTAAAGGCTTCAACGTTCCCGAGCGTACCGCCGAAGGAAAGGGATTCGGACTTTTCAGCATCGAAGAAAGAATCAGGGCCTTTGGCGGGACGATGCTGATCGACTCCATCCCCGGAGAAGGAGCCCGCTTTGTCGTCACCGTGCCCCTAACTCGACGGATGATTAAAGCTCCGAGCAATACTGCAGCGGGCGAGGAAGAATCAGGCGAGACCTTAACTAGGAGAGCTACGGGCAAACGTCTGCGGATCCTCATTGCGGATGACCACGAGGTTGTGCGCGAAGGGCTAGCGAGAATCATTTCCCAACACTTGGATTTCGAAATCGTCGCAGCGGCCTCCGATGGTGCAGAAGCAATCCAGATGGCTCGAGCGCTCCAGCCGGATCTTGTTCTGATGGATATTTCGATGCCGAATATGAACGGAATCGAGGCCACCAAGGAAATCAAACGGCAGCGGAAGGAGACCGTCGTCATCGGCATTTCCCTCCATGAGAAGGATATCTTAGGCGAGGCAATGCGCCAGGCCGGAGCCTCAGCCTTCATCCAAAAGGACGAGGCTGGGGAGAACCTCATCAATACCATCCGACAGCTCTTTCCCTGTGTCACAGATGGTGATCAGACATGAGCGACCAGCTCTTCCCAACCGGCCACCGAAGGGCTGATGTAGCATTTCCCATCCACAGAAAGGGAGATCGCTTCTAACAAATCCTTCGAATTTCCACCTTTCACGACGTAACCGCAGGCACCCGCATCCAAAACTCCCTGTACGATCTCGGCTTCATTCCGACCTGAATAGAAGAGACAACGGATCTCCGGGCACCGTTGTTTCAACTCGCACACGAATTCCCTTCCACTCATCCCAGGAAGTGAACCGTCTACGAGCACCAGATCAGGATGCAAAGATTCCAATTGCTCCAAGGCTTCTTCAGCGTTCTCAGCGGAACCGCACAAACTCACTCCTTCCATCCTTTCCAAAAAGGAAACCATGATCGCCTTTAATACTTGGTTATCTTCAATCAAAAATACATCAGGAGTCATGGAAGAGTGGTAGGTTGACCAAAAGATTCAAAAGTAAAAATTAAAGACGTTTTTCGGAAATGGAAATACATAGAACCCTCACATCTTCGAAGATGAAGCGATTGCCGGCTCGTAGCGAGAAGTATTATAGTTATAAAAACACGACGGATCGAACAACCTTCCGTCCCCAAACCCTACTTTTAGAGTTTTCCAGAGACTAGGCGCTCTCGCTTTCAGTAATCTCAGTCGTTTCGTCGAGAAGTTCCATGATACGGGTCGCGGCGGCTCTTGCGCGCTGGAAGATATCGCTGGTGATGCGAGTGACTAGCTCACCCGTGCTTCTATCCCTGTGATAGGCGAGTGGCTGAGATTCAAACTTCGAAAACAGTTCCCCCCGAATATCTCGGACAAAGGCCTGCCCGATATTCTCCAGCAGGTAACTCTGAACCGCCCCTACTCCGATACCGATCAGATAGCTAAGGAACATGATCACCAACCACATGGCGAGAACGCCGGGCGTGAGCGCGCGCACGATGCGCTTCCGGTAAGGCCGCAGGCGTGACCAGATGCGACTCGCCAGCGCGGGCACGTGTCATCGGCGCGAGGGCGATTCGATTACGAAGCGTTAGGTCTCCCATTTGGAAGGACTCCATCAGGATAGGTTTTTTCATAGGCGGATTCTTCGTCCGCCTACCCTTCCCCCGCAAGCGGAGTTTTCTGTCATGTCGGACGCTGTGCCCAAAAGCAGGTCGGACGTTTCTGTGCGCATTACGCGATCTGCAAAAAGACGCCCTTAACTATTCCTCGGGATCGCGCGCCTTTCCAAGTCCTTGGATAAATTTCCGCAGCACCTGCTCGGGGCATTTGCTAAAATTACGGTGTCCTTCCTTGCGGAAGAACGATCCGAGTTCGGCCTTGGTGACGACAAATTCCGCACGCTCAAAGACTTCCAATACGTCTTCCTCTCGCATGGCGAGCGCGATCCGGAGTTTTTTCAAAACCTCGTTCGTGGAAATAAATTCCAGTGGTTCTGGAATGGAGCCGCTGGGGTGAGGCCCACGTTTTTCAATGATGAAGCCATCCAAGAACCGGCACAGTCCGGCGTCTGAGAGCTCCAGGAAACCATCCTCCTCCTCGCGCGAAAGCCAGCGCTTTACTTCGGCAGCGTTCAACTCCGCTCCGGTGTTAGCGATGGACTTCGCCATCTGTCCATCGTTTAGATCAAAGGCGTAGCGGAGGCGGCGAAGTATATCGTTATTAGTCATGAATCGGGTGGCTCTTGGAGAGAAGATTCAGATGATTGCACACCGCAGACGAGAAAACATCCCCCATTCCGGATCTTCTCGAACAATCAGCATCGGGCAAATCGGCAAATGGGGTCAGCATTTGCGCCCTGACTCGAATGGCACTGTTTTAAGCCAATGATCGGGGGCTTCTCTGGTGCCTACTGATGGTGAACTCCTGCCATAGAACTGCCAGATACAAAAAGAGGAAGGAACCACGAATCTAACGAATCCTACGAATGAAGAGAAGAAGATGAACCACAGAATACACGGAAATTGGACGAGCAGTGTCTTGATTCGTTAGATTCGTCGGATTCGTGATTCCCATCTCTTGTGGAATAACTGGAATCACATACTCGGTTTTCCCATCCGCAAATTCCGGCAGCAATCGCCGACGGGTCGCTTAAAACAGTGCCATTCCGCCCTGACTCCGATTTCTCTGCTGAAAACTTCCCACGAAAAAAGGATTAAGCCACCGATTTCCTATGGAGAAGTTGTGTCTCAACGCCTGTAGCAAAAGGGAATCGCATTGCGGGTGAAACACTCCTGCTCCTGATCACTCCATCGGCAGCCCGGCGTCACGCCAAGTATCGATCCCAGCGGAAAATACCGACAGGCTGTAGCCGCGACGCGTCAGCTTCTTTGCGACGTTGCGCGCCTCTGGGCAGCCTTGATTGAAGCAATAGATTACCACTTTTTTCCCTGCGTTCTGTGCTTTCTGTATCTCCAGGTCGCGTTGCTGGATTTCCTCTTGATACTTCGTGTGAGGCCAATTCACAGCACCGGGAATATGATCGATATTGTAGAAATACGCACCGCGAACGTCATAGATCAAAACATCTCCGGATTGCTGGAGCGGATAGAAATCACCCATCCCTATGCCCGTGTATTTCCCCTTCTCCTCCGTACCGACGGGGATCTTCACCGGCTTGCTCTTCGGAGGTTCCGTATCGGTGCGCGGAGCAACAACCTCGGGAGGTGTGCCCGCACAAGAGACGGTCAAAATCGTAGCCGCCAGAGCAGCAATTTTAAAAGAGTAAGAAATTGTTTATTCCTCCTCTTTGGTTCCGAAGTGCTCCTCAAAGGAGTGAAGGAGGTCGTGCAGTTTCTCGACGTTCGCAGAGTCAGTGGACTGCTTGCATTTCATCGCCACGACGATGACCTCGTGGCAAAGAGCCAGCTTTTTCGCATAGAGTTCTTTTTCGCTATCATCCGCAGGAAGCTTTAGCCGTTGCGCAAGGAAGTAATTCAGAACCTTGTCCTGGATGGACTGCGCGTGGGTCTCCTTGTTGATGATCCAGCGGGTGAGCTGGTGGGCGTTCGCGGAAGGGTCTTTGGAGAGTTCGGTAATCTGGTCGATCGCTTTCTCGATGGTCACGTAGTCGGTGTGCATCGAGGAAATGACGTTGTTGTCATCGTATATCCCGCAAGGCACCTGGCAGTGTGCGGAGAGGTTCGTCGGAATGGAAAACGATAATGCAGCGGCAAGGCAGAGCAGTTGTTTCATAATGAGTTTAAGCTAGAACCACATCCGATTGTTGCAAGAGAGAAACGCCACTCACCCGGCAATCACCCTGTTCATAGGGATGTCGTGCTCTTCCATGTCCACTTTATCCACAAGCTGGAAGCCGAAACATACGCCCAGTTTGACGGCATCCGGCCGCGCTTTAGCGAGTATCCTGTCATAAAAACCACGCCCTCTCCCTATCCTCGCGCCAGAATGGTCGAAACCGAGCCCCGGACATAGGAAAAGGTCGATCTCCGAGGTTTCGAAAGGTTTCAGCCGCTTTTTTGGCTCAAGAATCCCGAAAGATCCTGTTACGAGATCTTTTGACAGGCTTTTCACCTGATAGAAAACAAGGTCATTCCCCTCCACTTTGGGAAACACCCAGGCCCTTTCCTCATCTTCCAGTAGCGAGTGGAGATCGACTTCCCCCGGCAAGGCGGAATAAATCGCAACCACGCCAATGTTCGGCCGTTCCTTGAGATACGCCCTCACTTCGCGAACAACCACCGACGAGTCACCCTTGTAAATCTCGATTCGCCGACGCAAATCTTGGCGAAGGCTCCGCTTGCGATGCAACTTTGTAGTATGCTCCGCGAGAAAATCGTCCGAATTTGTCACTTGCCAGCCCCCATTGTTTTCCCATCTTCTAATGCGATGACGAAATTTTGGCAATTCCCGATCCTTGCGGCATTCGCGCTTACTTCACTCCAGGCCGAGGAGAAAACGAAGTTCACATGGGAGAAGCTTGAGATCAGAAACAGCCTCTTTACCCGGGATATCGTGATGCTCGATTCCGAGCGCGACGAATACGCCTCCAATCTTGCAGCTTATGCGGCAAACGAAATTTCTGAAAACGGGGCTTCGATAGCATCCCTCACCCAAGGTCGTAAAGCGCTCGCACTGGCGATGCATCTTTCACCAAGAAACAAACAGGCGCTCGTCACCCAGTTTCAACTTTCGAAAGGAATTGTCCCCGGAAAAACAGAGAGCGACTACAGCACCCAGGTTTTCGCGAGACTTCTACTCACTCGCGGGCAACTCCTACTTCAGCAACCGGAAGCGGAGAATACCGTCCTCGCCCATTATCTGATGCAGCTCGCGGCAGAGATCGATCCGCGGAACGAAGATGCGGTCTATGCCAGCGAACTGATACGCCTCGATACGGGCGGAGTGGATTGGGGCAAACTTTCCGCCCCCGTGAAAAAACAAAAGAATCAGGCAACTGAAGAATAGGACAAGCCGACGACGCACTGAGGTAACTTCCTAAAATTTCCGCAAGGTCGTATCCTTGATGAAACGGTCTTCGGACTCCGGGTAATCCAGCGTGTAATGTAGCCCCCGCGATTCCCTGCGGCGCAGTGCACATTCCACGATGAGTCCTGCGACGGCTACAAGGTTGCGTAGTTCGAGAATGTCGGCATTGACCCGGTGCCCCCAGTAAAACTCGCGAACCTCTTTCTTCAAATTTCGTAAGCGCGCCGCAGCTCGGCGAAGGCGATTATCAGTGCGGACGATGGAAACGTAGTCCCACATCAGGCGGCGAATTTCATCCCAGTTGTGGTAGATCACAACCAGTTCGTCTGGCTCCGCTACATCGCCGTGGTGCCATTCCGGAATCGTTGGTGCATCCATCACCGGCTTGTCCGGCGGGTAGATACGCATCATTTCCTCAAGTGCAAGGCGACCAACCACATTCCCCTCCAGTAGGGAGTTCGAAGCCAAACGGTTCGCTCCGTGCAAGCCAGTGCAGCCAACCTCGCCAACGGCATACAGGCCACGAATCGTAGTTTTCCCCGTCACATCCGTTTTCAGCCCCCCACACATATAGTGCGCCGCAGGAACCACCGGGATCGGGACTTTTTCGCAATCAACTCCAAACTTCAGCAGCGTCTCGTAAATGTATGGAAAATGCTCCTTCATGAAACCCTTCGGCTTGTGGGTCACATCAAGATACACACAGGCGGCACCGGTCTTCTTGATCTCACGGTCGATGGCCCGTGCCACGATGTCGCGCGGAGCGAGTGAACCCCGCGGATCGATCTTCTTGGTAAAATCTTCTCCTTTATCGTTTCTTAAAATCCCTCCTTCTCCGCGCACCGCTTCACTCACCAGAAATGAACGAGCTTCCGGGCCAGTTGCCGCAGGATTGTAGAAACAAGTCGGGTGGAACTGGATGAACTCCATGTTCGCCATCGTCGCACCCGCCCTCCAACCCAGCGCAACCCCATCACCCGTCGCCGAATCCGGATTCGTCGTATAGAGATACACCTTCCCGCATCCACCGGCCGCCAGCACCACCCGATCGGAACGGAAAACCGTCACCTTGCCCGTTTTCCGGTTTAGCACGTAAGCACCTAACACCCGGTCATTCGAAACGATATCGAGCCTGTCCGAAGTGATCAGATCGATCGCAAAATAATTCTCAAGCAAAGTGATGTTCGGCTCATTACGCGCGGCTTGGAGCATTGCCCGTGCAACCTCCCGACCGGTCGTATCTTTCGCGTGGAGGATACGGCGGTGACTATGTCCTCCCTCTTTCCCCAGCATGAAACGGTCACCTTCCTTGTCGAACTCCACCCCGTAACTCACGAGATCGTCAATCGCATCATCGCCCTCCTCAACAATGCGGCGCACCACCTCCTCATGGCAAAGCCCCGCCCCCGCACCAAGCGTATCGGCTATATGGCTTTCCACGGTATCACCATCCGCCCGAAGATCCTGAGGTAACACCGAGGCGATCCCTCCCTGCGCCCAGGCGGTATTCGATTCCTCCGCTTTTCCTTTGGTTAAAATCACCACAGTCCCGTGTTTCGCCGCCCGCAAAGCGAACGACAAACCGGCAATACCTGCCCCTACCACCAAGAAATCCGAAGTCATGTCGTGGAAGCATGGATTCTCTCAACGCTCAGAAAAGAGAAATTTCCGAAACGTGTCAGTCGCGCGATCATAACACTATAAAACATCGATCCGATTCCCATCCAAAAACAGCTCCCTTCCCTCCGCAACACGCTTGATATATCCCAAGGCGACGCCTCCTGAGGCACTCGTAACCTCCCCGCAAACCTTCCCTTCCGTATCCTTCAGTTCCCCAGTGCTACCTGCAGAAAGCTTCATCAACCTGCGGTTCACCTTACCGGCGCTTTTGATCCGCGAAATCACCTCCTGCCCAATGTAGCAGCCCTTGTTGTAGGAAATATCGGTTGCATCCAGACCGGCCTCGGGTGGCAGCATTCCCTCGGTCAGCTCCGCCCCCCACTTTGGAATCCCTTTTTCAATCCGCTCCCGCTCATCCATTTCCACCGCACCGAAATCAGCGATGGAAACATCTCCGCTCCTGTCCTTCACCTCCACATCATCGGCGATCAAATACCGCGTTAGCCTCGTCTCCAGATCCAAAATCATTTCCGATCTACAAAACACCAGCACAGCCTCAGCATCCCCTTCCGCGATCCACACCCGGAACTGAAGTTTCCCTTTCGCATCCGTCACGCAACTCGGCAGCACCTGCTCGCTACCCATCACCTTCCGCACATCTTGCGTCACCTGCCCGTTCAAAAACCGAACCGCATCCGGCCCCGAAAATTCCAAGACGCCAGCTTCCCCTCCAAAATCAATATCAACCCAGTCTTCCATCCGTGTTTATCCGTGTTTATCCGTATTTAATTCTTCCCCATATGCAAGGGCAAGCGCAGAGAAATCGAGATCCGCACATCCATCCTCGCACATTTCTCCCATCCTCGCGGAAACTGCAGAGATCGCAGGAAGATTCACTCCTGCCGATTCAGCTAAGGCGAGGGCGTAGCGGCTATCCTTCCACATGTTTGCCATCGTGAAATGCGGTTCAAAATCGCCGGCGAGCATTCCCGGATACTTCATCGCCATCAACGGCGATCCGCTCCCATTCTTGATCGCTGCTTCCGTGAATACTTCGGGTTTCACCCCGTGCTTTTTCGCAATCGCTAAGGCCTCACTCATCGCCTGCACCGTGCATGCGGAAATCAGGTTCGTACCGAGTTTGGTAACCGTTGCTGAACCTACTTCCCCACAATGGATGCTACCCTTTGAACTCACGGCGAGGAAATCTGAAACCTTTTCCACCAGTTCCTCGTCCCCGCCTGTATAGTAAAGCAGCTGTCCCGCGGCCGCTGCGTCCTTGCTACCGGTAAACGGTGCATCCAGGAAATCACAGCCTTTGGAAGCACATTGCTCAGCCAACCAAATCGTCGTCGGGAGGTCGATGGTCGAGTGATTCATCACGAACGCCCCCGGCTTCAGTCCCACCTTCGCTCTAGCAAAAACCTCCCGCACCATCGCCACATCCTTCAAATAGAGCGAAACCAGATCAGCTCCCTCCAAGGCCGCCTCCGGCGATTCTTTTTCACCATCCAGACCACGCTCCGTCCTGCTCCAGCAGGAAACGTGATATCCAGACTCAACCAATAACTCCCGCACCCGTGATCCCACGATGCCCAACCCAAGAACCGCTATTTTCTGCATTCTTCTTTTCGGATTTAAAATTTAAAATTT
>CAJJBR010000006.1 GCA_905182475.1 Akkermansiaceae bacterium | reverse complement strand
TGTAAATTTTGTGACCAAAGTGCCCGACTTTGGGCGTAGTAGCGTGATGCGATCCATTCAAAATCGAAAGGGTGTTCCTCTGCCGCGGCGAGGTGCTTTGAATTCACCGGCTCGACGCTTGATCTTGATGGCGACTCTTGTGGGCTTGCTTGCCCCTGGCGCAATCGCGGAAGAATCGAAGATCGACAAGAAACTGGCCAAGGAGGCGCCGCTTTTTGAGCGGATCAAGCTGCGTGGCGCACTGCGGGACGACGTCTCGCGGGATGTGATCGAACAGAAGCCCGGCGAAGGCTATCAGAGCCGTGTCGTGCAATGGTGGCCCAAGCAAGGCGTCGACTTCATCGAGGAACCCAAAGAGGAGCCGCGCACCTGGACGATACGTCCCGAGAGTATGACCGCCAAGGATACGAAGATGGCCAAGTGGTGGCCGATCTCGCTGCGCGGCAAGAAACAATTCAAAGCGCACCTTCTGAGCTTTCGCGGAATCGGTGCGATCAACGACCCGTGGGGTGGTGACATCGAGAAGCCCTTCGCGCCGGCAGTTGTGCTGCGCTTGCCCGATGGTCGCAAGCGCTGCTTTACGCGCGGCAGTTTCAGCGACGCGGATGAACTGTATATCACCAAGCTCTACGAGAAGCAGATGAAGGTCCTCCGTGACAACACCTTTGAGGAGGGGATCGAGAGGATACCCGCTTCCCATAATAGTAATGACCCCGTTTCCGACAACCCCCTCTACACGCCGGGGACCACGCACCTCAGCAGCAAGCATTTTACCGCGACCCTCGGCAGTGAACCGCCCAATGATGGGCACGGCTCACGCTGGCTGGACTGGAACGACAAGGAAGGCGCTGAGCGTCGACGGAATCTCATCATGCGAGGATGGGAAGACTGGTGGGCCTACCTGGAACACGGCGGACATCTCATGTTCTTTTCGGAAAAACCGAAACAGCAGCCGAAATACAAATACCGCCTGCGTGTCGGCGGAACGATGACGAAGGACGGAAAGATTCAGGGTCGCGGGTTCGGTGGCGGTTATGGCGCCAGCAGTGGGGGGGATGGGGACTGGTTGGGCTTGTTCCACGAATGGGGACATGGAATTCGCGGACCGGGGGAACTCGGTGGCGGTGAGACCTTGTGCGACTCCGGGCAGCTGATTGGCGAACCGGCGAGGGTCGAGAAGGCGATGTTCCAGGTGGTCAAACCGTGGAAGAACCTCTTCTGGGGATGGTACCCCGGTGCCTACGCCTGGACGGTCATCGGCGATGATCCGAACTGGGGATACACCTTCTCCTTCTCCATCGCGCAAATGATGTCGCCCTCAGAACCCACCCCGATGCACGCCATCGCTCGCGTCGGTGAAGAACGCGGCCTGTTCAAGGACGGGATCCGCGAAATGGGCGACTTGCTCGGACAGGTCGGGGCACGCTTCGCCGAGTTCGATAACGAAATACAAATGGGCCTGCGCGGCCATTACGCCATGCCGACACGTATTTCGCTGATCGAACTCGACCGCGAGAAGCGTCGCTACCGAAGCGATCAGAAGTTCGCTCCCGAAGCGTTCGGGGTGAACTTGGTCCGGCTGATCGCCGACCAAGATGCCAGTGAACTGAGCGTCGATTTCGCCGGTCACTACGATTCCAAAACCTTCAGCGATTGGCGGGTGTGCATTGTCGCCGTCGATGAGGAAGGCAAGTGCCGCTACTCGCCGCTATGGAACAAAGGCAAGATGAGCATGAAGGTTGAGCCCGGCGATTTGCGTTACTGGCTGACCGTCACCGCGACGCCCAGGGCATTGAGTCCAAGCCGTAAGGGCAAGGGGAAAACCCACGTGGTGTACCAGGGCGGATTCGGGTATCGCTATCCGTATGACGTGACCCTTTCGGATTGTCGTGCGGGGACGCCGCACACCACGCTGTTTGAAGACGATGTCGTCAACCAGGCCGGCATGTTCGCCGGACGTCGCGAGCAAATGTATGACGGTGAAGGACTCATCCCCGCAGCCATTCCGGTGACCGCCCCAGAACAACGTCAGCAGTTGGAAGCAGCGCTGGCGGGACTGGAAGACAATGCTGCGGCCCAATGGCATCTGAAGAACGCCAGGGGCAAGCGTCATCCCAATGGTGGCGGCTGGGTCGCAGATACCGCCGAAGTCGCAGCGACAGCCTACGTGGGACCCCACGCGATGGTGCTCGATACGGCCAAGGTGCTGGATCATGCGGTGATCGAAGACTACGTGATTGTCTACGGTGATGCGGTGTTCAAAGACCAGGCTCGTGCCTTCGGGAAACTCACCATCAAAAAGGGCGTCCACAGCGGCACGGCCCGCTTGTATATCCGTAACGAACAGAAGAATACCACTCAGGGGATCAGCCCCGAAGAGGATACCGACGCCCCGCAAAAACGATTTGCCCAACTCACCGGGACTGCCGCCTTCCAGGCGAACTACGAGTGTTTCCAGCCGGAGGCCGTCCTCCTGGAAGACCACTACAACGAGCGCTCGGGGACGCTCTACGGTGCCCACCGCGACGACCGCATCTTCTTTGACGGCGTGCTCATCGGCAAGCCCGGTTTCACGGATGACGGTGCGCAAGAGGGCGCCTTCACATTCAACGGCAAGGATCAGTGGGCTGAGCTGCCCGGCGAGATGGCCGACCTGGAAGTCATCACGCTGGACATGCGGCTGAAGGTCGATTCCGACAAGCAACAAACGCTGTGGATGTTCGGTAACGACGAGCAGAACCGTCTCTCACTGTCGGTCGCCGGTGGTCAGTTGGTGCTGGCTGGCAACGCGGGTGACACGCAACCAGAATGTCGCGGCGGCAAGCTCACCCCGGGAGCATGGACCGTCGTCCGGGCCGAGTTGGACGGAACGACGATGAAGCTGTTCCAGGATGGAAAGCCGATCGCCCAAACCAAGACCGGCTTCTGCGCCTCCGATGCCTTTGAACCGGGCAAGCTGCGGCGGGCCACGATGGCGGCAGGTTTCGCGGGAAGCTCCCCGATGGCCGGTGCGGTGGATTATCTGCGGATATTGACCGAGGTGTATGAGGATTTCAGCAAGATCGAAGTCCCTCTGGTCAACCCACGTCGTCTCTCTCCAAAGGTGCTCGCACGTTTCGAGAAGAAATACGTCGATACCGGCTATACGGAGGGGCGAAAAGAGTTTGCGGGCAAGCTGGCCAAGACCCATCCACTGACGGCCTACTACGACAATTACGCTGCGGTGGTCAACGAGCGCAACGCAGAACTGAGTGCGTCTGCGGCCGGCCGCATCAAAGAGATCAATGCCGAAGTCGATGCGCTCAAAGACCGGAAGAGCGAGATCGACCAGGAGATCAACGAAGCCCGGAAGAATGACGAAGCGTATAACAAGCACGTCGCGGAACTCAGACCGAGACAGCAAGAACTCAGCAAGAAGATGAATGAGATACAGGCGAGCTATCCCGGATACAAGGAAGCGCGGGTCGCAGAACATGAATTGAGCCTTAGGCGCAATGAGCTGCGAAAAACCGCTGAAGCGGAGTGCAAGAAAGATCCCGATTACATCGCGCTGGAAGAACGGATCAAAGAACAGCGCGAGAAGGTCAATGCCGCCCCGCAGGGAAGCAGTGAGCGCCGGAAACTTGAGGAAGAGCTGAACCACAAGATGCAAAGGGAGAGAAATGAAATGGTCAATCGGCGCCATGCGAAGCTGCCCGGCGTGCGTGAACTGGAACTCGAGCGGCAAAAGGTGCAGAGCCACAGGGAACAACTGGATCGAGCCATCCGCGAAACGGCAGAGTATCGAACGTTGAATCAGGAGAATCGGAGCCTGCAAATGCAAATGCGCTACAAACCCGATCCGAAACTCGCTGCAGAACGGAAAAGGCTCGATCAGGATATCAGAGATATCCCCCGTCGTGAGATCGGGATTGCCAAGGCCGCCGCCGCCGCCGAGAGCAATGCGCTGGAAGCTCAGCTATTGCGAAAGAGTTACTCGCCAGCACAGCTTGCGAGTACCGCAAGGAAGGTCTTGAGCGAGAATCTCCCGCATGCCCCGGATGACATCTGGCAAATCGAGTATGCAAAGGCGCTGCAAAGTGAGCCCTGGCCGACCCGCGTCGATTGGGATGGGCTGGCGGAATACGAAAAAGACAAAGAAGCGATGACCCAGCCGGTCATGCAACACTACCTCAAGCGGATGAAGCCGTGGATGTAT
>CAJJBR010000005.1 GCA_905182475.1 Akkermansiaceae bacterium | reverse complement strand
GTGATCAGTGGTGACTCGCCCTTCGGGCTCTTTTTCTTTGTTCCACTGATCACTGCTAACTGATCACTCGGCACTTGCGGCGGAAGCCCCTCGTAAACGATCTCGCCGCCGAGGCGCCCGGCACCGGGGCCTAGGTCGATGAGGTGGTCGGCGGCGAAGATGGTGTCCTCGTCGTGCTCTACGATGATGAGGGAGTTGCCTTGGTCGCGTAGGGCGGTGAGGGTTTTGAGGAGGGCGGCGTTGTCGCGGGGGTGGAGGCCGATGGTCGGTTCGTCGAGGACGTAGAGGACTCCGCGGAGGTTGGATCCGAGTTGGGCGGCGAGGCGGATGCGTTGGGATTCGCCGCCGGAGAGGGTGTTGCCGGAGCGGTTCAGGTGGAGGTAGCCGAGGCCGACTTCTTGGAGAAACGACAGCCGCTGGGTGATCTCCGGGATGATGTCGCGGGAGATGAGTTTTTCGCGGGCGGCGGTGAATTTGAGTTTTGTGAAATGCTCTGTGGCTTGGTTGATGGAGAGGTGGGATAGGTCTGCGATGGAGGTGGACTTGCTGCGAGACGCAGCTTTCACGGCCTGCCCCGGGACGGGGAAGCTACCTAGGCGCACGGCGGCGCCAACTGGGTTGATGCGGGAGCCGCTGCATTCCGGGCACTCTACGAGTTCGTCGTGGTCCATGCGGTCGATGGAGCGGTCGGCATCCATTTCTGCTTCGAGGACGGAATCGAAGCGGGAGGTGTCCTGATGGCGGCGGCGTTTTGGGATTTTGCCGTGGCCTTTGCATTCACGGCACCAACCGTGGGGGGAGTTGAAACTGAAGAGGCGGGGATCGAGTTCTTCGAAGGAGCGGTTGCAACTCGGACAGCTCGAAGAGGTGGATAGTAGGATGAACTTTTTGTCGGAGGTGAAGAGTTTGATCAGGCCTTTTCCGATGTCTAGGGCGCGGGAGACAGAAGTGCCGAGTGCCGAGTGATTTGATGCAGGTTCAGAGTTTTTGGTTTGTGCCTCCATGTCGCTGCGCTCCATTGTGATCAGTGGGGACTTGGTGCTCTGCTTCTTCCCTCTTCCACTGATCACTCGGCGCTGATCACTCGGCACTTCGTCAACGACGACATCGATATCGTGTTCTACGAAGCGCTCTAGGCGGGTGAAGGTTTCGGCTTCCTTGAACTGTCGGTCGACGAGGAGGGTGCTGAAGCCTTGTTTGACAGCCCAGGCAGCGATCTCTGTATGGTAGCCTTTTTTTCCGCGAATGAGGGGGGCTAGGATTTTTATGGGACCCTTTTTGAGTTCGGCTCGGATGGTTTTTTCGATGGCGGCGAGGGATTGTTTTTCTACAGGCAGCTTGCAGTCGGGGCAATGGATGGTGCCGAGCTTCGCGTAGAGGAGGCGGATGAAGTTCCAGAGTTCGGTGACGGTGGCGACGGTGGATTTTCCGCCACCTTGGGAAACGCGTTGTTCGATGGCGACGGTGGGGGGCAGGCCTTGGAGTTGGTCGATTTCGGGTTTCTCCAACTGCTCCGCGAACTGGCGGGCGTAGGCGGACATGGAGTCGAGGAAACGGCGCTGGCCCTCGGCGAAAAGGATGTCGAAGGCGAGTGTGGATTTCCCTGATCCGGAGAGGCCGGAGACGACGACGAGTTGGTCGCGTGGGATGTCGATGTTGATGTTTTTGAGGTTGTGGTGGCGGGCGCCGCGGAGGGTGATGGAAGAAGTGCCGAGTGCCGAGTGATTTGAGGCAGGATTTTCGACTGAGTCAGTGCCTCCATGTCGTTCCTCCATTGTGATCAGTGGGGAAGACTTGGCTGGGGTGGCTGGGGTTGTGCTGCCGCCTGGAAGGACGGCCTTCCTTAGTGCTCCTTTGATGTATTTTGCGGTGGGGGTTTTGGTTTTGGCGATTTGTTCGGGAGTGCCTTGGGCGACGAGTTGGCCGCCGTGTTTTCCTGCTTCGGGGCCTAGATCTAGGATCCAGTCGGCGGATTTGATGACGTCGAGGTTGTGCTCGATGACTAGGAGAGAGTGGCCGGAGTCGACGAGTTGTTGGAAGACGGCTAACAGGTTTTCGATGTCGGAGAAGTGGAGGCCGGTGGTGGGCTCGTCGAGGATCAATAGCTTGGAGCATGGAGCTGAGAGCTGAGAAGAAGACGCTAGCAGTTGGCAGAGTTTTAGGCGTTGGGATTCTCCGCCAGAGAGGGTGTTGAGGGCTTGGCCGAGCTTGAGGTAACCGAGGCCGACCTGGACGAGGGGGGTGAGGATTCGGATGATGGTTTGGTGGCGCTTGGCGTGGGAGGTGGTGATGCCTTCCTGATCCTGGTAGAATTCGATGGCTTCGGTGACGGTGGAGTCGAGGATGCCGTGGATGGATTTTCCCCGGTAGAGAAAATCGAGTGTGGAGGGCTTGTAGCGTTTTCCTTCGCAATCGGGGCAGGTGACGTAGATGTCTGAGAGAAACTGCATTTCGACTTTCTCGAAGCCGTTGCCAGCGCAGCGGTCGCAGCGGCCTTCGCCGGAGTTGAAGGAGAAGAATCCGGTTTTGAGGTCGCGGGCTTTTGCGTCGGGGGTGTTGGCGAAGAGTTGGCGGATGGGATCGAAGGCTCCGAGGTAAACGGCGGGGGTGGAGCGAGGGGTGCGGGCGACGGCGGTCTGGTCAATAAGCTCGATGCCATCGATATACTGGGTGCCTAGTAATTCCTTGAGCGGGGCTGGTTCCTCGTTGGTCTCGATGCCGAGCTTGCGGGCGGCGTTGAGGTAGAGGACTTGGTGGGCGAAGGTGGATTTTCCGGAGCCGGAAACGCCGGTTAGACAGACGAAGAGGCCGAGGGGGATTTCAGCGTCGAGCTTGCGGAGGTTGTGGCGGGTGGCACCTTTGATGGTGAGTTTCTGTTTGCCAGGTTTGCGGCGCTTTTTCGGGACGGCGATGGATTTTTCTCCGGTGAGCCAGGGGAGCGTGCCGTGTGCCGAGTGATCAGTGATCAGTGAGGAGGCTTCTGAGACGTTGCCGTGGAAAATGACGTTGCCGCCGTGTTGGCCGGCACCGGGGCCGATGTCGACGAGGTTGTCGGCGGCTTGCATGACGGTTTGCTCGTGCTCGACTACGACGAGCGTGTTGCCTTTGTCGCGGAGGCCGTGCATGACGCCGACGAGGCGGTCGATATCGCGGGGGTGGAGGCCGACGGTGGGTTCGTCGAGGACGAAGAGTGTGCCGGTGAGGGATGCGCCGAGGCAGGTGGTGAGGTTGACGCGCTCGACTTCACCGCCGGAAAGAGTGCGGGTGGGGCGATCGAGGGTGAGGTAGGATAGGCCTACTTGGTCTAGGTAGTGGAGGCGGGAGTTTATTTCTGTTAGGACTAATTCTAGGGTGGGGTTTTTGGTGCCGAGTGCCGAGTGATCAGTGATCAGTGTGGAAGAGAATGGTAAGAGCTCGGCGATTGGGAGTTGCCAGAGATCGGGGAGGGTCTTGTCTTTGATTTTGAAGCATAGGGACTCGGATTGGAGGCGCTTTCCTCGGCAGGAGTCGCAGGTGGTGTAGGAGCGGTAGCGTGAGAGGAAGACGCGGACGTGCATCTTGTAGGCTTTGGTTTCGAGCCAGTCGAAGAAGCCTTTGACGCCGTACCAGCCACCGGATTTCCAGAGTTCCTCCAGGTCGTCAGGGGAGTTCGTATTACGGTCTCCGTAGTAGATCCATTCGCGGGTGTCTTCGTCGAGGTCTTCCCATGGGGTGTCTAGATCGATGTCACGTTCCTTGCAGTTGCGGACAAGGTCGCGCTGGCATTCCTCGCCGCGATCGCCTTGGAAGGGTTTGATGGCTCCTTCGCGGAGAGTCAGGGATTCGTTGGGGACGGTTTTATCGAGATCGATGCCGATGACGCGGCCGAAGCCTCGGCATCTGGGGCAGGCTCCGAGCGGGGAGTTGAAGGAGAAGAGCGCGGGAGTGGGGGCTCGGAGGGTGAAGCCTGTTTTCGGGTTGGTCCAGGTTGTGGTGAATGAACGAGAGTTTTCAGGTTTCAGTTTGGAGTGTTCAGAAAGAGAGATCGTTGCGTGACCTTTGCCTAGGAGGAAGGCGGCTTCGAGGGCTTCGAGCAGGCGGCTGGTAGTGGATTTTGAGACTTTCAGGCGGTCTTGGATGACGGCTAAGGTGGCGGGTAGCTTTTTGGGCGGTGCTTCGTCGGTGCGGTGGGTTTCGCCTTTGATGAGAACGCGGAGGTAGCCTTGGGAATTTAGAAAAGGGAAGAGTTCCTCGGGCTTCGCATCGGAGGGGACGGGGATTGGAAAGGTGATGAGGATGTTTTCTCCTGAGAAATTTTTGGTTGCCCAGGTGGCTGCGGATTCGGGGGAGTCTGGTTGGATGGTTTCACCGGTGTTTGGGTCGTATCCTTTTGCGAGGCGGGCGAAGAGGAGTTTTAAGTAGTCATTTATCTCAGTAAGGGTGCCGACGGTGGAACGGGTGGTGCGGACGTGGTTTTTCTGCTCGATGGCGATGGCCGGGGGGATGCCCTCGATGGAATCGACAAGAGGCTTGTCCATGCGGTCGAAGAACTGCCGGACGTACGGGGAGAAAGTTTCGACGTAGCGGCGCTGGCCTTCTGCGTAGAGGGTGTGGAAGGCGAGCGAGGATTTCCCTGAGCCAGAGGGGCCGGTGACGACGGTGAGTTTCCCGAGGGGGATATCGAGATCGATGCCTTGGAGATTGTGTTGGTGGCAGCCACGGAGGGCGATTACGGGAGCTTTTTTCGGCTGTTCAGACTTTTTCGGCACAGCCGAGGATAGGCAGGAAACCGTCATCCGCTAGTCGAAGAATTCAGCTTTGAAATTTTTCTATGAATCCGGGCATTGACACGTTGGCCGATCCCACGTAATCAATCGCCTCCCGTTTCGGAAAACGGCGGAGTAGCCAAGTGGTAAGGCAATGGTTTGCAAAACCGTCATTCGAGGGTTCGATTCCCTCCTCCGCCTCCAGATTTCAGGCCGCAATCCTAAGTAATACAAGGGGTTGCGGCCTTTCTCTTGTCCGGGTGTCATGTTGGAGTGATTTATTCAGACTTGCCAAAATTTGCCAAATTTGGACACGTTTTGCCCATTTTTGCCAGCCTTAACGCTACTTTGCCGATACCCTGTTAAATCAGGCTATCCGCGTTTTTTTGGTTTATCAGTCGAAAATCATCCGCATTCTGAGCAGTCGGCGGCGCGGTGGGGGCGTAAGTTGCGCTTTTTGTAGGAGGACGCTCTTTGATAAACGTGGCAGGGCCTTGTTTTAGTTCACTGATTCGTTTGGAGTTCACCAAAATCGACAAAATGGAGCCTTGTATTGACGGAAATAATGACTGCTTTTCCCGTCAGAAGATCATGACGAAAGATGCCCAATCCATCGATTCTAGAATCCGTAGCCGTATTTATGGCAACGGAAAGGGTTGGGTGTTCACTCCAAAGCATTTCCAGGATCTCGGTAGCAGTGCGGCCATCGAATCCACTGTGCGTCGACTCAAGGCAGCAAGCACCATCCGCCAACTTGCCCGGGGGCTTTACGATTATCCAGTAAAAGACCCGGTGTTAGGCACGGTGGCTCCATCGGCAGATGCCATCGCCCGTGCGCTAGTCGTGAGGGACGCCATCCGCCTCCAGCCTTCCGGTGCGTATGCTGCCAATGTCCTAGGACTTTCAGAGCAAGTCCCGTCCCGCATCGTTTTCCTCACAGACGGTCCGGCTCGTAAGGTGAAGATTGGTAGGCGGGAAATTGACCTTAAGCATACGACTCCACGAAATATGGCTACGGCCGGCCGCAAGAGCGGCACCATCATCCAAGCGCTACGGCATATCGGGCAGGATCAAGTCGACGATCATATCCTTGCTATCCTGCGCCGGCAAATCACCAACACCGACCCAGCGGCTATCCGGAAGGACTTGAATCATGCGCCCGCTTGGATCGCCGACCTTCTTCTTCCATTAACCGAACCCTCCAACTGAACCGTGGACACTTTCCTCAAACTTCCCGCAGCCCGGCGCTTTTCCGCATTTCAGCAAGTAGATGAGAAGATGGGCTTGCAGGCTGTAAGCGTTGAGAAGGATTTCTGGGTGTGCTGGACATTGCGCGAACTTTTCACCCTCCCCGGCATCGGTGAATACCTCACATTCAAGGGCGGCACTTCGCTTTCGAAAGCATGGAAACTCATCCAACGCTTTTCCGAAGACATCGACATCATCGTGGACAAGGAGGTTCTCGGCTTCGCTGGAAATGCTGCGCCGGATCACGCACCGAGCAACAAACAACGCAAGGCACGTCTGGAAAATCTTATGGAGAGCTGCCGAGTCTGGGTGCAAGGCACTTTACAGCCTGCCTTCTCCATGAGGAAACATTTCGCCCGGTAGGCAAACCTCGGAAGATCCGCATGGCTCGCCACTATTACGATCTCTGGTGCTTACTCCAAGCGGGTGTGGGCGAACGAGCTCTTGCTGATAAAGCCCTTTTCCAGCGAGTAGCCGAACACCGCGAACTCTTCTTCCGCTACTCTTGGGTGGATTACACCACCCACAAGCCGGGGGCCTTCCGCCTTGTCCCTCCCGCGACCCATCGCGCCAACTGGAACGCGGATTACCAGGCGATGCTCGGACCAATTTTTTTTGGAGAAACCCCAACGTTCGAGCAAATGATGACGGCTGCATCGGAATTTGAACAAACCTTCAATGGCGCCGCGGAATCGTGAGGCATTTTATATCCACGTTTCATTCATCCACATCTCCCGGAAAATCATCGTCCCTGCGTCCGCTTTGGCTTCTGAAAACCTAAGAAATCTGGAGGGAACTTGCTAAAAATGTTTAATTGCGATGACTCCAGTGAGGCCGGGGTTTACCCGGATCGGCGATAGGCGAATGAAGTGGCGGATCCACCCTTTTGCCCCGGAAGCATCTCCATCCGGGCTATCATTCCCTTTATCCACAAAGTATTTATACTATTTGTCGGGGAACTTGTGGTTGGCGTGAATTGGATCGTGGAGCGGCTGGCATGGGTCATCCTGGATCGTTGAGTCACCTGATCGGTGGGATCGAGCGTGATATGTAACTGGAGGGGAGGCTTGAGGAATCGGAGGAAATGTTAGATTGCGGGGACTGACCCCATAAGAAGACCCCAAAAGAAGTGGGGGAGGGTGTTCCTTCGATTCTGGTTTAGGTTTCTCTTCACCCTCCGGCTTCGACTCCGGAGCGGTAGCGGGTTGCTCAGCGCCGTTCGACTTTCTTGTTATCGCGCAAGCCCCTTTTCATCCGTTGGTTCACCTCAGCCACAAGTTTCAGCATGTCGCTCCTCTCGTTCTCAAACGTTACGTTCCAATCCATGTTCTGATTTGGGTGGTCGAAGACCCAAAATGCTGAGAGAGGGACATTATTTGCCTCGATGGCTCCCAATATCTCCGCAAATAGCGCCTTCTCTTTCTGCGAGCCAAGGGTTTTGGGTGCTCCAAATTCGCCGATAAATAGTGGCTGCTTGGTGCGGCCAGAGATCTCCTGCAAGGTCTCCACCAACTCCGAGATGCTCTTGGTGCTGCCCTGTCCATTGTTGCCGTAAATATGGACGCACGTCACATCGTAAGGCGATGGATTATCGCGTCGGAGGACACTCTCAAACTGAGCCTTGTTGTCCGGCTTCCAGCTCTTCTCTTTCGAATTATGAAATGCACTGGACCTGGGAATCGAATTTCCGGTGATCAAAATGCGATGCGCATCATGCTTGCGAACCGTTCTGGCGAAATGTCCGAAAGCAGTAAGCATGGCATCCGACGACAGCTCGTCTCGTGAGGTTCGTTCCAGCCCCGTCTTCAAATGGGGCACAATCTTGGGCCGGTGGCTGGACGCATTCGGAAGATCCACATGCAGATTATACTCATTTCCAAACTCCCACCCCCATATGGCTGGGGAGTTCCTATACCGCAGCACCACCTCGGTTGTGTATCGCTCTATGAATGCAATCGTCTTGCTCTTTTCATTGCCCAACTGATCCATGGGCTCTCCAACAATGTCTGGGAATGTTGCCATGTTCCAAAACAGCGACGGGATCAAGCCGACCTGGTGCTTCTCTGCGGAGCGGACTACGGCATCCATGCGCTTGAAGTATTCTTCCTTGTCCCGGAGGTAGAGATCCCAATCCGCAGGCCAAAACCCACCCCCCATGAAACGAACGAACGGGATTTGTGCCTCTGATAGCTTCCTGAGTCCCTCATCATAGGACTTATCAGTGGGGTCTTTAAGTGTCCTGTAGAACAAGCTGAAGTAGTTTGCGCCTACACCTCGGTACGGCCTGCCGTCGTGATAGAGAACCCCATCCCTCACAAATAACCCTGCGAGTCCCTCCGGCGCCGACTCGCCTGCAGATACCGGAAGGGTGAAAACGCTAAACACTACCGCAAGGAAGGCTGTCCGTAGATTTGTGGTTATCATTCTTTGCCGAGATTTTATGGCTGAAACTCAGGGTGAGTCAGCCTTTTAAGAGGGGATGTGCACCTAGGGTTTCCGTGGGCTATCGCACTTTCGTGCGACCTACCTGTGAGCCATAGCCTTGGCGTCGGCTCATCCAACAATTTATGAGAAGCTAGATACGCCATGAATAAAAAATACTACATTGGACTCGACGTCCAGAAGGAAACAATCGCCATTGCCTACGCCTGCGACGGAGACCGGGAGGACGGGTTTCGTTCTTGCCCGACTCTTTCGCAACGGAGAGATCACTGAAGTGCGCATTCCTCCAGTTCTTGATGAGGCCGCTCGCGATGTTTGCCGTGCGCGCACCGATGCCGCTGATGACCTCTCGCGCAGCAAACAAAGACTCGGCGCATTCCTCCTTCGCAACGGATACAACTTCCCTCCAGACGTTACTGACGACGCAGAACTCCTTAGTTCATTGATTTACAATGGTTTACCTAGATTCGAGGGTTCGGTTTCCTCCTCTACCTCCATCCGAATCCTTTTAAATAAAGGGTTTGGGTGAATGGCACTGTTTTAAGCGTCCCCTTGGGACGGAAGATGCCCGTAGCCGTAAGCTTCCCGCCAATCAGAAAATCCCCGAGAATCCGCTTAAAACAGTGCCATTCGGGTTTGGGTAGAGTTTTTCATGTTAGAGAATTTTTCGGAATACGCAGAAAAGCGTCCAAATACGCACCGGTAAATGGGTAGTAAGTGAGTAGTAGGCTTCCCCTGCAGATCGTTAAAAACCTTTTGAAGGCTGCTTTCTCGGGATGAGGAATCGGTCGCAGCCATAAACCTTACGACTACGAACTCAGGCGAGCCACGTAGATCCGGTGTCTCGCCTGTTCTGATTGCTCATGGGGTTTGGCCGGATGCTCCTCCAGATGGAAGCCGGCTTTCTTCAACGCCTTCTCGAGTTTCGGTGATGGCTCCGCCATCCAGTAGGCCAGGCAGCCACCCGGATTGAGCGATTCCCGCAGCAGTTTCAAAAAACTTGGGGTGTAGAGCTTTACATTGTCCGCAGTGATCAGCGCGTCGGGCGTGTCGTCGATATCGATCAGGATCGCATCGTAAAGGTAACCTTCTCCGAGGCAGTCGAAGAGATCGGCCAGAATCACATTCGTTCTCGGGTCTTCGAGCAAAGGGCCATTGTGCTCAACCAGGTAGGTGCGGTTCCATTCGATGACCTGATTCATTAATTCCGCAACATCGACGGTGGCCGGCGAGCCCACCAACTCCAGAACCCGCTTGAGGGTGAATCCCATTCCCAACCCGCCAATAAGCACCCGCGGGTGCTCCGGGCGGGTTGTCGCCCCTTCCAATAGATCGGCACAGCCCAAATTCGCAAGCATCTGTTCGGACCATGTCAGGTTCGTGCTCATCAACTCCAACCCGTTGTATTCCAGGATAAATTCCCCGTCCTGCTTGTGCAGGGAGAGCAAGGTTCCATCGGGCAGACTGGTTTTGTCCAGTTGGATATAGGGATTCACGACCCCAAGTATCGCCGGATCCACCCCCTCGACAAGGGCATAGGCAGATCCAGCAAGGTTGAAAGGAGGCTTCTGCTAGGAATTTGTCGGAGTTAGCGCCGGATTCGGTTCGGATCCGGTGCGGAGACTTGCCCGGGGGCCACAGCCGTAGACGTCGGAATAGACCCGGTAGAACTGGGCGTAGCTGCCGAAGCCTGCCGCAAACATCGCCTCGAGCAGGGTGCGCTGTTCCGGTTGGCGGTATTCCTCCCAGAATCGTGCGAGCCGGACCGAGTTGCGGTAGCGGGTGACCGGCACTCCGATCTGCTTGCGGAACATCCGGCTGAGATAGGACGAGCTGACCCCGCATTGTATGGCAAGGGTATCGAGATTCTCGGGGGCGTCCGGTTGGCCCAGTAGATTCAGCGCTTGGGCGACGGATGGATGGAGGGAGACCTCGTGTTGTTTGGGTGGCTGTCCACGTTGGTAGCGCCAGCTGAGGAGGAGAAGATGACGCAGGCCGGCGTTGAGCCAGTCAGGATCTGTATGTTGATAGTGGAAGTCCGAGGCTGCGCCGAAACCGGCTTCACGATTGAGGGTGTTCGGGTCGGGCCCATCGATCATGAGTTCGTCCATACTGCGGCTGAGAAGGTCGAAGATGGTGGCCTCGAGCTTGCAGTGGGTCACTGTTGGATCTTTAGATGCAGCCTTCAAGCTTTCATAGGGTGCGCTGCGACAGGCGCGGTGGATTAAATCGGGTTTGAAGACGGCGACGTAGTAACGAGCATCGGAGGAGCGATCTACTAATTGGTGTTCCTGATCGGGGAACATCCAGAGCAGGGTTCGAGGGCCGAAGGTATAGCGCTTGTCTCCAACGATGTAGGTAATTTCTCCACGTGCCACCAGGTTGAGCTCAAGCTCGGCGTGGTGGTGGGGTTGTAGGACCGGTGGATTGCGCATGGACTCGGCCAGATAGAGGAATCCATCGTAGGTGGGATCAATGTGGAGTTCTTCTTGCACGGGCTGGAGAGGGGGTTGGGCAATTTATGAGAACTATTCGACTGAAAGCGAGAAGACAATCCCTCAAATTTCAGATAGAAATTCAGATTGATGGGGAGTGATGGTATGACAGAATGTGAGCAGTCGGCGTCGTTGGCGCGTCGGAGCTATGGATGTTTGTCTGATGGGAGAGAGGTAGAGACCTGGATCCTGCGTGGCGCAGGGGGGATGGAGCTTGAGATCTTGTCCTACGGTGCTGCGGTTCGTCGTCTCGCCGTGCCGGATGGGAAGGGAGACTTGGTGGATGTGGTCCTGGGGCATGAAACGATGGACGGCTGGGAGCAGGCGAATGAATCGTACTTTGCAGTGATCGCCGGTCGTATCGCGGGCCGCGTCCCCGGAGGGCACTTGCTGTTCGATGGGCAGAAGTATCAGCTTGCCTGCAATGATAGAGGGAATCATCTGCACGGTGGGCCGGAGGGCCTAGATAAGCGCTTGTGGCAGGGGGAGTCTGTGGCGATGGAAGACGGAACGGTTGGGGTGCGGATGCGCTACCGCAGTCCGGATGGCGAAGGAGGCTATCCGGGAACGGTTGAGATCTTCGCTACGTTTCTGCTCACTCCGGACAATGCCTTCGTGTTTGAAACCGAGGCGAGTGCCGATCAGCTCACGCCCGTCAGTCTGGCGCAGCATTCCTATTTCAATCTCGGGGGTGCTGGAAATGGATCCGCGGAAGGCCACGTGGTCCAGATCTTTGCGGATCATGTGATGAGCACGGATGAAACGATGACACCTCTGGGACGTAGTGCGGTGGTCGATGGCACGGCTGCAGACCTTCGGCAAGCACGTGTGCTTGCCGAGGTCATTCCAGGGCTATGGCAGCAACACGGGGATCTTTATCAGTTATCTGGAGCGGAGGATTTGAAGCCTGCGGCTCGGGTGTTCGATCCGCAAAGCGGACGGGTGATGGAGGTGAGCACGACGCACGATTTCCTGCAGTTCTACACCGCTGCCCATCTTGATGGATCGATTCTGGGCAAAGGGGGGGTGGCCTATCCGAAACACGGTGGACTGTGCTTTGAGTGTCAGGGCTACCCGGATCCGTCCGCAGGTTTTGGTGACATCCTCGTCCAGCCTGGGCAGATGCAAAGGCATAGGACCATTTACGCATTCAGCAACGAAGGAACACGATCATGAAGACGGACTATCGCATCGGAGTATTGGGGAGTGGATTTATCGTCAGCGAATGCCATTTGGTGAGTTATCAAAAGCTGGGGTACAATCCGGTGGCGATCGCTTCGCGGACCAAGGCGAATGCGGAGAAGGCTGCGCAACGGTTTGGCATCGAGACGGTCTACGACGACTACCAAGCGTTGTTGGACGATGCCTCCCTCGAAGTTCTCGATATTGCCGTGCCACCTCAGCAGCAGCCGGATCTGATCCGGGCGGCCTGCAAACGGGGCACGGCCAAGGCGATCCTCGCCCAGAAGCCCTTGGCGCTGGAACTGGCGGAAGCTCGGGAGTTGGTCGAGGTCTGTGAGCAGGCGGGTATCCTTCTCGCGGTGAATCAGAACATGCGCCATGACCCATCGGTCAAGGTATGCAAGGCTTTGTTAGATTCGGGAGAGATGGGTGAGCCTGTCTTCGCTACCATCGACATGCGGGGGATCCCTCACTGGCAGCCGTGGCAGGAGGAAATCGGTGGAGCGAGTTTGAAGATCATGTCCATCCATCACTTGGATTGCATGCGCTTTTGGTTTGGCGATCCGGAACGATTGTTTTGTAGCATGCGGCCGGATCCCCGGACGACCTTCCCTCACGAGGATGGAATTTGTACCTATGTGCTGGAGTATGCGAGTGGCTTGCGGGCGGTGATTATTGATGACGTTTGGACCGGGCCGGCACGGGAGGGTTGTCCCGGCGATCTTCGTATCGAGTGGCGTGTGGAAGGGTTGGAGGGTATGGCGATCGGCGACATCGGATGGTGCAAGGATCCCTACACCTCACCATCCAGCATCCGTCATGCGACTAAGGGTGATGAGGACTTCAAGCGTCCCACGCTTGAGGGTTCGTGGTTTCCCGATGCCTTTGGAGGGACGATGGGGGATGTCTTCTCGGCCTTGGATACCGGCGAGCCGTGTGCGCTTTCCGCTCGGGACAATTTGGGGACGCTGGCTCTGATCGAGGCAGCACAAAGGAGTGTCCGTGAACATCGGGCGGTGAGCTTTTCAGAAATATAAATACAATAAACTAATAGTAACGTCATGAAATTAGGAATCATCAACAGTGCCTTCGGGCAAGCGGGCGTGGATACGGCCACAGGACTTGAACACATCGCACGGATCGGCTTCGACTGTGTCGATATCTTCACCGAAGCAATGGGGATCACCGACCAGGAACGCCAGCTCGTGGCCGATGTCTGCAAACGAGAAGGGCTGCCTATCGTTTCTGTGGTGGTCGTCGCGGAGGGGCTCATCGACTTCAACGATCCGGTTCGTGAGTTTCACGTCGAACGCTGCAAGAAGTTCGTCGATCTCGCCGCAGACTGGGGGGCTAGCAACGTTCTCCTCGTCCTCGGGGAATACATCTGGCAGCGAGAGGTGATCCCCCCGGAAGAGCAGTGGAAATGGGGTTTGGAAACTTGCCGGATGATCGGAGATTACGCCGACCAGAAGGGGATCGATATCGCCCTGGAGCTGGAGCCGTTTCGGTTGAGCCTGCTCAACAACGTGAAGGAGATGAAGAGGTTCATCGATGACTGTAATCATCCGCGGGTGCGTGCGAATATCGACATATCTCACCTCGCCTTGGCTGATGTCAGCCCGGCGGAGATTGCTGATTTGAAGGGCAAGGCGATCCACGTGCATATCAGTGACTGCGACGGAAAGGTTCATGGGGACTTGCCTCCGGGACGTGGCATCGTGAAGTTCTCACCGTATTTGAATGCGATCAAGGAGCTGGAGATCGATGGAGCCGTCTCGATCGAGTTGGAGTATCCGCCTGATCCCTCACGCATCGTCGAGTGGGTCGAGGAAGCATATCGGGAGACCGATCGTCTCATGCAGCTTTGCGAGCTCCGGGGATAGCGGTTGGTATTCGCCCAATCACATGGATCACGATCACGCGACAGGGACGCTCAAGCGTCCGCCGGAACGGCTTGGCTACGCGCTGAACCAGGAGAACTCGGATCGAGCCATCGAGCTCGGGCTTGCCGAGGCGGATTGGTATCAATGTCCGGTGCCCCGGGAGACGATGCGTCGTCTGCTGGTGCGCAAGGATGGACCCGCGATACGCGATACCGTGCTTTGGTTTGGCCTGATTTTCGGGACGGCGTTTTTGACCTGGTCGCTGTGGGGGGCTTGGTGGGCGGTGATTCCATACATGATCTATGCCGCGCTTTATGCATCCACCTCGGACTCCCGGTGGCACGAATCCAGTCATGGAACGGCCTTTCGAACCGATTGGATGAACAACGCCTTGTATGAAGTTGCTTCGTTCATGGTGATGCGCGAGTCGACCGTCTGGCGCTGGAGCCACAACCGTCACCACAGTGACACCATCATCGTGGGGCGTGACCCCGAGATCGCCGTTCCGCGTCCGCCGGATCTCAATGGATTGATCAAGGCGATCTTCGGGATACCGGTTTATCCGAAATATTTTCGTCGGCTGCTGATGCATTCTTTTGGGACGATGGCGGAAGACGAACGGCAGTTTATTCCGGCGAGCGAGTTCCCCAAGGTGTTCATGAGGGCGCGTATCCATCTGCTCGTCTACCTGACGGTTATAGCGCTCGCGATTGGCACTGGCAGTATTCTGCCGCTGATGTTCGTCGGCCTGCCCCACTTGGTTGGGACCTGGCTGATGCTGGTCTACGGGCTCACCCAGCATACCGGGCTCGCCGAGAACGTGCTCGACCATCGATTGAACAGTCGGACAGTCCTGATGAATCCGGTGAACCGCTTTCTCTATTGGAATATGAACTACCACGTGGAGCATCACATGTTTCCCTTGGTCCCTTATCACGCTCTGCCCGAGCTCCATGAGATCGTGAAGGGGGACTGCCCGCAGCCCTATCCGAATTTGCTGAATACTTGGCGAGAGATCATTCCGACCGTTCTGCAACAGGTGGAAGACCCGGCCTATCATGTGAAACGGAAATTGCCGGATCCCGTGGCGCAGCATGAGAATCACACCAGAGTTTCAGAGTCCGAACCGGACGAGGGCGGATGGCTCGAGATTTGTGCTGCGACGGATTTGGGGCGAGAGGATGTGATTCGTTTTGATCACGAAACCCGGACCTATGCCCTGGTTCGTGATGCTGATGGCGAATTGCACGCGACCGATGGTCTGTGCACGCACGGGAACACGCATCTTGCGGATGGCTTGGTGAAGGGGAAACTCATCGAATGCCCGAAGCACAACGGCCGCTTTCATCTGGAGGACGGTTCTCCCGCCCGGGCCCCGATCTGCCGAGGACTGGCCACCTATCCGATAGAGGAACGGCAGGGGCGCATCTGGTTGAATATGAAGCTGGCGGGTGGCGCCGGCGCGCGTGAAGAGAAGTCCATTGAGCTCAAGGTGGTGACAAGTCGAGATGTCGCGACATTTATCCGGGAATTGGTGTTGGAACCAGTGGACGAGACCGTGGCGTTTGAGCCGGGGGACTACATCCAGCTGGATATACCGAAGTATGAGACGATACGTTTTCGCGACTTCGACATCGCCTCTCCGTATGCGGAAGTTTGGGAGCGGCAGCACGTGTTCGATTTGGTTGCGTCGAATCCTGATACTCCGCGCCGCAACAACTACTCCCTCGCGAACAACTGTAGCACCGAGCGACAGCTGAGGTTCAATGTGCGCATCGCGACACCTCCTCCGGGCCAGGATTGTCCGCCGGGCGTGGGTTCCAGCTATGTATACAGTCTCAAACCAGGGGATCGTGTGACGGCGGTGGGGCCGTTTGGTGATTTTCACATCCGGTCCACCCAGCGGGAGATGGTTTACATCGGAGGAGGTGCGGGAATGGCTCCTCTGCGCGCTCATCTGGCGCATTTGTTCGAGAATGAACAAACGCCACGGAAGGTGAGCTATTGGTATGGGGCGAGGTCACGGCAGGAAATTTTTTACGAGGAATACTTTGAGGCGCTCGCCGACAAGCATCAGAACTTTTCCTTTCATGTGGCGTTGTCGGATCCTCAACCGGATGACGGATGGGACGGGCTCACCGGCTTCATTCACGAAGTGGTGCGCGAGAAATATTTGAGCCATCACGGTCATCCAAAGGCGGTGGAATTCTATCTGTGTGGCCCGCCGATGATGATCAAGGCCTGCACCAAGATGCTCGTGGACTTGGGTGTTGAAGGTCAGCAGATCTCCTACGACGAATTTTAATATGCAGTATAGTCTATTTCCAAAAACGAAGAAGAAGGTATCGAAGCTCGGCTTCGGTGCCTTTGGTCTTAAAGGTGTGTTCGGGAGCTTTGATGAAACCGAGGCGATCGGGGCGATGCATTATTGCTGGGACCAGGGTGTGAATTTCCTCGATACCGCCCGCCACTACGGCGAGTCGGAGAGGATCGTCGGGAAAGCTCTCAAAAGCTGGTCGGGTGATGCGCCATTCCTTGCCACCAAGGCGGAATGCATCGGCCCCGTGAGGCAGTGGGGGATACCTCTGGATGTGGAGGCCTGCTTTCCGAAGGGGCACATCACCAGAGAGGCGGAGAATTCGCTCAAGGAGTTGGGAGTGGAGTCCATCGATCTGTTTCAGATGCACCTTTATTGGCCGAACTGGGGAGTGGAGGGCTATTGGTTGGACGAGCTCAATGCCCTGCAAGAGCAAGGCAAGGTTGGGGCGATCGGGGTGTCGATGCCGGATCAACGTCACGATGCCGCCTTGCCTCTCGTGCTGAGTGGTCGCATTCAGTCCGTGCAAGCCGTGTTCAACATTTTTGATCCCACCCCGTTGGACTGCCTGATTCCGATTTGTGCGGAAAACGAGGTTGCCGTCTTGGCTCGCTGTGTGCTCGATGAGGGTGGCTTGACGGGCTTTCTCTCGCAGGAGACGGCATTTGCGGAGGATGATTTTCGGGCCAACTACTTTGACCAAGGCCCCAGAGATCTTTACCTCGAGAAGGTCGGGGGGCTCCGCAAGTTCCTGCCCGAACATGCGGGGAGTCTGGCGTCTCTGGCGCTTAAATTCGTCACGATGCATCCCGGCGTGACGACCGCTTTGTCATCGATGAACATCCGGGAACATGCGGAAGCCAATGTGGCGGCGATGGAGGAGGAGCCGTTGAGCGATGAGGTCTTCACCGAGATCCGCTTCTACCACCGGTGGATTCACAACTTTTACAGCGGCAAGTCCCTATGAGAACATTGAGCAAAGTTCGTTGGTCGGATCTGCGACCGGATGATTTCCTTCGTCGGCAAGGTGAGTGTCCGGTGGTTTACCTGCCGATCGGGCTCTGTGAACCTCACGGGCACATTGCTGCCTTGGGCCTGGATACGCTGAAGGCTGATTACTATTGCGAAGAGGCCGCGACGCGCTTCGGCGGGATCGTCGCTCCGACGCAGGGATATCACATCCACGAATGTGGTTTCCACAAACCTTGGTTGGACGAGGTGGTGGGGGACACGAATCCCTTGATGGCGGGAATGCCACCTCAAGTGATCTGTTACCACTTCCTTTATCAGCTCCGAGCTTTTGCCAATGCAGGGTTCCATGCCGTGATCGTGGTGAGCGGGCATGCCGGCGGGAGTCAGAAAGATTTGCGAAGGGTTGCAGACGCGTTCACCAAGAGGACCAGGATTCCGGTCGTGGTGAAGACTGATCCAGAGTGGGGCGGCTATGAAGGGGATCACGCGGGGGCTTACGAGATTTCCCAACTGCTAGCGATTCATCCGGAGGCTGTGGACTTGTCCTTGCTCAAACGAATGGACGAGGAGGGATCGGGCGGGAGACGCGCGTTAGGTGTCGATGCCGCCGAGGCTGATCCTGTGAAGGGGAAGGAAATCAACGAGACCATCATCGCCGCGATTGGGACGACCGCCAAAGAGCTTCGGGTAGGGGCTGCGTTGAAGGAATCAATCGGCTATCAGGAAATCGAGGAGATCTGGTCCGCGGTCCTCTCGCTGGGGGATTGGTGGAGTATGGGGGAGGGATAAATGGCACTGCATTTAGGGCTGCCTCCGATAAACTTTGTCGCGACTTTCGGAGCCGGAACTTTCTGTAAGCTTCGTTTTCCTGTATCTCTTCGTGTTCCAAAAATCAAACCTCCGGCGAACGCGATAACAAGAAGCACAACATCTTCGGAAGTTCGTACCATCCAAAAATCCAATAGTTGTGAAGCGAATCCGTAAGCTCTTGAGCCTCAGGGCCTCCTATCCCGGTCACCAAAATTCTTGCCAAAACCACCCGAGTCGATATTGTCCGGGG
>CAJJBR010000004.1 GCA_905182475.1 Akkermansiaceae bacterium | reverse complement strand
ACTTGGCGAACTTGGCGAACTTGGCGAACTTGGCGAACTTGGCGGTTCAAAGTTCTTCAAGCGAATTGGGAGAGGAAGCGGGTGTCATTTTCGATGAGGAGGCGGATGTCTTTGATCCCCCAGCGGATCATGGCGAGACGGTCGATACCCATGCCGAAGGCGAAGCCGGTGACTTTTTCGGGGTCGAGGGCGTTGTCTTTTCGGGTGGCGTTGATTGCTTCGAATACGGCGGGATCGACCATGCCGCAGCCGGCGACCTCGATCCAGCGGGGTGCCTGGCCTTTGATCTGGAGCTTTACGTCGATTTCGAAAGAGGGCTCGGTGAACGGGAAGAAGTGTGGGCGGAAACGGACTTCGGTGGTGGTGCCGAACATTTCGTGGAAGAAGTATTCGAGCGTGCCTTTCAGGTCGGGGAGTGTGACGTCGGTATCTACGAATAGGCCTTCAAGCTGATTGAAGACCGAAAGGTGGGTTGCGTCGATTTCATCACGGCGGTAGGCGGAACCTGGGGCAATGATACGGATTGGCGGTGCAGCAGTTTCCATGGTGCGGATTTGCACGCTGGAGGTGTGAGTGCGGAGGAGCTTGCCGGAGTTGAAATAGAAGGTGTCTTTTTCGTTCCGCGCTGGGTGGTCGGCGGGGGTGTTGAGGGCGTCGAAGCAGTGGTATTCGTCTTCGATCTCGGGGCCATCCGCCAAGGCGAAGCCCATGCGGCGGAGAACCTGGGTCGCTTCGTCGCGGATGAGTGTGAGGGGATGGAGACCACCGGCCGGTAGGGAACGTGCGGGAAGGGTGATGTCGATGCCGGAGAGTGCCGCTTTATCAGCGATTTCCTGAAGAGCGGCTTGTTTCTCCGAGATGGCGGAATTGATGGCCGTGCGGGCAGCGTTAAGGGATTGGCCAAAGGCGGCTTTTTCCTCTTTGGGGATATCCTTGATTAGTGCTCCGGCGAGCGAGAGGGTGCCCTTTTTTCCTATGGATGCGACGCGGGCGTCATCAAGGGTGCGCTCGTCCGTTGAGGCGGCGATGAGTTCGAGGGCTTGGGATTGGATGTTTGCGATCTGCTCGTTCATGGGCGGGAGCAAGTGGGATAGCGGAGAGGAGCGCGGGGGGCAAGAGTTTGGTTTGCGAACAGATTGACGGTTAGCGTGCGGCGGGGAAGACTCCGTGGAAGTGGAGAAGGTGACACCAAGAGGGTTCAAAGGAAGTTTTCCGGGAAAGTTGCGATTCTGGAGCATTCATTGCGTGATCAATGCCCTTCCCAGTTATTTGATTGCGGTGGTTTGGCTGGGGCTTTGGGAAAGTAGAACGGCGCAACTGGCGATGCTGGCTGCGGCGGCGACCTTCGTGCTGGGTTATTCGACAGTGACAGCCTCGATGGGAATTTTCCGCGATGGGGAGAGTCTTTTTAGCCGGGCGTTGCGGGCGGGTCTGGTGATACGGATCATCATCTCATTGGTTACGTTGATCGCAGTCCCGCTAGGGCCGTTCCTGATGTTAACTCCGGATTTATGGTGCGGATTTCTCGCAAGCATAGTCGTAACTAAAGTCCTGGGATTACCACCCTTGATGGAAAGAACTTATACGGGCGCGAGTGCCGCGCCGAATATCGATGTGCAACTGCCGGGATTGCTGGAAGTCTATTCGACGACAATTTTGGAGGGATTGGTATTATCCTTCCTGCTGTTCATTCTCTCGTTTCTGATGATTCTGATCTTGCAGATGAGGGATAGGAAGAGGCGGTATTTGTTGAGTCGAAGCAAACCGGTTGTGATCAAGTGAAGGTGGGGAATATCCGATCGTGATTATGGCGCTTGAACGAATGGCTGGTTGAGTAACGTAGTTTTTCGGGATGATGAAATTTTCACAAATGATTCGAATCACTCTGGCGCTGGCAGTGGCGATTGCCCCGGTTCAGGCGGAAAACGAAGTGACGTCCCCTGTTGCCGGGAAAACGGTCAAGGTGCTGACGGTAGGAAACAGCTTTGCGGGGGATGCTTCGACCTTTCTTCCGCAGATGGCGGAGGCCGGTGGGCATGATCTGTTGCTTTTTATAGCCAATCCGGGCGGATGCGCTTTGAAAAAGCATGCGGGATGGATTGAAGCACACGGGAAGGATCCCGAAAGCCCGGAAGGGAAACCTTACCCTGCTGCATTTGTCTCGCCGAGAGAGGATGTGCCGGAAGGAAAAATGTAATCCCTCGCTGAAGCCCTTGCCGCGGAGGATTGGGATTTCGTGACCATCCAGCAGGTAAGTCTTCTGAGCTTTAAGGGGGCGAGTTTCGAACCGTATGCGGAGACAATCATCGACTGCATCAGGGAGAATGCGCCTGGGGCGGAAATTCTGATCCATCAGACCTGGGCTTACCGGGAGGATTATCCCGGGTTTGCGAGTGGGAAATTTACCCAGACGATGATGTTCGATCAGTTGGATGCGAACTACCGGAGTTTGGCGCAAACATACGGTCTGCGGGTGATTCCGGTTGGTAAGGTATTCCAAGAGGCCAGGAGTTTTCCCAGGTGGACTTTCTGTTTCCCTGATCCGGACTTTAACTACAAGTCACCCGAGCCAGATACCAAGCCGGATCAGACGGGAAGTTTGAACGTTGGATGGACAATCCGGAAGGTCGTCAAGAAGGCGAACAAAGCTGTGGATGATGCGACAGAGGAAGGCGGGCTGGATGCTGCCTCGGAAGAGGTTGTGACCTACAAGGCGTCCCTCGATTACAAGCACTGCAATCTGGAAGGGCAGTTTTTGGGCGGTGCGGTGTGGTATGGTTTCCTTTTTGGAGAGAAGGTTTGCGCAAATGCTTTTCTGCCACAGTGGGTCGAGCCGGAAGATATTTCCACCCTGCGTGGAATCGCGGATCAGGTTCTGGCAGACTACTGGTAGGTGCCTTCCTCTTCTGGCGGTGATTGATTGAGGAGTCGGGACATTCCTGTCCCGACCACATGCGGGCAGTCGGGACAGGAATGTCCCGACTCCTTAGCTCTCTTACAGGGTGACTTCCGTGCCGATGCCCCCGTCGGTGAAAATTTCCAAAAGGAGGGCGTGGGGTAGGCGGCCATCTACGAAGTGGACTTTGCGGACACCTGCGTTGAGCGCGTCGATGGCGGAGCGAATTTTCGGGATCATACCGCCGGAGATGGTGCCATCTTCGATCAGTGCATTTGCTTTTTCGACATTGATGGATTTGATCAGGGTCGAAGGGTCTTTCGGATCCGCGAGCAGACCTGGGACGTCGGAGAGATAGACGAGTTTTGAAACGCGAAGCTCCTTCGCGAGTGCAGCAGCTGCGAGGTCGGCGTTAATGTTGAGCGGCTTTCCGGTTGGTAGCTCGGCGGCAAGGGGTGAAATGACCGGGACGATGCCGGCCTTGTGGGCGGTGTCCATGTTCGCGAGATTGCAGCCGACGACTTCGCCGACGCGGCCGAGGTCAATCGGGTTGCCTTGCTTGTCGAAGGATTTGATTTTCTCGCCGAGGAAGATGTCGGTGCCAGGCATGCCCGTAGCTTTACCGCCGAAGTCGCGAATCATGCGGACGAGTCCGGGATTGATCTCGTTGGAAAGGACGCGGGAAACAATGTCGATGGCATCGTCGGAGGTGTAGCGGAGTCCGTTGATGAATTTTGCCGCTATGCCGGATTTCTCCATGGCCGCAGAGATTGCTTTTCCCCCGCCGTGGACGACGACCGGGTTGATGCCGGCGACTTCAAGGAACGTGATATCGCGCATGACGTTGGCGACGAGTTCCGGGTCTTCCATGGCGGAGCCGCCCATCTTGATGAGGATGGTTTTTGAACGGAAGGCCTGGAGGTAGGGAAGGGCTTCGATGAGGGCGTTTGCTTTTTCGGCGGGGTTCATAAGAAAGTGAAAAGTGGCTAGTGATCAGTGGAAGACTTTGGTTGTGCTGATGCTAATCTTCTGTGGGTGGTGGGGGAGTCTTTTTTGTGGCGGTTTTACGAGCGGTTTTCTTGACTGCCTTCTTGACTGCCTTCTTGGTGGCCTTCTTGGTGGCTTTCTTGGCTGTCTTCTTGGCGTCTTTTTTACCGCCTTCGCTATGGTTTTTTTGACTGCCTTTTTCGCTGCCTTGCGGGTTGTTTTCTTGGTCGGATTCTTCGCTGCCTTTTTGGTGGCGGCTTTGTTGGTAGTTTTTTTCGCAGTAGCTTTCTTGGGAGCCTTTTTTGCTACCTTCTTTTTGACGGGTGTCTTGGGTGATTTCTGACTTTGATGTCGCCCTTTCAAGGCTTGAAGGTTTTTGGAATTTGTAGTCTCAGGGCGCTGTCCTGGGTTGTCGTATTTCGCCCCGTTGGGGATGGAGAGTTGGTCGGATTTTTTAGCGATCTTGAGGTGTTCGGGTGTGACGGGTTCAGGCGATTCGGGAAGGAGATCGTTTGCTGTCTTTCTAGAAACTGGCGCTGGGAGTGCAGATACGATGGCAAATGTGCCCAGCACTGCAAGGGTAGGGAGGGTGGGGATGCAGGTGTTGGTCAGTGGGACGAGGATGAAATGGATCGCGGCGATAGCGCAGACGGCGATCAGAAAGGTCAATGGTTTCTTTGTGAATGGGTGCTGGGTTAGGGCGGTCAATACCAGTACCAGTGAACCCAAGAGGCTGAGTTCGATGGACGTGTGCAAACGGGGGAAGGTCTGGGAGGCGGAGGTGAAGGATGGATTTGTGAGACTGGCGATGGTGCCGACCAAGGACTTGGAAAATTGACGGGTCTGTTGGTCTGCTGAGGATAGGTCATTGCGGAGGATTGTGGGCGGGAGCGGGTTTTTCGAAAGCAAGTCAGCTGGGGCATCGATGAGAGCAGGTGCTTGGATTGAGCTACTTTCCTTGATCGGCTCCGGTGAGAAGGCGAGACGCCCGTATTTGTCGATAGGGATGTAGGGTCCGTTTTTGCTCAATGCGATGTATTCTCCGAGTCGGATATCAATCGCGGTCGGGGGCACCTGGAAGTGCCTCATCGCAGAAAGGAGGGAAAATGAAAATACGATGGAATCATCCCACCGTGCCAGTAGATGCGGTGTGTCGACAGGTGGCTCCGATTCTAGGAAGGCGAATCCGGCGAAGGAAGTTTTGTTTCCCAGCACGATGTTCGGGATGGGGATGTGGTTGATAATAGGAAGCGAAGTGGTATCGCCTGTGACTTGGGAGAGGGGGACGGATGCGCGGCGGAAAGCCGGTGGCATTGTCGAAGGTATGGGGTTTCGGGTGAGGGGTGCTGTGGTGATAACTGAGGGGAGGGCGTCGAGTTGGAGGTCGAGCGCGGTAAGAGAGATGATATCGGTTTCCTGCCATGCGAGTGGGATACCGATTGCGGGGCCGGTCTCGCCGAGGCGTCCAAAGTTTTTCAGAATAATCGCGAAATCGACGGGGGAAGGTGGGGATGATTGGAAGAAGCCATCGGGATCATCGCCAAGGGAAACGACGGTGGGGAGTTTTTCCGGGATCTCTCCATACGAACTTTTCAGAGTGCGCAAGGTATGTGGGCGCGTCTGGCTTCCGTTGCCGGTGATGAAAAAGGGAGGGTTAGCAAACGAGCGTGCGGTGAGGGAAAAGAGGGCGCGGTCGATTGCTGTGCCGGGGATAAAAATCCACGCAAGGAATGCCGCCACCGCGCAGGGGATGAGAACGTAGAGGCGGCTAAGCATGGTGCGCATTATGGATACGAGCGGCGTTCGTCCAATCAGGAATTTAAGTGGTCAGGCGGGGAGTGCTTCGAGAATTTTTCTAGAGACCTCGTCTGGATCGGAATCGGTTGGAATCACTTTCGCGAAGGGTTCGTCTTTGAGGGATAGAAAAATTTCCCGGCAGCGGGCTAGGTTCGCGCGTTGTTCGAATTCGTTGGCGGTGTCCCCCCGGACGCCGATGCGAGAGATCGCGGTATCCACATCGAGATCCATGATGAGAAGAAGGTCGGGAACCGGTGCGAAGGCTTCGTTTTTCCGCCGGATCTCCTGTGGGTCGAATCCGCGCGCGCCTTGGTAGGCCATGGTGGAAAAATAGTAACGGTCGAGGATGACGGTGTGACCTGCGGCGAGGGCGGGAGCGATCTTTTCGGTGACGTGTTGGCGGCGATCCTTGAGGAAGGTTTCGAGCTCCTGCTCCGGGGAGAGGCGGCCGGTGGAGGCGGAGTTGCGCAAGAGTGTGCCCCACGGGCCGTCGGTGGGTTCGTGGGAGAGGATGACGGTTTTGCCTTGGGAGGTGAGGTGTTCGGCAAGGCGTTTGGCTTGTGTCGTTTTGCCTGTGCCGTCGATGCCTTCGATTACGATAAACATGGGGATGAGTGGGAAGTGCCGAGTGATCAGTGATCAGTGGAAGACTTTTGCTGTGTTGAAGAGGTTTTACCGCAAAGACGCAAAGGTCGCAAAGGGACGCGGAGCGTGGGTTGCGATGATTCTTTGTGAGTGTTGAGTGTTGAGCGTTGAATTTTTACAGATACCTGGCGCTGAGGTGTTTCAGGTAATGTTCGGTGGTTGGGGGGGAGCCGGTGGCTTTTTCTACTAGGTCGGTGGGGTTGTAGGAAGCTCCGTGGTTGTGGACGTTTTTGTGTAGCCAATCCAAGAGGGGGGCGTAGTTGGCGGCGGCGGTTGCCTTTTTGATTTCCGGATCGGAGGTGGCGGCGTGGAAGAGTTGGGCGGCGTTGATGTTGCCGAGAGTGTAGGTGGGGAAGTAGCCGATGCCGCCCATGGACCAGTGGATGTCTTGGAGGCAGCCATTTGCATCGTTTTCCGGGGGGAAGCCGAAGGACTTTTGGAAGAGGTCGTTCCATGTTTCCGGGACTTGGGCGACGGTGATTTCCCGGTTCAGAAGCATGCGCTCCATTTGGAAACGGATGATGATGTGGAGGTCGTAGGTGGCCTCGTCTGATTCGACACGAATGGGCGTGAACTCGGCGCGGTGGATGTATTTAAGGAACTTTTCGAGAGGGAAGTTCTTGAGCTGGGAGAAATGCTGTTGGGCGATAGGGTAGAATTTATTCCAAAACTCAGGGGAGCGTCCGACCTGATTTTCCCAGAGTCGGGATTGGGACTCGTGGATGCCTAGAGAGACCGCGGAGCCTGATGGTAGGCCGAAGTCTGCGGCGGGGAGACCCTGCTCATACATGCCGTGGCCAGCCTCGTGCATAATTCCGAATAGGGAGGATGTGAAATCACTTTCCTCGTAGCGTGTGGTCAGTCGGATGTCTTTGGGGCCGAGAGTGGTGCAAAAGGGGTGGGTGGTGGTATCGATACGGCCGTTGTGAAAGTCGAATCCGATTTCTGCAGCGACGAGGGCGTTGAAATCCTGCTGTGCCGTGATTGGGTATGGGCCGGATGGGAGTTCGGGTTTTGCTGCGGTGGTGTTTGCTACCGCTTGCGCGGATAGGGGCGCGAGTTGCTTTTGTAGGTTTTGGAAAAGTGACGCGATCTCTGCGGTGGAGGTGGCGCGTTCATAGCCTTCGAGAAGGGCGTCGTATGGTTCGTCTTTGAATCCCCAGAGATCGGCCTTTTCCAAAGCGAAATTCAAGAGCTTCTGGAGATGAGGGGCGAAGACCGAGAAATCCGAATCCTTCCGTGCTGCGATCCACGCGTGGTGTCCGGCGGATTGGGCGATGGATTCGCGGGCGACGAGATCAGTGGGGATTTTCACCGATCGCTCGGATTCGCGTCGGAGTTCTCGGAGGTTTGCAGAAACTGTGGTGTCTGTTCCGTCGTCTGAGGACTCGGCATCTTCTAGCGATTTTAGATATTCTGGCGATGTGGCGAGGCCGTGGGCGTGGGCTGCTAGATAGGAGAGTTGCTCGGAGCGGTATTCGGCGGAGCCAGAGGGAAGGTAGGTCTCCTGATCCCAAGAGAGGATGGATCCGGCGGAGTTGACGAGGGCGATTTGCTTCGCGCGTTCGAAAATGTGCATGACACAGGTTTGAGCATTGCGGGGCGGACGTCCAACACGGAACGCGGATCCGCCATTTTTGATCAAGCTTCGCGGATCGCCGTGATCGCTGCCGCCATGTCCTTCGCTCCGAAGGTCGTGGAGCCTGCAACCATGACGTTTGCACCAGCCTTGGCACTAATCGCTGCGGTTTCGGCTCCGATACCGCCATCGACTTGGATGTGGTAGGAGAGTCCGTTGTTTTTCCGGTAGGCTGCGGATTCCTCGACCTTAACCATCATCTCAGTCATGAAGGGCTGCCCGCCGAATCCGGGGACGACGGTCATGCAGAGGACTAGGTCGACCTTGTCGAGAAACGGGATCGCTTCGGAAAAGGGGGTCGCTGGATTCAGAGCTAGTCCTGCAAGGCAGCCAGCTTCGTGAATACGTTCCAGAGTTTCCGCGACATCGTGCTCCGCCTCGACATGGACGGTGATACAATCCGACCCCGCTGCGATGAAACGCTGCAGATAATGGTCGGGGCGGGAAATCATCAGGTGCACATCTAGGAAAATATCGTTCGACTCGTGAATTGTTTGCACCATCGCAGGGCCGAAGGAAATGTTGTCCACGAAATGTCCGTCCATGACGTCAAGGTGCAGCCAGTCGGCTCCGGCATTGATTGCGCGCGTGGTTTCTTCTCCCACTTTTGAAAAATCCGCTGCCAGCAGGGAAGGGGCGATAACCCTGTCGAGATATGTCTTCGTAATCACGGAGACAAACGAAGCACGACAGCGGCGGATGGGAAGGAAAAAGACGGAAAGAGAGATTGAGAGATTGAGGGATTGATCGGTTTCCCATGTTGCCCTTTCTCTGGGGGGCATTTAGAACTCGTCCATATGACAGAAGACCTGATCATCGATCTCCACAGCGACACCCATTTTATGCAGCAGGCAATGCGCGAGGCCCGCAAGGCCTACAGTGCCTCCGAGGTTCCCGTTGGAGCCGTCATCGTGCACGAGGGGAAAATTATCGGCCGTGCTTGGAATCAGGTGGAGACTTTGAAAGACGCCACGGCCCACGCAGAAATGCTTGCCCTGACAGCAGCACAGGAAGCTCTGGGTGACTGGCGGCTGGAGAAATGCACACTCTACGTCACCAAGGAACCCTGCCCGATGTGTGCTGGAGCGATTGTTCATTGCCGCCCGGACCGGGTGGTCTTCGGTTGTAGCGATCCTAAGGCGGGTGCCGCCGGGGGATGGATCAATCTCCTGGAATCAAATCCACCTCTCAACCACCGCTGCCAGGTCACTGCCGGGGTGATGGGCGAAGAGTCTCTCGACTTACTCCAATCCTTCTTCCGCGAAGCCCGCCAGCGTAAAAAAATGGCGGAATCGTGAAATGCACGTGTCAACTTTTTCCTTAGTAACAACCTCCAGAATCTGATCCTGAAAAACCTATGTTTAATTTTGCTCCCAGTGTTCTGAAAACCTTAATCTGACGGATGGGCGAAGGCGATTTTTCCAAGAGCAAGCGGCTTCGTTCCACGTAGAGGCCGAACAATTCTCAAATTAAGGAGGCTGGGGCGAATGGAACTGTTTTAACACATATTCCGCACCTAACCAGCGCACTTTTCCGTCTAATTCGCGGCTCGGATTCTTTTAGGGGTGCCGCTGGGTTCTGCTTGATTTCGGTGGTATGGTGTAGA
>CAJJBR010000003.1 GCA_905182475.1 Akkermansiaceae bacterium | reverse complement strand
TAGCCGCTGCCGAGTGGGCGGATGAAGTCGTTTTCACGAACTTCCCCGTAGGTCAGCAGAGATTTGGCGCTGTTACGATTGTTAAAGAACAGTCCGTGGCCGGGAGGGATGACGGTGCCGCCCTGGCTGACCAGGTCGTTGAAGTTGTCCACCCAGCGCGGGGTGCCGCCGTCAATGTAGAGATGCAGGATGGTCCACACGCCTCCGGAATGAATCTGGAGTTGGTCGGCCGTGGCTTGGTTGCCGGTGCCGGTGTTGGTAAGGGTCACCGTCATGGTGTAGGGGGCTCCACTGTTCGTGTTCGCAGCCTTATCCTTCGACTCAAGATACATAGTCTCTCCTACCACATCTTCTTTCGCATCAACCGTCCAGTTGAAGACGATTTCATCAGTTGCCCCGTTACCCGCCATCGTTGAGTCGCTCAGCGCGGTAAGTGACCCGCCGTTTGCATTGAGTGACTCGGTTGGGGGTAGTTGAACAAAGACCACGTAATCAGTCATGGCAGGACTCGAAGGATCCTGTTTGAGAATCCATAGAAGGTCGTCACCAGCGCCGGTAATTTCATAAGACCTCCAGGTGAAGTTGGTCTCGCTAAGGTGAGGTCGATCAGTCCGGGACTGCCGAAGGCTTGGGTCGCGTGCGGGTTGCCAATGTACGCCCACCGGATTCAACCGCCTTCACAGGCGCCTGATTTGTATTCGCAGAAGTTTGGATTTCCCTGAGCCACTTCTTGAGTTGCTGGGAGACTTCGGAGTCCGGAGGAAACACCCGGAGCGCGTGATGGATGGTCTCGATAGCCTCTTCACGATGTCTTTGCTGGTAGAGATTCAAGACAAGGTTGATGGCATAGCCCGGTTTACTCTGATCTAATTCAAAAGCTTTCCTCAAGTGCACCAAGGATTCATCCGCAGCGTAGGTGTCCCTATGAGCTTGATCCGCAAGCAAGACGCCGAGAAGGTGATGAGCACGGGCGTAGTTTGGATAACCTTTAAGACATGCCCGGCAAGCAGCGATGCTCCCCGCGCGATCTCCTTGGTTATTGCGGATGTGAGCGATGTTGTAGTGCACGATGTGATCGCGCGGATTGACTTTTAAAGCGGCCTCATAGTATTTGAGAGCCTGCACGTCATCCTTTTGAACACGGTAGTAGGAGCCGAGGTTTCCCAACGCAGTGAGATGGTGCGGATCGACCGCGACGGCATGACGGAAAAGGGCGAGGTCATTCTTCCACACCTTGGTCTGCTTAAAACTGAGCATCCCCAGCACAAGCAGAACCACAAGAGCTACCGGGATCTTAGCGTCCTGCCAGCGGGTCTTCCGCTGGAGAAAGAAGGCGAGCGCGAGAGCGGGCCCCACCAGCGCGATATACCAGTAGCGGTCGGCAGTGTAGCCGGATCCAATGTAAACGAGGCCCACGACGGGTGAGAGACAGACCAAGACCCAGAGCCAACCGACCATGATCTCAGGAAAACGTTGGCGTTTCCTCCAAGCCAAGCACGAAACAGCGAGAAAAAGAATCAATCCCGCCGCGCTGTAGAGAGCCAAGGCGGCCCCGGCAGGACGGGAGTATTCAAAGATCAGATCTGCGGGGTAAATCAGTCGCTGAAAATAAAAGGCAAGCTGACCAGGGGCATCAGAGAGCCTGGACATGAGCGACGACTGGCTCGCAAAGTCTTGGTGACTTCCCCCGCTCTGAACCGAGATCGCGACCACCGCAGCGACGAGTGCCATCGCAAAATAAACGCCCTTTGAGCGAAGCTGGGATTTAACGACAGCCGCCCAAGAAACAGCTTCAGAACCAGCTTTCTCAAATCCACAGCGACGGAGAGGAAACCAATCCAGCAAGATCAGGAGAGCCGGAAGCACGACGGCGGAAGGTTTAGAGAGAAGAGCCGCCGCAAAGGCAATGAGACTCAGTGATTTCCAACACCACTTGGCCCGGCCTTCCGCGGCTCCGCCCATGACGTAGCCAAGGAGGCTCGCTAGGAGAAAAACGCCACTCAAGAGATCCTTACGGGTAGAAATCCACGCGACTGGTTCGGAATGAAGCGGATGGAGCGCGAATATGAGAACGCCTACGCATGCCCAAAATGTCGAAACCCCAGTTTCCGAACGAGATGATAGAGAAGGAGAATTGTGATGGCGTAGAGGAAGAGGTTCCCACCGTGGTGAACGCCGGGTGACTCAGCGCCTCCGCCAAACAACTGCACCTCAGCCATGTAGGAAACCCAAGTGAGGGGGTGCCAGAGATTTCCCGGCGTAGCGGTCATTGCCCAGGCAACGCTTTCACTACTGATGCCTTCCAGAACGCTTGGCTGAGCCGCAACGTGGAGAGGATCATCGTAGTTGACGAAGCCAAAGTCCATGATCTGGAAATACGGAAGCAGCGACAAGACGAGCAGAAAAAAGACCACGACTGCCCCCGGAAGGGCTTGGCCTTTATCCGGGGATTTTGAAATCCCGGCTTTTTTGTCAACGCGTTTGGACATCACCTGAGATTGAGCTGCGGATATTTCTCCGCGAATTTTTGGTTGTTGATTTCGAAACCCCAGGAGGTGGGCAGCGTGGATCCTGCGTAGATCGGAGCCGAACGCATCCCCAAGCCGTTCGCAGCGGCGTGCAACGCTACGGATCGCTTCGCACAATAATTTGTGCGACAGGGGTGCTGTCGGGAATTCATCAAAGGGTGTAAGGTGTAAGGGTGGTCGTTCTCGGCCGATATTGTGGGACTTCGACCTCGATCGTCTCGAATATACGGATTTCTAAAAAGTTTACAATTCTTAACTATAATTTTTGAAATAACCTTTGGCTGGGTAAATATCCGCTCGTGGAGCAAGCGTCGTCATTTTAAAAAAAATCCAATCAAATGCCTAAAAAATCAATGGTCACAGCTAGTGACTCCCTTCCTGCAAGTTTGAAAAGGACTGGGACGGCGCTCAGTTTGACTGACAAGATCGGGATCTGGTTCCAGATCTTTACGGTTTCTGAGGATACGGAGTATAACCACGAAAGCTCCCTCAAAGAACTGAAAACCTGAAAGGACGACTATTTCTACACTAACCGCCAAACGGCAGTTCCAGAACCATCCGCATTGCTGATGAGCCTCCTTGCCGCAGCACTTCTTGTTACCCGCCGCAAACGCTAATTCTCCCACAGACAAGCTAAGCTGCCTGTCGCCAGACGGTTCGCCATTCATGGCGAACCGTTTTCGTTTGTTTCCTAATGGGAAAGCGGGTTTTCGCCCGATGCATCACCGAGGTGCGCCTCTTCGGCAGGTAGGAATTTCTTGAAGCGGGTTTTGTCGATGGCCTTCATGTAGGCCTCGGCGGGGGAAATCACACCCTCGCGAAGCTTGGACCAGATGGACTCGTCCATGAATTGCATGCCCTCGCTCTTTCCGCCGGTGATCACATCGTAAAGCTTTTGAGTGGCGCCTTCCCGAATGATGGCGGCAACCGCGGGGGTGCCGAACATGATCTCGTGGACGGCGACTCGGCCGGGTTTGTCCACCCGTTTGCAAAGGAGCTGGGCGACTACGCCGCGAAGCGAGGCCGAAAGCATGGTGCGCACCTGGGATTGCTGGTTCGCGGGGAAAACGTCGATGATACGGTCAACGGTTTTTCGGGCGTTGTTCGTGTGGAGTGTTCCGAAGACGAGTAGGCCGGTTTCCGCTGCGGTGAGGGCGAGGGAGATGGTTTCCAAGTCCCGCATTTCTCCGACGAGAACGATGTCCGCATCTTGCCGGAGGGCGGCGCGGAGGCCGTCGGCGAAGGACGGCGCTTGGATCGGCACCTCGCGCTGGCTGAGGATGGATTTCTTATTCCGGTGCACAAACTCGATCGGCTCCTCGATGGTGATGATGTGGCGGGAGAAATTCGAATTGATGTAATCGAGCAGGGCGGCGAGCGTGGTGGATTTTCCAGAACCGGTGGGTCCGGTGACGAGGACCAGGCCGGAGCGCATACGGCCAAATTCTTTGACGACTTCCGGCACGCCCAGTGCCTCGAGTGCCATGATCTCGGTAGGGATCAAACGAAAGACGGCAGCTAAGCCGTTCTGCTGCTGGAGGTAGTTGCAACGGAAGCGCGAATCTTTGTCCATCTCGTAAGCAAAGTCGAGGTCACCGTTTTTGAGATAACGCTCGAAGGCTTTGGGATCACAGATTTCCGCTAGGAGCTCTTTAAATGATTCGCCTTCGAGCACGTCCTCACCCTCGATCACGGCGACGGCTCCGTGGACTCGGAGTTTCGGAGGCTGCCCCTCGGACAAGTGGAGGTCGGAACCTTTGCTTGCGATGAGTTTTTGGAAAAGGGCGTCGATTCTGGCCATGGTAGTAAAGCTGGGTTTTGGAAAGGAAAGGAAAGGATTTGGAAACAGGATTACGACTGCAGGAAGGAACGCATCTGCGCCTTGTCGTCAGAGCGGAACAGGAGCTCCTCGGAACTGATCAAACCCTTGATGTAGAGCTTCCGTAGGGACTCGTCCATGGTGACCATGCCGACGTGCTTACCTGTCTGCATGACGCCTGGAAGCATGTAGGTCTTGCCCTCGCGGATACAGTTCGCGACGGCGGGAGTATTGACGAGTAACTCGGTGGCAAGCACCCGGCCTTCGCCCTGAATAGTAGGAACGAGCTGCTGGGAAAGAATACCGCGGAGGGATTCCGAAACCATGATACGGATCTGCTCGCGTTGGTCAGTTGGGAAAACGTCGAGAACCCGATCCAGTGTCCGCGGGGCGTTGCCGGTGTGGAGAGTTCCGAGAACCAAGTGTCCCGTTTCCGCTGCGGTGAGTGCAAGCTGGATGGTTTCGAGGTCGCGCATTTCCCCGACCATGATCACATCAGGATCTTCTCGGAGGGCACCGCGAAGGGCTTTCGCGAAAGACTCGGTGTGGGTGTGGACTTCGCGTTGGTTGACGTGGCAGCCCTTGGACTCGAAGACATACTCGATAGGATCTTCCAAGGTGAGGATGTGATCCTCTCGATCTTGATTGATAAAATCGACGATGGAGGCGAGGGAAGTTGATTTGCCCGAACCGACCGAGCCGGTGATTAGGATGAGGCCGTTCTGGTAACGAGTGAGCGGGATAAGATGCTCGATGGGCAGGCCAATCTCCTTCATCGTGCGGAGGCGACCGTTAATGATACGGAAGGCCATGTCATAGCCAAGGCGTTGCTTGACTACGGAAGCACGATAGCGCCCGTCGCTGCCGACGTATGCGAAGTCGATATCTCCACGTTCATGCAGGCGATCCCATTCCTCTTCACCTAGGAAGGAGCGAACCAGGCGCTCCGTCTCTTCGGGAGCAAGTGGAGGATGATCCGGCCAGATCGGGGAAAGTTGTCCATAGCGGCGCCATGCAGGCGGATATGCGGTGGCGATGTGGAGATCGGAGCAATCGAACTCACGACCGAGTTTTAGATACTCATCAACGTGATCCAGGACTTGGTGTTCGGACATTTGCGGCTAAGGGCTTGAAAGGGAATTTTTGTTTTGGAAAGTGGCTACACTAGTATCGAAAGCGCGGCTTGGATATCCGATTGGCTTCCCACCATTTAAACGCAGGATTCGCCAGAAGTGTCAATATCTTGGGATGTTCCCGGACACGGGACGGCGGGCGGATCCGTCGTCGAGTTGTCTTCTAAAATAGTCTTTGAGAAGTTTCGTCGCGTAGATCTTCGCAGCAGGTTTCGCCATGGTGGCTGCCAATGTGAGGGTGCCGAGCAGTAGGCTCCTTGGTTTCTTGACCTTCCGGACTATCTTGGAAGGCTTCTTCGAGCGGAAAAATCGACTTGCTACCAAGCCGACGACTACAGAGCCGCCTATCCATTTCTTCGGTTCGGCTTTGAGCGAACCCACCAGACGTGCGGGGACATTGAGCCTGTCTTTCAAGACGGAGTGCGCATCCGAAAGCCTGAGGCGCGAGGCTTCGCTCCGCCGGATCAGCTCGGCTATTTCGGCTTTTTGTTGAGTTGATTTAGCCATTCGCGGTCTTTTTTAAATTCTGCACGGGTGATCGGAAACGAGGGGTCGGCTTTAGCTTTCACCATAAGCACCGCAATCAGTGCGATGGCCAGATGGAGGCCGCCGCCGGCAAAAGCGACGTGATACCAATGCCATGGGGTGGCGGCGGAAATTGCACCAACCGCTCCGGCGAGGATAAGAATCCAAGTGAATAGAGCGCAGAGGGCAGCGATGACACCTAGCACCGCTTTCTTCGCACCTGTAGATGCAGCGGCCTTCGATTCCGCCTGGATGATTGCAATCCTAGAGGAAACCAAACAGGCAAGAGCCTCTTTCCAGCTTTCCGGAAGCTTTCTTTCCGAGTCGCCCGGAATTCGAGCCTCGGACGGGATTTCTGTATCAACACTCATGGGGCGAACTGGTCTCAAAGAATATCATCTTCGGAGCCGGGAGTAGGAAATCAACCGCCAGAGCGACGGTCGATTTTGCGAACCCTCTTTCCATTCGGAAGATTTTAGCGGCGGGTGATGAGGCCGATGAGGAAACCGACTCCCAGAGCACCAAGAACAGCTTTCGTTGGGTTCTGGCGGATGTAGTCCTCAGCAGTCACATGGATCTCTTTTGCTTTTACGCGGGTTTCATCCCACTGCTGTTGGGCGTTCTCTTTGGCGTGTTGCGCCTTTTCGGTAGCCACGGTTTTGTAGTGACTGGCCTTTTCTGTCGCCACTTCCTTGTAGTGACCAGCCTTCTCTGTCGCCACGGCTTTGTAGTGCTCGGCTTTTTCGGTGGCAGTTGCCTTGAGTTGTTGTGCGCGGTCTGACGCGTTGGCCTTAAAATTCTGCGCGGTTTCCACGGCGCGGTCTTTTATTTTTCCTGCTTGGGCTTCGGTGGATTTCGCAAAATCACCGGCAGCAGCACGAAGGTCGCTTGCAGCACTGGAAACGGAAGGAGCATCAGAATCGATATCTACGTTGTCGGAAAATGTGTTGTCGTTCATAAGTGTAACTTGTTTTGAGTTTGCTCTCACAGGGACAGCAGCACTTGCCGTTCCAAGGAAATCTTACACCGCTGCAACGCAGGTGCAAGAAGACATTCCGCGATTCCCCAAAGGGTTTCGCAGATGAAATTTGGGAATTCGCTATGCAGAATGCAATCGCGAAATGCCTTCACCCGCGTTTTTTCCTCATAATCGGCAAGACACTGGTAATGGCTATTAAACAGCGGATTCCGTCAAAAATGTCGGCTCGCCTAATGTGTAGTCGAATTTTTCCGGTGCAGAAACCACAGCAAAGGAAGGGCGAGGACGGTGGACAGCAGAAGCCCGCCTATTGCTCCCTGTACCAGTTTCAACTTCACGTTCGGGGAGACTGGGGCGTCGGTAATTATAGGGTCCCAGTAAGAACATGCGCCAGAAAGTGCGATGGCTTTATTCATATCCCTCTCGTCTTCTTTGGAACCCAACGATTTTTTCATCTGGGAGCAGGGCAACATCATTCTCGAAATTCCTTTTTACTGTGAGGTAATCCCGGTTTTCAGACAACTCCGTTTTGGAAAGCGGGTCTTGGTTCACTCGTTCCATCGAGGCTAGAGCCTTTCGCCCCTCGCCGACTTTTTCCTCCTGAGTTCGGACGGCTTTTCTCATTTCTGAAACTGTCGTGTCCAAAGACCTCGGTTCCAGATCTATCCTATAGTCCCTATACGCTCTGGCCAACTCTGCCACGATGTCTCTGGCTGTTTCCCTATCCGTGTGGCGCCCGGAGATCGAAATGAAACTGGTGTCGCGTATTCTCTCGGCTTTCACGATCAATCGTAATTCTATCAGTGTACCTTCACGATCCATTCCCCACTTGTCGGCAAGTTCCAGCCGCCTGATCACCCGATCTCGCGCACTCCGACTGATGATCCTATCGATTTCCTTGGAGAACCAATCCGGCGACATGTACACCGGAGAATTTCCAACCTCTGAGAAATGCCATTCCATCGGGATGTCGATAGTCGCAGAACTTTCGTGAACTTTTGGCAGCGCGGACGTGACCGCAGAAGCAACCACAAGGCCGACTATCAACCCAACCGTCATCATCGCGGTCAGAATCCATCGGTAACGACGAAACATGGATTCGTGTTAGGCACTCAAGGATGGACGGCTTTCACGCATGTTTCTTCCTCCATACCCACCAGCCGCCAATGAAGGTAAAAACCAGAAAACCGACCGTGACTGGAATCCATGGGAATGTTTTCGCATCGGAGGCTGCTTTGGCAGCTTCAGTACGCAATTTCTCCCTTTGCCGTCTCAACTCCCTCTCAGGCTCCGCCAGCGAGATTCGTATGGCTTTCCTCTTTGCAAGTTCTTGGACACGTTCCGCCTCCACCAGCGCTGGATCGACTTTCCCTACCTCCCAGCTGCCGTCCTCATTGAAACGGTATTCCTCCGCGTAGCCGACAAAGGAGAAAGGGATTTCGCCGGATTTTACTTTTGCATACCAATCTTGAATCTCTGAGAACATACCTTCTAAATTCGGTGCGTGCTTCATCGCAGCAGGAATAACTAGCGGCTTCATCGGGAAATCACGAAGACCCATCAATGATAAAGCGCACGCTGCATTGTAGGCATTCTCATGAACTACCATGGAATCGAAGCGCCTGCGCTCTGGAACCGGATTCCGAAAATCATCAAGAAGATATCCAAGAACGCTGACCGACTCGGGGCTTGGATAGACGGTGACGTTCCGAAAAAGATAGTCGTATCTCCAATGATCAGATAAAGCGGTTGTTGTACCATCAGGCCTCGGAAGATAATCCCCGCGCCTTAGCTCGAGTTCATCAGTATATATCTTTGCGTGGCCTGGTATTGCTGCGGCCTGGAGTATCAGCCTCTTTTGTTCGACTTCATATTCCTCCGTCCACTCAAACTCGTCTGCTGACATCCAGAATGCCACTTTACCCATCGCGAGAAGATTTTCCCGGGTAGGCTCCCGCTCGGCTTCAACAATCGCGTCGCGCATCTTATCCAAGATTTTTAGTTCCAATTCGGCAAAGGTTTTACCATGGATCAAAGTGATGGCGAGGAAGCTGATAACAATTTTAAATTTCATTCTTTTAATCCGGACGGTTAAGTTTTTCTTCCAAAAACAATTCGATCTGATCCCATTACTTTTTTACCAGTAGTTTATTTTCGCTTCTATAGTACATTAGCCGGAGGGTTTGATCCGTGCCGTCAAGTGGGGCAGGCCCTCCCTGCCTAGGATGTTCAAGACGGAAAATATGGCCTATCTCGTGTGCGATGGTCTGCTGAACCTGTTCATGGGTAGGCGAGTCTTGTCCCGATCCTGTCCAAATAATGGAAAAATCACCCCCAGGATACGTGTATCCAAGAAATCGACTATTATCCTCATGACCGTTCACATTCCTGATGTAAATTGAATCAAGCAGAAATATGCGGACGTCCTTGTCGCTAACATTATAATCATTGTGGTTGGCTAGATTCTGTATCGCTGAATCAGGCAGACCAACAAATCCGTTGCTGTCAGGGTCATAGTCGTAATCAGTCTGTTCATGGTAAATCACATCGAACCAAACGTTAACCTGATAGCCGTAGGTGGTGTTCAGGTAATTTTCTAAATCCTTCGTCTGGTTCAGATCGTGCTCGGGCAATGGCACATTTCTCGCCGAAGAGTTTTTTCTTAGGGGATAGACATGCACCGTCACCTTGCGGTATTTCATGGTTTTTACGCGAATTGCCAGATCGACAATATCCTGATGATCCCCGATTTTGAATTCTGGGATGTTGTCGCTGGTTTCGTTGGCTCCGAATCCGCGCCATAGGACTTCCGCTGGTGTATTATCCAAGGCGATGGCAGTGGGATCCGGGAGGGCGTGGTCGCAGTTGATGAACAAGGGGGCGGGCGGTGAGAGCGGGATGACAAATTTCATCAGGTCGCTGTAGTCTGACGGGGGTGGCGGGCCTGCTATGGGTGCCATTAGCCAATATTCGGGCACATATCCCGCTACGTCTGGAGCAACGGAAACCGATGTGTCATCCACCCCGGTGGCAATGAGATTATCCTTAATAGCGACAGGCACCAGATAGGCCTTTTTCCCGGCGGTGACATTTGTGCCGTGGGAGTGGATGTGGGGGGTGAGGAGGCCGTCGCGGTTGTCCACCAGCCAGTGACCGTCGCCTATGCTGAAGAAGTCGCCCTCGTCGGTGCGTTCGGTGCTGTAATTCTCAAAAGTTTGAGCGGAGGGCTTGCTCTCAATCTGTGCCTCCCAGCAATACCATGGCGGGGGACTCTCGCCTTGCTTGCTGCCGATATGTTCGAGGGTGATTTCGTAGCGATTGTTTCTCTTCAGGATAAGGCTTTCCGAGCCGTATTCGCCAACGCCCCCGGTGACGAGCATGAGGGTGCGGTGATCGCGCGGCCCCATACCTTTGACGATCATTTTCCATGATGCGTAATCCCCGTAGATGGAGAAGGGGACTTCTACCGTCTGGTCAGGTAGCGGCTCGCCACCGGCTCCGCCAACGGGGGGCAGTGGATCAAGCGGGTCTCTCCCAGCTCCGATTTCTATGAGATCGCTTTCGCCATCCCCGTCCGTATCGGCGAGGAGGGGGCTGGTGCCGTTGAGATATTCCGCGAGGTTTGCGAGGCCGTCGCCGGGGCTGAGGAAACCATCGGTATCAATATCGCCATCTTTTCCGTCCGACCCATAGGGTTCTAGTGGGTCGAGGCCGTAGAAAACCTCCCAGTCATCAGGCAGTAAATCCATGTCCGTATCGCGGACGGAGGCACTGGTTCCGAGCTGGTATTCGGCGAGGTTGGTGAGGGTATCACCGTCCTTATCCAGGGCGGAATCGTCGGCGGCGAGGTCGAGTCCGTGTCGGGTTTCGTAGAAATTAGGCATGCCGTCGCCGTCTCCATCCGGCAGGAATACAGCAAGGCGAGTGGGGATGGTGATAGCGGGATTTCCAGAGCCGGAGGGCGTGATGAGAAGTGATGCGTAGGAAACTGAGGGGGCGAGGCGGAGCGAATCGAAATTCCCAGTCAAGCTGGTAACGGAATGTGAGGGGACGCTGATAGTGGCTGGCGGGACGGTGAAGAATGTTTTCTCGGGGCGGATTTCGACAGCCATTCCGCTGGTGAGGTAGGCCTGGTCGTGAGCGATGGTGAAGCCTTTTTGATAGAGGCGGTTTTCTATTCCGACTGAGGCATATATTGCGGGGGCTGTGATTTCCTTGTATTGGAAGCGGATGCGCCCGTCATCATACAGGACGACTTGGAAGGTAAGAATCCCTGAGGTAGATCCGTAGCGCGGCACATCCTGAAACTGGATGATGAAGCGGTCGGCGATGTGTTGGTAAAATATGGATCCGCCGGTAGCGGGTTTCAGATCGTCCCACAGGGGCGCGATGAGGAATGGCGGAGTGTCCACGGAAAACCCAGCCCCCCCAAGCTCCCTGTTGGCTGTTTGCTCACCGCCTTCCCCGAAGCTGAGGAAGCCGTTTGAACTGACGAAAATTCGATGGCGAATTTTCCCGTAGAACGGAAACTGGAAGCCGGAGAGAGGGGCTTCCTCAGAGCCATCGTCCACAGCAGAGACGCCTGCTAGCAGGGTGCCGGTGGTGGAAATTTCCTCCCAAGAATAGATAGCGTCTCCAGTGAGGGAGTCGGTGTAATCATAGGCAGGCGTGGTGTTTCCGGTGAGGGAGGGCAGGCAGGTGACAGCAGCTCCGGTATCGTTGAAGAGGCGGATGTCCGCTGCAACGGAATGATCCGGCAGAATGCGGGCGGCGAGGACGGGCGGATAGACGGCGAAGGTGCCAGCGTAGGCGGCTTCCCATGCGTCTGGAATGCCGTTTGCGTTCAAATCCGCCGCGCCAGAATCCATGCCGAGCGCGAGTTCTTCATAATCGGATAAGCCATTTCCGGTGGAATCAACATCGTCGATTCGGACTCGCCAGAAGAGGTGGGAGGGGGAGGAACCGTCGGTATTGGAGGCGTCCATGGCGATAGTGGTAGTTTGGCCGCCGGAGGGAAACACGTCCACATCGCTCCAACTATCCAGACTGAGATCCGGTGATACGAAGAGGGTGGCGGTTTTCCCAGCCGGGCACTTCCAAGCTAGCGCGAAAAGCGAGGGGAAACCCGGATTTTTTACCACATCCACTTGGACAATGCTGAGGGGTGTGATGGCTTCGAAAGGATTGGTTCCAGCGAGGGCTTCTTGGGCATTCGTCCAGCCATCGGCATCCGGGTCAGCGGCGGGATCGAAGGTGGAGAAGAGCGCGCCGTTATTGAAGGCACGTTCCCAGATATCGCTGGCTCCGTTCCCGTTTTCGTCAAAAACGGCGTAGGCGGGGATGACGGAAATCAGGAGAGCGCAGAATGCGGTGAAAAGTTTTCGATTCATTTCTTTGGGGAAGCTGGTGTTTCGCTCTCGGGTGTAGTGGCAATCGGTTTTTCGATCTGCCAGTAGCGTAAGACCATGGGCTTTTCATCCGGCGGGTTGGCGCGGAGTTCGGCTTCGCGCACGGCGGCGGCGAGTTTCCTCACACGCGCGGCGGCTTCGAGCTTAGCTTTGTCGCGGTTATAAATTTCGTGGAGGGCGCGGATGGGAGCGAGTTTTTCGGCATCGGCTTCGGGGGCGGAGAAGGAGGCTTCCCCGTTCTTCCGATGGAGTGGCAAGGGGAGGAGATGCGCTGGTGCTTCGGCGAGTTCGAGTATCTCAGAAAAGTCATCTACCTCAGTCACGGAAACAGCCATGAGAAGGGCGTTGTGGCGGTTTTCCTTGTCGGTGAACGATCCGATTCCGGTAAGTTTCTCCCAATCGGCAGAAGACCAGAAGTAAATCTCCTCCCGCTTATTCCCCGAGGCATAGCGGATGAGGGAAAGCGCCTTGCCGTTCTTGGCGCGGAACACCTGCGCCCCGACGAAGACGATGCGGGTTTCCTCCCAAGCGGATTCAGACTCCGGCAGATTGGCGGGGACACTCTCGTCCTCGCGTATGCGCTTGGTCTCCGGTTTTTCAAAAGGTGGAATCGACAGTGGTTTTACTTTTTCGAAAGTGATGGATCGGCTCGCGGTCTGAATGCGCCGCGTGGAAAGCACATCGTCATTGGAACGCGGAAGTTTTGGCTGTGGCGCCTGTATATGTAGTTCGGTTCCGTCCGGCAGGGGATGGCTGATTTCCGACTTGGCGCTCGAGCCTTTTTCGTTTTCGCCTACTGCTTCCGGGAAAAGCATTATGCAAAGCACGGCGGAACATAACGCTAGGTGTCCAACCCCTACATACCCACTGTTGCCCCTTTGATTAAGCATGCGTAACTCTTGGTTGGGTAAAACCAAAAGTCAATGTAACACTTAGCTAACTCTCCAAATCACTAGGATCGCGATCTTCTCGACCTTTCCACACATCTTTCCTGCCTTTTCCTTCCCAGTCAGGAAGCTCCTCTGGAATAAGTTTTTCAACTTTCACGCGGAAAGCCTTAGCCAGCAAGGCAAGCTCAATATCCGTCACGTTTCGGAGCTGTGATTCAATTTGCGCGTAGGTTGCACGTGATATGTCGAAGCCCTCGATATTGCAATGCGCCGCTGCCTGATCCTGCGTCCAGCCAAGATGATTACGCAATGCACGAACCATAGGTCCGACAATATTCCGTTTCGGACGCGCTTTCATCAGTCCGGAAACTACCGGACTGAATGGATGAATTTGTTATACTAGGATTACAGAATGAAAATCAGCGTTTCAGCTGGCTCTCGATCCGCTCGATCCGCTCCCGGAGACCGGGCTGCTTGCCTAGCTCCAGCTTCACCTTCTTGCATGCGTGAATGACCGTGCCGTGATCACGGCCGCCGAAGGACTCGCCGATTTCCATGAGCGAATTGTGGGTCATGGAGCGGCTCAGATACATGGCGATCTGGCGCGGGAAAGCGATGCTGGCGGGGCGGCGGCGTGAAATCATGTCCGCCATCCGTATGTCGAACGTTTCCGCAACGACACGCTGGATTCCGTCGATGGTTACTTGCCGACTTGCTTCCTCCTGGATGAAGTCACGGAGCAAATACTCGACCTTCTCCACGGATACGCTCTCGCCCGCAAGGGAGGCGAAGGTCGCCACGCGGACTAGCGCACCTTCCAGGCGGCGGACATTCGAGCGAATTTTTTCAGCGAGGAAACTGATCACGCTTTCATCCACGGAAACTTTCCATTCGATCGCCTTCTTTTTCAGAATAGCAGTCCGGGTCTCAAGCTGAGGAGCGAGGAGCTCGACGGCGAGGCCACACTCGAAGCGCGAGGTCAGGCGCGGCTCGATGCTTTTGATCTCACACGCCGGGCGATCGCTGGTGAGGACGACTTGGTTGCGACCGTCTAGGAGGGTGTTGAAGGTGTGGAAAAATTCTTCCTGCGAGCGCTCTTTTCCTGCGAGGAACTGGACGTCATCGATGAGGAGGACATCGGAGCTGCGGTAGCGGCGGCGGAATTTTTCGATGTCGCCTTTACGGATCGCCTCGATGAATTCGTTAGTGAATTTTTCGCAGGTGAGATAGATGACGCGGGTATCGGGACGGCGACGCAGGATCTCCTTGCCGATGGCGTGCATCAGGTGGGTTTTACCCAAGCCGGAGCTGCCGTGAATAAAGAGTGGATTGTAGCCGACCCCGCTCTTCGTCGCGACCGCTTCGCAAGCCGCATGTGCGAACTGGCTGTTGCTACCGACTACGAAATTTTTGAACGTGTAGCCCGGATTCAAACCAGCGGCCTTGGCACGCTTCTCAAGGATCTCGTCAGGAAGTTCTTTTCGGATCTCGATCTGTGGAACTGCTTGCGAAGAATCGGAGCCGGTTGCCGCAGTCGCGTCTACGGCGACGGAAATTTTCACATGGCGGGCATCTACACATGCTTCGCCTACGGCCATTACCAGCTCCGGCAAATAATTCGTTTCTATCCAAACTTGGTGGATCTCTCCTGGAACGGTGATCGCACCCTCACCGTTTTCAACACCGACCCACGCCGCTGCACCAAACCAGCGCTGGAACGCATCGGCTCCGATCAGCTTCACCAGCTTCCCTGAAATCACGGACCACTTGTCACCATCATGGATCGAGCCGTCTGCATCGGTGTTCGGCTCTTGTTTCGCAGGGTTTGCTTTCCCGCTGTCCATTGTTGGCTGTTTCATTGTTTTTCGAAAAGCTGCGCTCAGCGAGTCCCCCCATGGGTATCGCGAAAGCAACTGTCCAGTGACGATGACCAAGGATCGCCCTGCGGGAAAATCCATTTTGAAAAGCCCTAACAGACGGCAACTTTTTCGCCGTATTCCACAAGCGTTCCACGGGATGAAAATTTTAAAAACTTGACTAGGGAATTAATTAGCTTTGCCGAAGCTTCACTACCATCTAACTTCTAAAATTTCCGTAAAGCGTTGGAATTCAAAGGGGAGCAATGTAACATTGCCTCGTATAAAACTTCAGATCGGTTTCCGATAGTTTCCAGATGCGAGGAAATACCCGCAGCAAAAGGTGATGAGCGTCGTGACCGGCCAAGCCCACGAAATGTGATACACAGATTCGATTCCAGTCGCCGCCTCATTGAGGCCGGCAAGTCGGAAGTTTTGCCAGCCATCGACCTTGATCTAAAGTGCCCAGATATCCGTGCGAATGAACGCCACTAGTACCCTGAAAACCTTAATCTGAAGGATGGGGATTTTTAAGGTTTTCAGAGCACTAGTCCCTTCACCACTCCGCAAAAGTCAGGTGTTGATTCCTGCTGGGTCGGTGGGCAGGATGGGTCTCACGGTTCGTCCGATTCCTCATGCCAGATTCCATCCCTTCGGCCAGCAATAACGTCACGCGGCAACTCATCGACCAGCTCAAACGCCATCCCAAGCGGGTCGTTTTCACAGAGGGCGAGGACTTGCGGGTGATCAAGGCCGCCGCAGGACTCGTAGAGGCCGAGGCCGTTACCCCTATCCTGCTCGGTAGACCGGAGCGCATCCGGACTCTCGCCGGGCAAAACCACATCTCCCTCAAGTTTGTCCGGATCATCGATCCCAAGGCCTCTTCCGATCTCCCGCTCTTCGTCGAGCGTTCGAAAAATATGGCTCGCTACCGCGACAGCCACCAGGTTGATACCGAGGAAACGATCATCCGCCCGCATTACTTCGGATCCATGATGGTGCAATACGGCCACGCCGATGCCATCGTCGGAGGCAACCAGGCGATCCCCGCCGCCTTTTTCCGCGCCCTCCTTCGCAATATCAAGCCGCAGAAAAACGTGAGCCGTATCTTTGGAGTGACGATGCTTGTCGCCCCTCATTTCCCACTGCTTGGCGAAGACGGGCTGATCTTCCTCGCGGACACCGGCCTGACCCCCGAGCCAGATATAGCCCACCTTTCCACCATTGCGATCGAAACAGGAAAACTCGCCCACCACTTTCTCGGGCGTCCGCCGACCGTAGCCCTTCTCAGTCACTCGACCAAAGGCTCCTCCACCACCAGAGAGGCGCAGAAAATCGCCGCCGCCACCGCTCTTGCAAAAGAGCGCGTGACTTCCGAACTGCTCGACATGCAGGTGGACGGAGAACTCCAGGCGGATGTAGCAATCGACCCGAAAGCAGCGGAAACAAAACTCCCGGATGCAGCGGTGCGCAAACCGGCCGACGTCCTCGTTTTCCCCAATCTTGATGCCGCCCATATTTCCCTGAAGCTACTCCAGCACCTCGGTGGCGCGCAGAACTATGGCCAACTCATCCTCGGCCTCGCCCGGCCTGCCGCGCAAGTGCCCCGTACGGCCAGCGTAGAAACCATTTTCGGCACCGCCGCCGCCGTCGCAGTCGAGGCGATCAAGCGCCACGAACTGTATCCGAACAGCGATTTCTGATCCCTCGTCTCAGGGCTGGAACGCCGTCCTAAAATACGCTCCAAGCGCGACTTTCGAGGTATTGGTAATTCCTTTTCCGGAAATCTTTTTGGTCACTTCGGGTAGGACTTGAAAGAGCTGGGAAAGGGCATCTTTTTCCCCGCTGGCGAGGCGGTAGAAACTCGCACCATCGATCTCGCGGATGAGCGGATTCTCCGGACAACGGGAGCCGGTTTCCTTATCGGACGGGGTGAAAGGCTCGTCGAAATCCTCGGGACCTTTCGAGACGATGGTGACCAGATAGGCGGTGTAACCGCGGAAGCGACTAGCCTTCTGCATTACGAGTTTTTCGAGATTGTGATAGAGGTCGGAACGTTTCCCGCCGCTGAGGGTGTTGTGCTTACTCTTCACCTCCGCGATGATTTTCTTCGGATGGGAAGCGAGATCCACCACGGATCCGGTCTCCAAATTTTCCCAGCCCGCTATGGATCCGAGGATGTTCTAGTGAAAATTCCCCACTTGGTTCTGCAAAGTCTTCTACGCCTGCCTCATCAACTCGCTCCTGACCCAACCTTCATGGTCGAGGCCGAAGCCCGCCATTTCAAAAAGGGCGGCGAAGGGATCGATCACATTTCTATCCATCTCCGCCTTGAGGCTTTCGAGAGCCTCTTCCACCGTATTGAGCAAGTGGCTCACCTCGGCAACGAGAGCGGCATCAGTGAGAAACGTAGTCAGCATCTAGCCACGTTAACCGCCCTGCGTTGCCGGACAATGCGATTGTTTAATCGTGCGGCTTGGTTTCCGGGGCGTCCGGTTGATCGGCAGGAATTGCGAAGCAGAGAAAACTGCAGCAAGCGGAAAGCCAGAGCGCGAACCAACGGTCTCCTCCGGTGTTGAGCTGTTTCGCAAATTAGAAATACTCGTTGTGCTGGGGCGTGTTGAAAAGGAAGGCCGGTAGCGTGAGCAGCGCGGTGACGAGCAAGGCCGGCACGCAGAGTGCCGTCATGAAGATGGCGTTGCGGTGGTTGAACTGCGCGGTAACCAACCGGACTGGGCCGGACAGGTATCGCAGGCATGGGTGGCTCCGCAGGATACGGATCGGGGCTGGTTGTTTGTAAGAGTTCATGGGACTCTTCTTGAATACACGCGATCGCGGAGGTATGTAAAAAAAAATTAAATATCACACCATACGAAAGGTGAACTTTCAAAGACTTCTTAGGATGCCCTCTTAGCCGAGACCCGGTTCTTCAGCTCCAGACCTTTTTCAAAGCGATCCAAATTACTCGCGTTCAGTGAGTTTTGTCGATCACTCCTGGCATCGGAGACACCAGCGATGTGCGGCGTGATGAACACATTCTTCATTTTCCAAAGAAGCTCTGTAAGCGGGAGGGATTTTACGCCACGCTATTTCTAGGAGGATTCGTCCTGCGCGCGCATGAATTCGGGCATACTCCGCATAAGCCCGAGCAAAAGCGCAAAGGCGTGATCCGCGATTTCGGAGCCTTGGTAAATTTTAATGTTGGTGATAGCAACGGAATCGTTCTCGAGCTTCGGAAGATCCGTGTATTTCTCGATCCCGGCGGAGAAAATGTGAACCCATTTCAGTTTCCCGGCCGCGTCAATGACGCGGAGCATTAGGTCCACCGATGTAGGCGTCGGCTTGGGGAATTTCCGAGAGAGCGTCTTTTCCGTCGGAGTAACCGATGAGCTTCAGGAAGGGGTTCGCCTTCGCGACATCGGCGAAGCCATCCGCCTAATACCACTCATACGAAGGTCACCACAACGGAACTGATAGGCTCAATCTTCTACGACCATCTCCTCGGGATCCCAATCAATCGCGGGAAATTTCATATCCAGCTTCTTCAGCGTATCGACCATGATCCGGGCGACGACAAGGTTGCGGTACCATTTCCGGTTCGCGGGGACGACAAACCACGGCGCGTGTTCCGTGGAAGTGCGTGGCAGCAGATCCTCATATGTCTCCATGAAATTGTCCCAAAGGGCGCGATCCTTGAGGTCGTCGGGATTGAATTTCCAGTGCTTGTCTGGGTTCACCAGGCGGGACTCGAGGCGCTCCTTCTGCTCGTCCTTGGAGATGTGGAGGTAGATTTTCACGATGGTCGTGCCCTCCTCGGCGAGCATGCGCTCGAATTCCACAATATGGCGGAAGCGCTGTTTCCAGACCTTGTCGGGGAAAATTTTCTTCACTTTCACCGCGATGATATCCTCGTAGTGGCTGCGGTTGAAAATAACGAGCTGACCGTTACGCGGCACCTGCTCGTGGACACGCCAGAGGAAATCCCGGGACAACTCCTCTTCGTTCGGCTTCTTGAACGGGCGGACGAGGATACCCTGCGGATCGATACGGGAAAAAACGTGTTTCACGCAACCATCTTTGCCACCCGTATCCATCGCTTGGATGACTACGAGAACGCGGTGTTTGTTTTGCGCGTAGAGTAGCTTCTGTAAATATTGGAGCTCGTTTTGAAGCACGTTAAACGCTTCGATGCTATCCTCTTTCCCGCCGTCGTCGTATAGCTCGCGGTCGTTGGGGTCGATTTTCTTCAGGTCGACTTTCGATCCCGGCTTCACCAAATACTTCTCCAAAGCTCCTCTGACAGGCATCATTTCTTATCACCCGCGATTCGTGCCATGACAAGGCCCGTCTGCAAACAATTGGCAAGCGTCACACATTCCGCATTGTAAATCGGGCATTGCGGGTTTCTCATCTGGCTATGGTGCTTTCCCGGAAACCCGTGACCTTTCCCACTGCCGACCCTTCGTTGCTGGTCACAGCCCTTCATATCGGTGCCAGCTCGGTGTCCATGGTCATCGCAGAACGGGGGGAAAACGGAACACTCATCCCCATCGATTTCCTCGAGCAGCCCGCGCCGCTAGCGCAAGACGTATTTGGAGGAAACGTCGTATCAAACACAACCACAGAGCGAATCGTTTCCATCATTCGCGGCTACCAGCAGACGCTTTCTGAGCTGGGGCTCGACCCCCACAATTTCACCCGCTCCGTCGCCACCAACGTCCTCCACGAGGCGGCCAACCACGAGGCCGTCCTCAACCGGATCCGCATCGCCTGCGGCCTGCCTGTTTCCATGATCGATGACGGGGAAATGACCCGCCTCATCTATCTGAAAACGCGCCGCCGAATCCAGCATCTCCCGGCCATGAGCCAGCGCACCGCCCTCGTCGTGCACGTCGGCCCGGGAAACACCCGCGCACTCCTCTTCCAGGAGGGCCTCATCACCCGCTACACCAGCTACCGCATGGGCACCCACCGCACTCGGGAGGCCGTGGAGGCATCGCTGGCGGAAGGCCCGTCCCTGCTCCGCGTGATCCGTGAGCACGCCTCCGGAAACCTTTCACAGCTCCGTTTCGACTATTCGGATGTCTCCATTGAGGGACTGGTTCTCATCGGATACGAAATTCAATCGGTCGCCAGCTTCGTTACGAAAAACAACGAGGCCTGCTCCCTGAAAAAACTTCAGAATTTCACCTCGGAAACCGCCAGCCTCACCGATCTCGAAGCCGTCAAACGTTTCCAGCTCGACTACCAGACGGCAGAGGCGCTGATCCCTTCTTTGGAAATCAACCTGGCCATCGCCGAGATCCTCCAGCTCAAGGAAGTGCACATCCCGGTCAGCGAATACGAGCAGGGACTCCTCCACGACCTCCTCGCCTCCCGCGAACTCACCGATACCTTCGCGGCGGAAGTCCTCCGCTCCTCCCGTATCCTCGCAGAGCGCTACCAATCGGACTCCGGCCATGGCGAGCATGTCGGGAAACTCTGCGAGCATTTCCTCAAAAACCTCCAGGATCTCCACCATCTCACCGAGCACGACGCGCTGCTCCTCCAGGTCGCCGCCATCCTCCACGAGGTCGGCACCTACGTCAGCCCGCGCGCCCACCACAAGCACTCGGAATACATCATCCTCAACTCAGAAATTTTCGGACTCGACCGGGTGGACGTCACCATCGTCGCCCTCGTTTCGCGCTACCACCGGCACTCCGGCCCACGCCTCGATCACGCCTCTTACGCTGCGCTTAGCACCGAGGATCGTATCCGCGTCTGCAAACTCGCCGCCATCCTCCGCGTGGCGGACGCCCTCGAGCGCACCCACGCCCAGCGCGTTTCGAAAATCGAAATCACCCGCACCGCAAGCCGCCTCAAAATCCGCCTTCCCGGCCTCGAAGACACCGCCATCGAACGCCTCGCCATGAACTCCAAAGCAGATCTTTTCGAGCAAGTCTTCGGCCTCACCGTCACCATTGAAGAGGATAACTGATCTTGAAATAAATCCCGTATCCCCTATAAGTAAAGCATGACCGCCGCCGTGAAACAACTTGTGGAAGCAGCCCTGCGTCTCGCTCCGGAGGAACGCGACGAACTAGTGGAGAGCATTCTCGAACAGAGTGAACCCGATCAGGAATGGACTGACTCATGGGTCGCCGAATGCGAACGGCGCATGGAAGACGTGCGTTCGGGAAAATCCAAGCTCATCCCTGCGGAAGAAGCACACCGCCGGATTCGCCAGGCTCTCTCGGAAATTTGATGAACACCGAGTTTCATGACGAAGCCTTGGTGGAATATCATGCTTCCGCTGTCTATTCGGAGAACGTCTTCGGCCTCGGCGAGAAATTTGTCCAGGCAATAGAGCGCTCCCTTTCCGAAATTCCCTCAGACCCGCTACGCTATAAAAAATCCGGGGAAAATCTTCATGGCTTCCGCCTAAGCCGCTTCCCATACCAAATTTTTAACAATCACGCGCCGAACTCAGATCGCGTCACGATCCTCGCCGTCGCCCACACCTCCCGCCGCCCCGGATACTGGAAATCCCGTATCTAAATCTTCCACTGATCACTCGGCACTAGCCACTTCTTCCCCATGCCCAAATACCACAACCGCGAACTCTCCTGGCTCGAATTCAACCAGCGCGTCCTTGACCAAGCCCTTGGTGAAAAACTGCCCTTGCTCGAACGAGTCAAATTCCTCGCCATTTCCGCATCCAACATGGACGAGTTTTTCCAAGTTCGAGTCGGCTCTCTCATGTTGCAGCGCCGCAGCGGCAGGAAGACCCGAGACAATTCCGGCTTCACACCCGTCCGTAACCTCGCCGCCATCCGCGAGCGGGTCTTGCAGATGAACGCCGATCAATACGAGCTCCTCAATCACACACTCATCCCAGCGCTCGCACAGAAGGGCATCGTACTCCTTGCCGCCCATCAGCTTACCGACCAGCAGCGTGCACAGGCCTCCGCCGTTTTCGAGGATAGCATCTCCCCGCTTCTGACACCATTGGCCGTCGATCCAAACTCGACACCTCCCTCAGTCCCCGCGCTCCACATCGTCCTCGCCTGCCGCCTATTCGATCCCGCCGACAAAACCAACCGGCACGTCCTCATCCCCATCCACGAGAACCTGCCCCGCCGCATCGCAGTCACCACGGAAGATGGAACGCACGCCTTCATCCTCATCGAGGATCTTGTCGCAGACTACGCGGATCGCCTTTTCCCAGGTGAAGACATCACCGCCACCACCGCCTTCCGCGTCACGCGAAACGGTGACATCGCCGTCGAAGAAGATGACGCCACCGACCTCGCAGACGAAATGGAAGACGTCCTTACCGCCCGGCGTTTCGCCGATACCGTCCGGCTCGAAATCCGCTCGGACGCCCGCCGCGACCTTTCCAGCATGATCAAGGCGGTCACCTCCTCCACCTCCCAGGAAATCTACCGCCACGACGGCCCACTCGGCCTTTCCTCCTTCATGGAGCTCGCCTTCCTCCAGGACTTCGACCACCTCCGCGACGAAGACTGGCCCGCCCAGAGCAGCCCCGCCATCACCCCAGGCGAATCGATGTTCGAGACCATCGCCTCGCGCGACGTCCTCCTCTTCCACCCCTACGAATCCTTCGATCCCGTTATCCGCCTGATCGAGGAGGCCGCCGTGGATCCAGATGTCATCGCCATCAAGCAGATCCTTTACCGCACCGCCAGCCGGTCCCGCATCATCGATGCACTTATCAAGGCTGCGGAAAACGGCAAACACGTCACCGCCTTGGTAGAGCTAAAAGCCCGCTTCGACGAAGCCCGCAACCTCACCCGGGCCGACGAACTCCAGCGCGCCGGCGCACAGATCGTTTACGGGGTAAAAAACCTCAAAACCCACGCCAAGATCTGCCTTATCCTCCGCCGCGAGTCCGGCCACATCCGCCGCTACGTCCACCTCGGCACGGGAAATTACAACGAGACCACTTCCCGTCTCTACACCGACCTCTCCTACCTCACCTGCAAGGCGGAGTATGGAAACGACGCCTCCCTCCTCTTCAACGCCGTCACTGGCCGCTCCAAGCTCCTCCGCTTCCAGCGCCTCATTCCCGCTCCCTCCGCGATGAAGCCCCGCCTTCTCGACCTCATCGCCGGCGAGACGGAACGCGCCAAACAAGGCCTCCCTGCAAAAATTACAGCAAAAACCAACTCCCTCCAAGATCCTGAAATCATCGCCGCCCTCTACACCGCCTCGGAAGCCGGAGTAGAAGTCCTGCTCAACGTCCGCGGAATCTGCTGTCTCATCCCCGGTGAGAAATTCTCCAAGAACATCGAAGTCGTCTCCGTCATCGATCGATTCCTAGAGCACGCCCGCCTCTTCTACTTCCACCAAGGCGGCGACCCACAAGTCTACATCTCCTCCGCAGACTGGATGACTCGCAACCTAGAAAAACGCGTGGAGCTATTGGTTCCCATCGAGCAAAAAGCCATCAAGCGCCGCCTCATCCGCATCCTGGAAACGTTCTTCAAAGACAACCAGAACGCCTACCACATCCTTCCGGACGGCACCTCACGGAAAAACCTCCCAAAGAAAGGCGAAAAGCCCTTCCGCGCCCAAGACTACTTCTACCAACAGGCCAAACGCACCGCCAAAGCCCGCGAGCACGAGCGCGCCATGACCTTCGAGCCACACGTCCCGCAGGAGTAGAAATAAGGAGAAGCGCGTTTCCCAACCCCTTCTTCACAAGCCGAGTCTTCTGTGCCAGTTCTCCGTAAAGGGTTAGGAAACACCTTTTTCCTTCCGCAGGAATGATCGAGGGGGGCTACCCTACGTTTTTAGACGCTCCGTCAGATACGCATGACGAGAATCCTTCATTCAACCCATCCCTATCCCCTGAAACAAGGGATTCGCGTCCATTGGCGTTTGGTATGCCCCTTGGGTGCATTCGCGGTTAAATAATCCTTAATTGAGCTAATTTTCGCCATAGGTTGATCGCCCTGTTCCTCCCTCCCCAAAATAAGAAAGATTGTCCCCCAGCCTTTCTCTCGCTAGGAATTTACGCGAATGAAGTATCCGACAAGATTCCAGCAAAAAACCCTGTGGAGTGCGGCGACCGGCCTTGCGATGCTGATACTCGGTTCCCTCCTTGTCGGGCTAGTTTGGCTGGTGGGGCAAATTTTCGGTTTCTTGCAGCCGGTGTTGGTGCCACTGATCGTGGCGGGGATCGTGGCATACCTACTGGATCCGGTGGTTCGCATTCTTGAAAAGCGTGGGATGAGCCGGCTGTGGTCGGTAATCACGGTGTTTCTTGCCTCACTGGTGGCAATTACTCTGCTGGTGGCTGCGGTGCTTCCTGCCATCCAGGGAGGAAGGACGTTTTTTCGCGAAATTTTTACGGAGAAGCCGATAATTGAATCCGTGGAGGACATCGCTGCGGAAACGGTAGAAACAGCCGCCGACCTGACAACTCCGGAAAAAACATCCGAGGAGAGCAAGGAAGATGAAACCAAACGCGACCTCTCACCCGCCCTCGCCCGCTCCCTGCACAATCTGAGGGAGGAATACAGTGAAGGTCCCATAGGCTGGCTGCTTACCGAGATCACCGAGTCGGGAGAAGCAATTGCCTACGCAAACGGAGCTCCCGCGCCAGAGTCGCTTGAGTTTTTCTGGCGCACCCGGATTGGGAAAGCGCTGGTGAAATACAAGACCGAGATCCTTGAATGGCTTAGTGCTGGTTCCTCGAAAGTGTTAGGCTTCCTCGGCCTAGTGCTGGGGATGATCATGGTGCCGATTTACCTATTTTTCTTCCTCAAAGACTCCGTTTCCATCCGCGAACACTGGCACGAATACGTCCCGCTCAAAGCTTCCCGCTTCAAGACGGAACTCGTCGGTACCCTGCAGGAAATCAACGGCTACCTCGTTTCCTTCTTCCGCGGGCAGGTGCTTGTTGGCGCGATCGACGGCGTGCTGGTCGGTATTGCCCTGTTTTTCTTCGACCTTCCTTACGCCCTTCTGATCGGCGTGTTCATGGCCATTCTCGGGGTGATCCCCTACATTGGAAACATCCTCTGCCTGATCCCCGCCTGCATCATCGCTTATCTTCATGCCGAAACAGGTAACGCTCCTTTCCATCTGGAGCCCTGGCCGTATGTCGGCTTCGTGGTGCTGATTTTCGCTGGAGTCCAGCAGATCAACTCCTTGGTCACCGCCCCCAAGATCGTCGGCGACTCCGTGGGGCTGCATCCGCTGACGGTGATTTTCTCAATGCTGTTCTGGTCGCTGATCCTCGGTGGATTTGTCGGGGCGCTGCTGGCGGTGCCCCTCACGGCGGCAGTAAAAGTCATTTTCCGCAGGTATTTCTGGGACAAGGCGCTTCGTGAGCCTGTTTCGGGTCGGATTTCGACGCCGCGAAGTGGCGCATAGCTGTCAAATTTTACAGTTTCTGGAAAGACAAGCCCCCCCTAAGCTGGTAGTCATAAGCCAATGTCCGATGAAGAAGATGAAAAACCCAAGCAAAAGGACGCGGTAATTGCCCAGGCCTACGCCAAAACGCGGAAAAGCCTGATCGCCAGACTAGACAATTGGGAAGACCAGAAGACCTGGGACGAGTTCTACCAAACCTACTGGCGGCTGATCTATTCCGTGGCCATCCGCGCCGGGCTGCGCCCCGAGGAAGCTTTTGATTGCGTCCAGGAAACCATCCTTTCCATCGCAAAACAGAGTAAAAAGAAGCTCTACGATCCCGACCAAGGCTCCTTCAAAACCTGGCTGATGAACATGACCCGCTGGCGCATCAACGACCAATTCCGCAAGCGCAAGAAGGACACCGCGATGAACACTGGCGACTGGGGCGACGAACGTAAGACCGCCGTGATCGACCGCATCGAGGATCCCAATGGCGACGTGCTCGAACGCTTGTGGAACTTGGAGTGGAAAAAGGGCATCGCCGATGCGGCGCTTGCCCGGGTGAAGTCGCAAGTTTCCCCGAAGCAATACCAAATTTTCGACTACTACGTAGTCCGGCAATGGGATGCGAAGAAGGTACAGGACAAACTCAACGTCAGCATGGCGCAAGTCTATCTCGCAAAACATCGCGTGGGTTCCGTTTTGAAAAAGGAACTAGCGAAACTCGAAGACGAGACGGAGTGAAACTTTAAATTTCTAATCTCAAAAAAGACTCGCTGAAACCAGTCCTGCCCACACCTCCAAATCTTCTCTTCCTTGGAGTTTAAAATTTAAAGTTTAAAGTTTCTTCCCCGTAATGGCCGAAAAAATCCGCACCCACCCGAATATCCCGGATCACGACGTCCTCCGAAAAATCGGCGGCGGTTCGTACGGAGAAGTATGGATGGCGCGTGGGGTCACCGGCGCGATGCGAGCCGTGAAAGTGGTCTGGCGCGAGGACTTCGATGACGAGCGGACTTTCGAGCGCGAGTTTGAGGGCATCCTAAAATTCGAGCCAATCTCCCGGGATCATCCGGGGCTGGTGAACATCCTCCATGTCGGTCGCAGCCCAGACGGCGTGTCTTTCTACTACTACGTGATGGAGCTGGGCGATGACGTCCACGCCGGACAGGACATCAACCCGATCGAGTACGAGGCAAAAACCCTGCGCGCCGATGGCAAGGCAGGAGTCCGCCTGGAAATCGGACTTTGTATCGATGTGGGCGTGCGGCTTTCCGAGGCGCTCAACCACCTCCACGAGCGCGATCTCGCCCATCGCGATGTGAAGCCATCGAACGTTATTTTCGTAAACGGTAAGGCCAAGCTCGCGGACATCGGCCTAGTCGCCACACGTGACCAGCGGACATTCGTAGGCACCGAGGGCTTCGTTCCTCCGGAAGGCCCCGGCTCTGCGCAGGCGGACGTGTATTCCTTGGGGAAAGTCCTCTACGAAATCGCCACCGGGAAAGACCGCCTCGATTTCCCAGAGCTGCCCGACGAGCTGCCCACTGGCCTTGAGCGGAAACGCTGGCTAGAGCTGAACCGCATTATCTGCGAGGTGTGCGAGCCACGCATCAGCAAGCGCAAAATCTCCACCGCAGGTGAACTTGCCGCCGCCCTCCACAATCTCCAGCACGGCAAACGCCGCCGCCGTAGCGGCCTGTCCATCTGGGCGACGACCCTCATCCTTCTCGGCTTCGCCGGATGGGCATCATGGGAGGGCATCAAGGACGGCGACTGGCTACCATGGAACGCACCGCTACCACCGAGAGCCATCGTAGCGGAAGGTATGCTCCGGGTCGTGACTATCCCTGAGGGCGCAGAGGTTTTCTCAGAAGAAGGGAATTTGATTGGCATTACACCTACCGCTATCATGCGTGCGAAGGTGGGCACCGAGCTTAGCTACACCGTCAGGAAAAAGGGTTACCGCTCACTCGTAGTCACCGCCACCCTTACCGAGGAGGCCGTCAAGGATCCAATGCTGCTTTACGGAGAGCTTCTGAATTTTTCCCCACCCGTCGCCGGTGAGAAATGGGAAGACCATCTCGACCTTGTCTACCTGCCAGAGGGCGGGGAGCACGTCTCCTCGAGCTTCGTTTCGAAACTCACGTGGCAGGATTTCATGAAATCATCCAAGCGCTCGCCGAAATCCGTCGAGTTCATAAAGATTTCCGAAAACGGCAAGAAATCTGAAGTCGTCCTCGCCTCCAAACCGGAAATTATCGCCTTTTCCGACTGGATCCGCGCGGGGGGCATCCGCGAGGGATTCCTCACTAGAGACAACGAGATTCTTGGCAGGGTGGAGCAATCGTTCAACGATCCCGCACTCAGCAAGCGCGCCCGCCGCGAGAGCCTGAAGCCCTTTCGCATCGTCGTCCGGGAATATACCTACGGAAGCGTGCAACTGGTTAGCAATCCACCCGGCGCGGATATCTATATGAACGGGGTCTCCGTCGGCTCGACAGCGGGCACCCTGCTCATCCCGAAAGTAAAGCCGGGGCCGGTGCGGCTGCTCATTATCCTTGAAGGTTACAAGCCCCTCACCATAAACGCCCGGGTCAACGCGGGAGGAAACCTCCCCCTCACCGCCGTCTTGGAGCAGAACCAGGGTGTCGTGTTCGGAAAGCCGTGGAAGAACGGAATCGAAATGCAGTTCGTGCCGCTCGGCTCCGACCTCATGGCATCGGTTTGGGAAACCCGCGTCCGGGATTACAAGATGTTTGTAAACCGTTCGAATTACGAACGCCCGCGCCGCCCGGATTTCGAACAAGGACCCGATCATCCTATGATCTACGTTTCACGGAATGATGCAGAGGCCTTCTGCAACTGGCTCACGGAAAAGGAACGGAAAGAAGAGCGTATCGCAACATCCCACCACTACCGGCTTCCCACGGATATCGAATGGAGCCGCATGGCCGGTCTCGATTTCGAGCTCGGAGACGCCCCCGGCCAGCGCGATGCGAACAAGCCCACCCTCTATTCCTGGGGAACGAAATGGCCGCCGCCCAACGCCCACGCAAACTACGCCGACACATCCGCATCCGAGCTTCCCGGCATTTCCGCAGACCGCGTGATCGTGGACTACAACGACGACTTCCCGCGCACGGCTCCCGTCGGTTCCTTCCCGCCCAGCGAACTCGGTATCAAGGATCTCAGCGGAAACGTCCACGAGTGGGTCTCCGACGACATGTCCACCATCGGCACGAACTCGCTCGGCATCCTGCGCGGCGGCGGCTGGAATACATTCCTGAAAGAAAACCTACTCACCGGTTGGCGCAACCCCGTCCCCTCCAGCTTCCACGGCGCATATTACGGCTTCCGCGTCGTTCTTGCGAAAATCGATCCCGCCACCGAAACCGAGTCATCCGAAGAACCACCCACCGAATAACATCCCCATGGTCTCCATAGTTATTAAATACCAGGGCGGCCTCCGCTGCGCCGCCACCCACCAGCCCTCCGGCAACACCATCCAGACAGATGCTCCCGTGGACAACAACGGGCGCGGCGAAGCCTTTTCCCCAACCGACCTTGTCGCCACCGGCCTCGGCTGCTGCATGGCCACGGTCATGGGAATCGTCGCGGATAGGAAAGAGCTCTCCCTCGAAGGCATGGACGTAAAAGTCCGCAAACACATGTCCACCGATACTCCCCGCCGCATCAGCCGCCTTGAGGTCGACCTCAACATGCCTCTCCCCGCAGACCACCCAGAGCGCAAACTCCTCGAAGGCGCCGCCCTCGGCTGCCCCGTCCACCACTCCCTCCACCCGGAGATCGAGGTAGTGATGAACTGGATGTGGCAATGAAATCTTTCGCCAAGGAGGGGCTGGATTTTGCGGCCCAACTACCCCAGCTATTTCCCAACGCACCGGGCAGCAGAATGCAGCCCCTCCTTGGTCACATGCACCATTGAATTCCCCACCAGAGCGGTAATACTTGCTCTGCGTTCACGCCTTTTTCCAATGCTCAAAAAACTCACCATCCTCTGTCTGCTGCTTTCCACCGGTGCCCGTGCGAACCCCGCCGAGGCGGAGCGGATCAAGCGCGGCTTCGAGCTTTCCTCGGAAAAATGGATACTCGAGATGAAACTCGCCACCACCCCGGAAGCCCGGCAGGAGGTGATCGCGAAACGTCCCGACCCGAACGCCGCCGCCGCCGAGCTATGGCGGATCATCGCCCCGGATCTTGCCGAGGACTGGATCATCCCCTACGCCGCGCTTTTCCTAGGCATCTCAAAAAACACCACAATCACCGACGACAGCGGTATCACCAAGGCCGCCTTCGTCAGCGAGCGACAGCGCCTCCTCAAGACTTTTTCGGAAACCCATCTGAAGAAACCCGACATCACGCCCTTCACCATTGCGCTGATCGATAGCGGGGAACCGCAAGCATTGTCCCTTCTTGAAAAAATCGCCACCGAAAACCCAGACGAAGCCACCCAGGGAATCGCCGCCCTCGGTGCAGCAATGCTTCTGAAAAGCCTTGGCGACGAACCCGAGCTAATGGCGAAACGCCTCAACTTCCTCCGCGAGGCCATCATCAAAAGCGCCGATCAGATCATCGCCGGAACCAGCGTTGCCGATATCGCATCGGACGAGCTCTACGTGATCCGCTACCTCACCAAAGGCCGTGAGGCTCCCCCGCTTTCCGGAACAGATGTCGCCGCCCGCCCGGTCAAACTCTCCGATTTCAAAGGCCGGATGGTTATCCTGCTTTTCTGGGATGCGAAAACGGAAGCGACCGACCAAATCATCCAACTGACCAATCAACTCGCCACAAAATACCGCGACCAGCCGGTCACTGTCCTCGGCGTCACTCCGGAATCCGCCGAACGTATCCGCACCCTCCAGGGCGATGGCTCCATCCTCTGGAACAACATTTCAGACCCAACGGAAAAACTCACAAAAGAATACCGGATCAACAACCGTCCGGCCGTCTTCGTGATCGATGCGCAAGGAAAAATCCAATTCACTGGCCTCCCCGGCTCCTTCGTGGAGCTCACAGTCGATGCCCTCCTGAACCCCCTCAAAAAGTAGCTCAGGCAAGACCCGGAGTATTCTGAGAAAAGTCGGACTGACTCTTAATTTCCTCTTAACAGTCGGATTTGCCATTTGGAGTTTTGGAGTTTTGGAGTTTTGGAATCATCTGGTTCAACGGCCCACTACCTGGCGCCGGCAACTACATCCTCGCCGTTGTCTGGCTCTATTCTACGGGCGAGCGCTCAGGTATCGCCCAATCATTCTGAGCGACGCCTCCGCGCTCATCGCCTCAATGGGCACCACTGCGGTTTTGGTTTTCGCCGTTTCCGGAAGGTCGCATGAACGAACTACGAAAAATCTGGTAGTCGGGAATGGTCAGCCAGCCTCCAGCTCCTCTCGTGGACCGAAGAACTCGAAATGTACCTGGCCGCCGGGAATTCCCCATGCCAGGAGCTGACGGTAAATGGCAGTCATGAAAGGCTTCGGACCGCAGAAGAAATAATCGCAGTCGCGACCGGGGACGAGACTCTCGATGAGTTCTGCATCGATGAATCCGGTGCTGTCGAAACGCTTTGCCGCGATGTCCTCCTCGTTCGGTTCGCTGTAGCGCATGTGAGCGGTGACGTTCGAATTCTTCGCGGCGATTTCTCGGACGTGGTCGGCGAAGGCGTGGGTTTTACCATACAGGGAACCGTGGATGAAAATGACTTTTCGCTGCGGTTGCTCCGCAATGACGCTTTCCAGGATCGCGAGAAGCGGGGTGATGCCAACACCTGCCGAGAGCAGAACCAGTGGTCGCTCGTGGTGTTCGGTGAGATCGAGAAAAAACTCGCCGCAAGGCGGGCCGACTTCGAGCGTGTCGCCCTCGGATTTCCCGTGGAGAAGGTTCGAAACCGCGCCGCCTGGCTCGGCTTTGACGCTGATACGGAAATGATCCGAGTTCGGCGCGGAGGATAGGCTGTAGTTCCGCATCGTGGTGCCGCTGTTCGCATCTGGTACGCGCACGGTGAGATACTGGCCGGGTTTGTAGGAGGGAACTTTTGAACCGTCTTCCGGAGCGAGATAGAAGGAATCGATGACATCGCTTTCCGCAACCTTGCGGGCGATTTTGAAGTTCTTGAATCCGCTCCAGCCGTTTTCTACAGTCTCCTGCCCAGTGTAGATCTGATTTTCCCTGCCGATGAGGATGTCGGCGAGGAAGCCGTAGGCCTCGCCCCACGCGGTGATAATTTCGTGATCCTCCGGGAGGGAAAGAACCTCGCAGATCGAAGCGAGTAAGTTGGATCCGACGATAGGATAATGCTCCGGCAGGATGCGCAGCCCGGCGTGTTTCTGGGCGATGCGTTCGACGGCGGCTCCGAGCACTTCGAGGTTGTCGACGTTCGCCGCGAAGGCGCAGATTGCTCCGGCAAGGGCGAGCTGCTGGCCTTTGGTGAAGGATTCGGGGTTTTTGCGGACAAAAGCGTCGATGGGATTCTTTGCATTCGTTTCCGGAACGGCGGGCTTCTTGATGGATGCGAAAGCCCAGTGCTGTTGGTATTCTGCGCCCTGGGCTATCCAGCGGGTGATGAGTTCTTTCTCGGTTTGCGTGAGTGGCTTGTGGAAATCTGGCGGCGGCATGACGTCCTCCGCGTCGGGGGTCATGATGCGCTGCCAGACCGCACTCTTCTTCGTCTCGCCCGGGACGATGGCGTGCTGGCTCGAATCGCTTTCAAGAGCTGCGTAAGCACCTTCCTCGGTATCGAGTCGGAGGTTTTCCTCCCGCTTGGTGGAGTCAAATCCGTGGCAGGCGAAGCATTTATCCGAGAGGATGGGGCGGATGTGGGCGTTGAAGGAAACCGTCTGTGGGGGAGATGACTGGAGAGGAGGGAGGGAATGAGTGATGGAGGGAGGGGGGGATGGACTCTGCTTTAGGGCGAGGAATGTGATTCCTGCTACCGATGCGGTTAGGCAGATGGCGGCGAAGGTGAGGACGGGCGGGACATGGGTTTCAGTGGGAAAATATGAGCTGGCGTTTCTGTTCCGGCAGTTCCGCGAGGTAATCGCGGAGGGCGGCATCGTATTCAGTGGCTTTCCTCCAGATGACGAGATTCGTTTCCTGAAGGATGTCGTCTGTCCAGCGCAGGATCCGGCAGAAGGGTGTAGATGTAAGCGCGCAGTGACCCCTGATTCTTGGTGATCAGGCCGATGATGTTTTCCTCGGGCGTTTCGGGTTTTGCGGACATTCTGAAAAACATTACCAGAAAACGGGCGGATATTACCGGTTTTTTTCTCAGCAACGCGGAGGCGATCTAAGGTCGCCACTACTTTGGGGGGAGTCAGGCAGTTTCTATCAATCCTTCGGCAGTCTCCTGCTTCAGGCGGAGCTGGCCGCAGGCGGCGTCGATATCGTGGCCTTTCTCGATGCGGAGGGTGGCGGTGACGCCTGCGTTTTTCAAGACGTCCTGGAAGGCACGGCAATGGGATAAGGCGGGGCGGTTCCACTCCAGTCCATCGACCGTATTGTAGGGAATCAGGTTCACCTTCGCGCGGATGCGGCGGGCGTGGCTGGCGAGGATCTTGGCTTGGTCTAGACCGTCGTTCACACCCTGGATGAGGATGTATTCGAGGGTGAGTTTTTGCTTTTTCGTGGCGTTCCAATGCTCCAGCGCGTCCATCAGCTCGGCTACCGGATACTTTTTGTTTACCGGCATGATTTGCGAGCGGACTTCGTCGGTGGCGCCGTGGAAGGAAATGGCGAGCCGGATCTGCTGCGGGTGATCTGCGAGCTGGCGGATCTGCGGGGCGAGCCCCGAGGTGGAGATGGTGAGGTGGCGTGCGCCGAGGTGGAGGGTTTCCGGGCCGGTGATCAGGGCGATGGACTCCATCAGGCTTTTGAAATTTGCCATTGGCTCTCCCATGCCCATGAAGACGAGGCTATCCACACGCTCGCCGGAAATCTGCTCTGCGGTGAGTACCTGTCCGGCGATTTCCGCAGCATCGAGATTCCGGGTGAATCCCGCTAGGCCGGACGCGCAGAATTTACAACCGTATGCGCAGCCGACCTGAGAGGAAACACAGAGCGTGCGGCGGTCGGATTTTTCTCCGTAGAGCGCGGGGTTCGCGGGGATGAGGACGGATTCCACGTAGCGTCCGTCGTGAAGCTTGAAGAGGAATTTGCGTGTGGTGTCCTCGCTGCCCTGAGTCTGCGAATGGGTGAGCGCCGTCAACCGGAAGGAGGCGGCGAGTTTTTCCCGGAGAACGGCCGGGAGGTTGGTCATATCATCGATGGAAGTGACCTTCTTCTTCCAGACCCAGTCGAGGATCTGCTTCGCGCGGAATGGAGGTTCGCCCTGTTCTTTGAGCCATTCGGAAAGGGCTTCGGGGGATTGTCCGGGGAGGGCGGGAAGCGTCATTATTTACTAGGTTTCCAGTAAAACCGGTTAGTTGGAGAAAGTGAAATCCACTCCCTTGCGAGAGTATGCCTTGGCGATTTCCTCTTCCATTTCCTCAAAGGTCTGGCCGTCGAGGAGGACCTCAAGAGCCTCTTCGCCTTGCTTGCCGTCGTTGAGCGCTTTCAGGAAGCCTTTGATCCGTGCTCCGTCCTCTTTGCGATCCATGTGGAAGAAGTAGTTGGTGATGAGTAGGCCGCAGCCGTAGTTGACTTGCGCGTTCGAGGTGAACGAAGCGTAAGGCTGGAGCATGAATCTCTTCAGGCTGCCAAGGTCGATTTTCTCACCGAGTGCCCGGCCGCCGTTGCCTTTTTTTCCGTAGGCGGTGACGTATTCGACGATGGGTTTGAAATTCGTCTTCACGTTGTAGGAGCCAGAGCGGTAAGGAGTAGTTGCAACGTATTCGGCCAGTCCTTCTGTGAACCATCCCATGGAACCGACCGCGTAGTAGCGGTTTGGCGTGAGCTGGTGGACTAGCTCGTGCGGGAGGGTTTTCGATGATTTGTTGCGGTCCAGCATGTAGCCGCTGCCTACCGGGCGGACACCTAGGCTGGTGAGCGGAACCATCACGATATTTTTCCCTCCAATGAACACTCCCGCGCTTCCGGGAGGGCCGCCTGCTTTGGTATAGTCGCTCTTATTTTCGAAAAGGAAGATCTGGTATTTTCCTTCCTTTTTCTTTCCGCCGTTCACTGCAAGTGGTAGCTCGCGGACGAACTGGTGGGTCGCCTCAAACATCACCGCGAAACCTTTGACGACGGATTTAGAAAGCCGGACGTCGCAGTTGTAGCGGTAGTTGGCGGATTCATAGATGAAGCTCTTTTTATCGGCATCCTCTTCGACCGTTTCGATTTCCGGATCGCCTTTGAATTTCACACGATCCGGCCACGGGTCGTCGAAATTGAGATCGGGCGCTTCCTCTTTCGCCTCCTCATCATGGCTTTCATCGAGTTCGAATTTCTCGATGAAGGCCTGATCGATCTTGGAAAGCTTCTCGATGGGAAACGGAGCCTCGCGTCCGTCGGGAAGAAGGAGAACCGCGCAGTTGTTTTCGATCTTCAGTAGTTCCGCCTTTGTTTTGCGGCCTTTTTCGTCAGTCCAAACGCGTTCAAGGTGGTGAGCCATCGCTGTGGTAGCGGTGGCAATGGTGAGGAGAAGGACAAGAGTTTTCATAGTTCCGAGTGGAAAGGTGATATGTTCCCGATGCAAAGTCGAATACGGATTTGCCAGCGAAAACGCATTGCAGCCGTATCAGTCGGCTTCAGGATGTATGGACGATCATGAAATGGAAACACCTCACTAAGATGGTTCCCGCTACTTCAGTCCTGTTTGCCCTGCGCTCCAAAGGCGCTCCGGTTCGGGTTGAGCCGGTGACGTCGGCAGGCTTTGGTATCGCGATCCAGTGCTGGAGCTTCCGAAAGTTCACTTTGTTCGAAGCGCTGGAAATGGCGGCGCACGCGGGGGCAGGAGGGGTCGAGTTTTACCCTGGCCAGAAAATCGGCGGCGGGCACGGCAATGCAAAATTTGGTTTCGGGATGGATGATGGCCTTTTTGATGCCGTTTTGGGAAAACTCACGGAATGCGGACTGAAAGCATGGAACTTCGGGATCTGCCCCGTCCCTAAGGCGGAGAAGGACGCCCGCAAGGTGTTCGAATTTGCAAAGCGCTTCGGCCTCTACGCGATCACCACGGAGTCTCTCGATGCCATCGATAGCCTTGAAAAAATCTCCGCCGAGACCGGGATCAAAGTTTGTTTCCACAACCACCCGCGCCCCACGAAGCTCTGGAATCCTGACACCATTCTAAAAGCCGTCGAAGGCCGCCACCAGAACCTCGGTTTTTGCGCGGATCTTGGCCACTGGGCCTCCTCTGGCCTCGATCCATTGGAGGTTGTGAAAAAAATCGCGCCGCGCATCCACTCCTTCCACATGAAAGACAGGGAAAAAACGGGCGAGTGGTCGCACGATCGCCCCTTCGGCACCGGAGTGATCGATCTCGTCGCCATCCTCGACGTAGTCCGAAAGAACGGCTTCGCGGGTAACGTTTCTATCGAGTATGAGCACAACTGGAAAGCCAACCTCATCGAAATCGCGCGCTGCTCTGGTTTTCTCAAAGGATATTCAAAAGCAAATCCCCGCAGTCGGTCGGATCTTTAGTTTCCTTGTAATACTTGTCGGACTGACGGGAGCCAGCATTTCTCATGCGGAGGAAGCGGCGAAACCCCGTATCGTGGAGTCCTTGGAGATTAGCGAGGTTCCTTCCGATTTTCCCGTGGGTTTCTGCCTGCTGACCGCTGGCAACGATCAATTCGTTGGCTACTACGACAAGGATAGAAATATGACCGTGGCATCGCGAAAGCTAGGCTCGGATCAATGGCTATACCAGATCCTGCCCTCCCAAATCGGGTCGGACTCACACAACTACATCACCATGGCGTTGGATGACGATGGTAAACTCTGGATACGAACCGCGACCGCCCCCGGCAGCCTCCCTTGCCCGAGCCAAGCATGCTGAGTATCCACAAGATCTCCCTCCGGTAGCGGGTGTGTCCGCTTTCATTGCACTCATGCTGATAGTTCTTCCTTGGTTGCGCTCGCTAACGAACTTGGTGAGTTGGGTTCTTGTGACCACAACCCAAAGCCGCACCCGCCACTTCAACCAGTGTCAAACAGCATGCCCTTTCACCCCAGAAACCTTCCCATCAGTGGGTAGTTTTAATTGTCGTCAGGGAGTAACTCTAATTGTCGTCGCACAGCCACCGCCGTCTGCCACGAAGTCCCCCACCGGCAATTCGTGTTCACCATCCCCAAGATCCTGCGCGGCATCTTCCGCAAGCGCCGCCACCTCCTCACCCTCCTTTTCCACAACGCCACCTCCGTCTTTCGGTTTTACAGGTTAAGCCACTGGCTAGAATCAGCTTGGGCCCTGTCCTTGAAAACTTGAGAATTACAGCTACCTCGGCCCGTTGCTCAATGGGCTTTTGGGAGTGGTGGTAGACTAAGCTCTTTTCTGAAGAAGTGGCTTTGAGGTATGAAGAGGGGAGTGAAGGGGCGAATTTTTACGATTTGGGGAACTCCCAAAGCTCCTAGAACAGTGAGCCGAGAACATTTTGAGTCTGCACTCGTCCAGCCTCTACTTCGACGGCATTTTTAATCTCCTGATAGACTTTAACTCCCGCACCGAGAATCTCAATGGATGCGACGACGGTAAATTTCGCAGTTTCTGATCCGTCGAGGCACCAACCCTTATGGGCATGAACAGCGATCCCAAGGACTTCGGGTAGCTCAAAGCTTCTCGCATAGACCCAATCTTTTTGGACGGTGCCATTCTGTCGGGTGACTCCCGGGGTCTGACCGTCTCCCGTTCTTTTCTTTCCAAGAGTCCATTCAAAATTACCTCCACCAGTATCCTCACGATCAAAGTCCTTTAAGGCGCGGGCACGGAAGGATTCGAAGGTTTCCTCCTTTTTGCTGGCAACCCAATCGAGCCAAACGCCGAGATACCCTCTCCTTGATTTCCGTGTCCTTCGCGGCTCTGCGGAATATGAGAGAGTGACATCGATCCGGACTTCGTGGTCCTCGCCCGGTCTTCTTAAATTCGCGGGAATTGGTATACCAAAGATGCAGCCCTCACCGGCATGGGCTTCGCAAACGCCTTCGGTAATTAAGGTGATACGATCTTCAGAGTTCTCGCTGGCACGTGCCAGATTTGGAATTCCGTAGCCGATTGAGCGGGTAATTTCTGGACGTTCACTTACATTGGCTTCTTCCGCCCACTGAGGCCAGCGTGCCGAATTGACGATAAGGGCTCGGTAAAGCAAGGGGCTTTCATCTGGTAAAAGTGCCGCCAGATGACCGGCAATATGAGAAATTTTTGGCGCGGAAAAGGAAGTGCCCACCGCATCCCGCGCATGGGCTGGTCCACCGCCGAGGGTGGAGCGGAGCATCTCCGGGCAGACTTCCGGAGGGAAGGTCAACGAGGGGGGACTACTTGCGTCTTTTGCATAATCTCCTCCGATCTCCACAACCTCGGGCTTGATACTTTTCCAGAGACCAAATCCTGAACGGCTAAAAGCGGATGGTCTTCCGCTGGGCGAAATGGATTGCACCGATCCATTTTCGAAATAATCGGCTGAGACTGATCCGACGGTTAGTGCCTGGAGACTCTGGGCTGGGTTGGCGATTCTGCTGGAGGACTCATAGAGATAGTTTGGATAGATCGTTCCGTTCTCAAGGTGATCCGCAATTCCTGGAGCATTTACGGCACTCCGACCAACCAGATTCCCGGCGCTCTGGATGAAGAGAACTCCCCGGCGATGACTGATACGATCAATCGTGCAGGCCCAGATGGACATGCGTGACGTTCGGCAGGCACGGGTTGCCGCGATCGAATGTTGGTAAAGGCGGGTGCCGGTCTCGCCCAGATAAAAGCTGACAATCTGCTCTAGCACCTTCGCTGGGAAGAGGCCCTCGGGCAGGTGATTGTTTTCATCGAGAATTCGGGCATTTTGAAGCCAGAATGGAGCTTGGTGCAAATCAGCTTTCGGAACCTCATCGTGGTAGAGACAAACGCCACCGACCCGGGTTCCGTGGCCACCTCCGGGAACATAGTCAGCTACTTCATCAGAAGGTTTGCCCGGAATGAAGCATCGTGACCGGGTGACATCGACAGCACCGTCCAGCCAGCGACTTTCTTGGCTTGAGTCCATGCGCAGCGAGACGCGAGCGAGCGGCAAATTCTTGTTCAATCCGGAGGAACTTTTCCTCGATCTCGACCGGGAGGACCATGTGATGGCGCAGCTCATTGTGAGCAATGACCTGAACAAGGGGAGCGGAGTCCCGTTTGCTCGCAGGAAGTGAGCTCAGAATGGCAGAACTGGTCTTTGGCGCTGGGGAAGCGGCCCCCAGCTTGCTTTGCCTTTCCTTGGCAAGCTGGAGAGATTTCTCTAAATCTGCCGCCAGCCGATTGTGGCCCAGTGACTTCTCGTCCTTAACGATCTGATCACAAACAGCCACGACATCAGGATCTGATCCCTGCCGAATGGCAGAGAAGAGACGCTTGAGAAGGACTGCTTTCATAGCTGAAGAATGCGGATTTCAGGGTTTTAAGCAAAAGAAAATACGTCCTAAGTCTAATATCATCTCCATCAATGCCCACCAATCATTGGGAACCATTGATAATGTCTTTGATCAAAGGTTGCCTCTCATCCTCCCTCGCTCGCCAAAAAGGGCTCAAATAGGGTGTAGTCTATTTGAACCATGATTAGCGGAAATAATTCACGCCCGCTTTAAAACTTTAGTGGCTGCCGGGTGCTCTCATATTGATTCGGTCGCCCCGGCCTGGCTACCTCACCCCTTCGGGGCATGTCGCGTTCGCTCCTGTCCAAACCACCTACACGCCTTTGGTGGTTTTGCGTAATGTCTAACCATTTCCATGTTCTTCTGGAGGTTCCGGCTATGGCTAAGGGTGGGATATCGGATGGGGAATTGCTGCGGCGGCTGGAGGTGTTCTACGGGGGAAATTTTGTAAAATCCGTTGGGGGATGAGCTGCTTGCGGCTCGGACGGAGGGCGGTTTGGAGGGCGGGAATCCGGAGCGGGTGGCGGAGATCCACGGGCGTTTCACGGAGCGGCTACAATTCAGCCAGGCATCCGGCGTTTGATCCGCCGTGAAGCCGACTGGGCGATGAGCGACGGGGATTCCGCGGAGTTCAAGCAACGGATCATCTCATCGGAAAATGGCATTGAGATCATCGAATCCCGCCTGCCGCATGGTGCCAAGCCCGTGGCTTCATCCGCTTCCGGTATATTCCTGAGAATCCGCTTCCGGTATTTGGTTCTCGTTTTTAAATCGATTCCTCTTCGGATTGGGCGTTTTTTTTAGGCTAATACTGCCCATTACGTTTAAAAATTTGAGTTTTTCAATAGGTCGGCTACAAAAAAGGGCGTATTCATTCTGTATCCATGAACGCCCTTACCCGCAGCGCACTCGCCTACTGGCAATCTTCCATCGGAAAAAAACTGATCGTCGCCGTCACAGGTCTCGCGATGGTGCTTTTCCTAGCCGGACACCTGACCGGAAACATGCTCATTTTCGCGGGGCGTGAGGCTTTTGACGAATACGCGGAATTACTTCACAGCGCCGGGCATGGCGCGCTCATCTGGGTGGCGCGCATCGGGCTCCTGGTGGTTGTGGTTCTGCACGTGTGGGCGACCATTCTACTAACCCGGGAAAACAAGGCTGCGAGGAAGCAAGAATACGAGTACAAGGCAACGATTCAGGCATCGAAATCCTCGCTTATCATGATCTGGTCTGGCTCCACCATTCTCGCCTTTATCATTTTTCACTTACTGCATTTCACCGTCCGTGTGCATTCCGGTCTCGCCGAGATTGGTGAAAAAAGCCCCTACGATATGGTCATAGCCGGTTTCCGGCTCGGGTGGCTCAATGCTCTCGTCGTCCTTTTCTACATTATCGCGGTGACCCTGCTCTGCTCCCACCTCAGCCACGGTGTTGCCTCGATGTTCCAGACCCTTGGGCTGCGCTCGAAAAAAGCCAGCGGACTGATCCAAAAGATCTCCTGCGGCTACGCGGTCGTCATCTGGGCCGGCTTTATCTCCGTTCCCATCTCCATCTTCCTCGGCTTTGTAAAATAATTTTTTCCTCACCACTGTCATGACACTCGATAGCAAAATTCCCGCCGGCCCCTTGGAACAGAAATGGTCCAGCCACAAGATGAACTCCAAGCTCATCAACCCGGCAAACAAGCGGAAATTCAAGATCATCGTTGTAGGCTCCGGTCTGGCCGGTGGTGCCGCAGCCGCAACCCTCTCCGAGCTTGGCTATCAGGTAAAATGCTTCTGCTATCAGGATTCCCCGCGCCGCGCGCACTCGATTGCTGCGCAGGGTGGGATCAACGCCGCGAAGAACTACCGCAACGACGGCGACTCCGTTTACCGTCTCTTCTACGATACGATCAAAGGTGGAGATTTCCGCTCCCGTGAGGCGAACGTCTATCGCCTCGCCGAGGTTTCTAACAACATCATCGACCAATGTGTCGCCCAAGGCGTGCCCTTCGCCCGTGAATACGGCGGACTTCTCGATAACCGATCCTTCGGTGGCGCGCAGGTTTCCCGGACGTTCTACGCACGCGGCCAGACCGGGCAACAGCTTCTCATCGGTTGCTATCAGTCGCTCGAAAAGGAAATCCACAAAGGTGGGGTGCAAATGTTCCCACGCACGGAAATGCTGGATCTTGTGAAAATCGATGGCCACGCAAAGGGTATCGTCGTCCGCGATCTCAATACCGGCGCGATCTCCACTCACGCGGCGGACGCGGTCATCCTCGCCACTGGCGGATACGGCAACGTCTTTTTCCTCTCCACCAACGCCATGGGTTGCAACGTGATGGCCGCATGGCGCTCAGCACGTCGCGGCGCGTTGATGGCGAATCCGTGCTACACCCAGATCCACCCGACTTGCATCCCGGTCTCCGGCGAATACCAGTCGAAGCTCACCCTCATGTCCGAATCACTCCGTAATGACGGTCGCGTCTGGGCACCGATGGACAAGGAAACTGCGGCGAAACTCCGTAAGGGAGAGATGAATCCGAACGATGTTCCTGAAGAAGGCCGCGATTATTATCTTGAGCGGAAATACCCGTCCTTCGGCAACCTCGCTCCACGTGACATTTCCTCCCGTGCTGCAAAGGAAGCTTGCGATGACGGTCGCGGCGTCGCCCCCACCGGGCTGGGCGTTTATCTCGATTTCCGCGATGCGATCAAACGCCTCGGCGAGGATACGATCCGCGCCAGTTACGGCAACCTTTTCCAGATGTATGAAAAGATCACTGGGGAGAATCCATACGAGCGCCCGATGATGATTTACCCCGCCGTCCACTACACCATGGGTGGCCTCTGGGTGGACTATAACCTCCAGTCAAATATCCCCGGCCTACACGTCCTCGGTGAAGCGAACTTCTCCGACCACGGTGCGAACCGTCTCGGCGCCTCCGCCCTCATGCAGGGTCTCGCAGACGGTTATTTCGTTATCCCTACCACCATCGCGAACTATCTCGCGACTCAGACAGCTGGCTCCGCCACCACCGAGCATCCGGCCTTCGCGCAGGTCGAAGGGGAAGTCCGCGAACGCATCTCCAAGCTCCTTGCCATCCAAGGGAAGCGCACCGTCGATTCCTTCCACCGCGATCTCGGAAAAGTCATGTGGGATAAATGCGGAATGGATCGCAGGGCAGAGGGACTGCAGTGGGCGCTCGAGGAAATCCCGAAAATCCGCGAAGAATTCTGGAACAATGTCCGCATCCCCGGCACAGCGGATACCCCGAACATGGAGTTGGAAAAGGCAGGCCGCGTAGCCGACTTTCTCGAGTTCGGCGAGCTCATGTGCCACGATGCCCTCCAGCGCGAGGAATCCTGTGGCGGGCATTTCCGTGGTGAGCACCAGTTCACCGAAGACAGCCCGGAAGTCCAGGCGGGAAAGACTCAGCCAGGCGAGGCCAAACGCCACGACGAAACGTTCTCTTATGTCTCCGCATGGGAATACCACGGTCCCGGCAAGACCCCAACTCTCCACAAGGAAAACCTCGAATACGAGAGTGTCAAAGTTTCCATCCGAAGCTACGCGTAAGAAGATTTTGAGAAACCAGAGGCCAGAATCCAGAGCGATACGAAAGATTCTGCCTCCGGCCTGTGGTGTCTGGCTTCTGGTCTTTGGTTTCTGGATTCTGGGGAGCCTCGCCCGCGCCGACCTCAGCGTCGCATCTGCCATTTCGATGGCCGACGCGATCGAGGAAATTTCCAAATCATACACCGCTGCGACGGGTCAAAAAGTTCGGCACACCTTCGCAGGAACGAATGTGCTCGCCCGCCAGATCGAGGCCGGGGCGCCGATCGATGTGTTTATTTCTGCCGATACCACGACGATGGACGCACTTCGGAAAAAGAAACTGATTGTGCAATCCAGTGTCCGAGCTGTCGCAAGCAATGAACTCGTGGTTGTTGTGCCAAATGGAAGCAGCCTTGAGTTTAAGGCTGCTTCCGATTTTCTTTCCGCAAGACGTATCGCCATGGCCGAACCAGCATCGGTTCCTGCCGGGATCTACGCAAAAACCTGGTTGGAGGCGGAGGGACTTTGGGCGGATGTAAAAGCAAAGACCATCCCTCTCCAAAACGTCCGCGCGGCTCTTCTTGCTGCGGAAACCGGCAACGCTGATGTAGCGATCGTTTACCGTACCGATGCACTCTCCAGTGAAAAAGTAAAATCTGCTTTCTCCGTGCCCATAGAAAAAACCGGAGCCATCGAATACCCTGCGGCGGTTCTCGCGGCATCCGCACGACAGGCCGAGGCCAAACGTTTCCTCGAATCCCTAACGGGCGAATCTGCTGCCGGGATTTTTGCGAAGCACGGTTTCGGAAAGCCTTGATCGGGCTGGGAATCCAGCTTGAGCCATCTGTTGAATCCGTTCAATATCTACCGCGTGCACCAATTTGTGAACCTGCGGAATTTGCTCAGAACACAAGGATCTCTTCTCGGGCTGATTCTGTTCATCAGCTTCATCTACATCCTCCAGATGTTTCTCGGTGAGGGGTGGTATTTCAAATATATGGCCGTGCCTGGTGCGGTCAGCGATGCTTGGAACGGGTTGCGGGGAGGGGATTTTTCCCAAAAGAACTTCGCACAGATGTTTTCCCTGGTGAGTAATGTCTTTCTCCACGGGGACTCCAGTCACCTCACGGGAAACATGCTTCCGCTCTGGATTTTCGGAGCTGTAGCTGCAGAATTGTTAGGCTACCGATGGATGCTCTTCGTTTTCCTCTTCACCGGGATTTGCGGAAGCATCTGCCACACTGCGCTCAATCACGATCAATACATCCCTATGCTGGGTGCATCCGGCGCGGTGATGGGTTTTGAGGGGCTTTATCTCGCAATGGCGGTGCGCTGGCATCTTCCCGATCCGCATGTCTGGCCTATCTCCCGTCCCATAGCACCTTCGAGACTGGCTCTTCTTGCTATCCTTGGGCTGGGGTTTGATTTTTTTGGCCATCTCAGTGGCGTGGAAGGGGTCGCCTACGGGGCACACCTAGGCGGCTTCATCGGCGGGATTTTTCTCGGAAGTTTCGTTGTCCCAATGCCCAGGGTGGCCCTGCCGAGGTGAGCGGGACAAGGAGGGGTTGCATTCTACTGCACGGTGCGTTGGGGAATAGCTCGGGTGTTGGGCAGCAGAATGCAGCCCCTCCTTGTTTCTTTTCACCACACGGGATAGAAACCATCCGTGACCACTGCGGATTGGCAAATGCTGGGACTGACCTTTGGACTGGCTGCCTTGGCAATCGTCTTGGCGCTTCCACTTGCGACGTGGCTCGCATGGTTATTGGCACGCAAGAGTTGGCCGGGGAAAACGCTGGTTGAAACGGTGGCGATGATGCCGCTTGTGATGCCCCCCGTGGCGACCGGACTCATCCTGCTGAAGCTTTTCGGGAAGCATGGAGCGGTCGGTGGGTGGCTTCACGAAAACTTCGGAATCGAGATTATCTTCACTTGGAAGGCGGTGGTCATCGCTCTTGCGGTAATGGTGTTTCCCTTGCTCGTCCGTTCCTTGCGCACTGCCTTCGAAGAGGTTCCGGAGCAAATGGAAGCGGCGGGGAAAAGCCTTGGCGGGAGCGACTGGCGGATTTTTTGGAAGATCAGCTTGCCGCTTGCCCGGCGAGGAATGGTGGCTGGGATTGTGCTTTCCTTCGCCCGAGCGCTCGGGGAGTTCGGGGCGACGGTGATGGTGGCGGGTTTTATCCCCGGCCTCACGGAAACGCTTTCTCTCTCCATCTACCGCAGCGTGCAGAACGGTGATGACCCGCGTGCGATGCTGCTGGTAGGAGTCTCGGCAGTGATCGCTTTCGGAGCGGTGTTTGTTTCCACGCTACTGATGCCGAAAAGGCGGTGAGGGCATGCGACGAACGCTGAAAACCATCAGGCAGGATGCCTGATGGAACGGCCTGGGGCGGGACTCCCCAGCTACGGTTGCCGGCACACCCCGAGACGGAGTTTCCACGGCCTGCCCCCGGACGGGGGCAGCTACGTTGCCGCTTCGCGGGTTAATCGGGTTTCGAAATCGAGTCGCGCATGTCGGTATCGGACTTGATGTTCTCCATTTTGTAGTAGTCCATGACGCCGAGGTTTCCGGAGCGGAAGGCTTCGGCGAGGGCGAGTGGAACCTGGGCTTCGGCCTCGACGACCTTGGCTTTCATTTCCGCAACGCGGGCAATCATTTCCTGTTCGAGGGCGACGGCGGCGGCGCGACGGATTTCCGCCTCGGCCTGAGCCATGTTCTTGTTCGCCTCGGCCTGTGCCTCCTGGAGTTGGGCACCGACGTTTTCGCCGACATCCACGTCGGCAATGTCGATGGAAAGGATTTCGAAGGCGGTTCCTACGTCGAGGCCGCGTGCGAGCACGACTTTCGAGATGGAGTCGGGGCTTTCGAGCACGACTTTATAGGTTTCCGCAGAGCCGATGGTGGTGACGATGCCCTCGCCGACACGGGCGATGATGGTTTCTTCTTTTGCGCCGCCGACGAAGCGGTCGAGGTTGGAGCGGACGGTGACGCGGGCGCGAACTTTCACTTGGATGCCGTCCTTGGAAACGCCATCGATGGTGGAGCGGCCGGAGCTTGCGGCCGGGCAGTCGATGACTTTCGGGTCAACGGAGGTGCGGACGGCTTCGACCACGGATTTTTCCGAGCCTTTGGTGGCGAGGTCGATGGCACAGGCGCGGTCCCAATCAAGCTCGATGCCGGCCTTGCGGGCAGCGATGAGGGCTTGGATGGTGGGAAGGACGTTGCCTCCGGCGAGGAAGTGGGCTTCGATTTCATCGATCTCGATCTCGATACCGGCCTTCTTCGCGGTGATGCGGCTGTCAACGATAGCGCCGTAAGGCACTTGGCGGAGACGCATGGCGATGAGATCCGAGAATCCGACATAAGCGCCAGCGAGCCATGCGCGGAGCCAGACACTGAAGAACGAGAGAATGATGAAGGCGACGACAAGTCCGAAGATGCCGAGGATGATGAGTAAAATAGTGGGAAGATCCATGAGAGGTGTGGTTTACAGTTTGGTTGCTACGACGATTTGGAAATGGTTTGCGTCAACGACTTCGAGGACGGTGCCGACGGAGATGTGGCCGGAGCGGGAAAAGGCTTCGTAGCGTTTCCCCTCAACCATGACATATCCACTGGGTGAGAGAACGGTAACTGATTCGGCGGCTTTGCCAATCAAATCCCGCGCCTCATCGCCGATTGCGGTGGAAGTCCCGGAAACAGCCTCATTCAGGAAGAAGCGTTTTCCGAAAGCAGTTTTCGGAAGGATCTTGAACTGGATGTAAAAAACGATGATCGCAGCGGCAAGCGTGACACCGATTGCCAGTATGCCCTCATTCGTGCCTAGCTGAACGAAAGACAGGATACAACCCGTGAAAAGCAGCACCCCTCCGGCGATGCCGAGGATGCCGCCGGGGATCATGACCTCCACGGCAAGGAGCAGGATGCCGATGGTGAAAAGGAGGATGATGAGGGACATGATTTTTTAAATTTCAAGGAAGAAGAATTATCTTTCGAGACGGTTTGTGATCCAATCGGGGTGCCGTCTACAATCGACCACCGCCCAGACGGCGACTTCGTTATCGGCGAAGGTGTAGTGTATGGAGTATGGGAAAACGCGGCTAAGAAGTCTGTGGTAGTCTTTAAATGTTTTCGGGTGAATTCCTGCTGAAATTTTGAGTTCTTCAATGTCGTTGTTCAGACAGGATCTGAAATATTCGCCAAGTCCGGATTCCCTGCGTTCATAAAAATGAAAAGCCTCGTCAAGATCTTCATATGCGCCGACCGAGAAGCGAATTGTAATCATTTATGGCCATAACTGTTCTTAACCGCGTCCCAGTCCAGCAACCGTTCTTCCCCGGATTTGACCCGCGCCCGACGTTCATCGAGAAGCTTCTTGTGGTGTTCCGGAATATCGGTTTTTTCAATCTCCGGACGAAGATCTTCCCACAACGCCTCCATGATCTGGAATTTTTCGTGCAAGGGGAGCTTTCTGATTTCCGTGATGCTCATGATTGAAATGTAATGGATGGGCGGGATTTTACGAGAACTTAGATGGCCTCCACTTTCAGATCGAACTCGCCGACTGAGACCACTCTAACGACGGTTCCCGGCTGGACGTCGCCAAGTGCGAGGCGGGCGTCGTAGCGCTTGCCTTTGATCTCGATCTGGCCGGAGGGGAATAAAGCGGTGACGGCATGGCCTTGGGCGCCGATGAGTGATGGCTCGGATCGGGCAGTGGAGGAAAGGGTGCTTTCCCCGGCGATTGCGGAATCGAGAACCATTTTTCCCCACAGGCCGCCGCTTGGAAGATAGCGGAGTAGAAGCGCGAAGATGAGGATAGCTCCGCCGAGGCCGGTGATGAGGTTGAGGAGGGGTCGGAAGAGGAATTCGGAGTCCAACTTGATCGGCTGGTCAGGCCAGATGTCTGACATTCCCCAGAGCAAGGAACCGAGCATCAGCAGCGCTCCGGGTAGAGCGAGGACGAAAAACCCGGGTATGATGAAGAGATCGATCATCACCAACGCGAAGCCAATGAAGAAGAAGATCGCGGGCTCATGCCCGGAGAGTCCGGCGGCGGAATGGCCGAAGAAAACGATGGCAAGCATGATACCCCCGCCTATCCCGAAGAAGCCGAAACCGGGTGTTTTGAATTCGATGAAAATGAGGACGAGGCCGATGGCAAGAAGTATGGGCGCGAGTGTGGTGAGATACTGAGCTATTTTTTCCGACCAGCTGACTTCCAAAGTGGTGGCTGTGTAGTTGCCTTTTCCAAACATTGTATCCATCAAGGCTTCGATGGTTGGCTCGATTCCAGCTCCGAGAAGTGGGCGTGCAGGATCCCCGTATTCCTTCATCGCTTCGCTCGCGGTTAGGGTCAGGAGCTCTCCCTTTGGTTTTAGGACTTCGTCGCCTATTTTTAGTTCGTAGTCCGCATCGATCATGGCGGAAATAGCTTGGGCGCGGTTGACCTCTTCTCCGGACATGGCGCGGACGCGTGCTTTAAGGTAGGAGACGATTTTTTGTTTCATCGTCTCGTCGATGTCCTGCCCTCCGCCGGAAACGGGAGCCGCCGCGCCTATGATTGCGGTGGGGGCGAAGTAGATTTCCGAGGTGCCTGCGGAGATCAGGGCGCCTGCGGAAATGGCCTCGGTATTAATGTAGGTAACGACTTTTCCCGGAAACTTCTCGATGGCTTTGAGCATGTCGAAGGTGACGTCGAGCCTCCCGCCGGGAGTTTCCATGTCGAGGATGACAGTATCCGCCCCTTCCTCGATGGCGGTTTTGAGACCACGGCGGAGGATGTAAAGCGCCGGCGGCGCGATTTGGTCACGGACGGGGATGATGATGACCTTTTGTTTCCCTGTGGGTTGCTGCGCAATTTCCGCTTCCTGTGCGGGTGCGAGGGAAGGGATTAGGAAAAGGAGGGCGAAGAGGATGATTTTCATTTCTTTTAGGACTCCACTAACAAGAGACCAGAAACGCGACGAATGAAAGGAGGGAATGAGGGAATGAGGGAATGCGAGGAACCCGGTCGCTGGTTTTCTGAGAGGAAAGGAACCGCGATTTAGAAATCGCGACGGCATTGGCTGGCATTTCCGGGTGGGAAAGAAGACACGGCTTTCGGCTTGGGTTGTCGCGGTTTCTAAACCACGGTTCCTTTCCGTGCTCTTCTAGCGAAAATCAGTGGAAGGATTTTGTTCACTGTCTATGAGGGCGGATTGGGATTTTGTCGGAACAGGAATGTCCCGAATCCTTAGCCGAGGACGAGTGCCGTCCGCGAGGTGGCGTAGAATTTCAACTCACCATCCTTGTGGGCCGGGTAATCGACGGAGTGGTCGATGCGGGAGTGGCCGCCGTATTTTCCTTCGTCAGAATCGAGGAGGAGTCTGTGGGTAGTGTTGTTGTGCGGGGCGATTCCGTAGTCGGGGATGGATTTGTCGGCGGAGAGGTTGATGACGAAAATGAGGTTGGCGCGTTCGGCGATGAGTATCTTGTTTTCGTGATCTAGGTGGAGGAGCTGGGCGGGGGCGGATTGGAGGACTTTGCGCTCCTTGAGGAGGTTGACGAGATCGCGATCCCACTCGGCTAGCCACTTGTATTTAAGTTCTTCGTTATCGACGAGCGACCATTGGCGGCGGCAGTAGTGGTAGGACCAGCCGTTGCCCTCGCGTGGGAAGTCGAGCCATTCGGGGTGGCCGAATTCGTTGCCCATGAAGTTCAGGTATCCCTCACCGCCGAAGGCAGCCGTCATGAGGCGGATGATCTTGTGGAGGGCGATGCCGCGCTCAATGACGGGATGCTGGTTTTCCACATCCATGTGCCAATACATCTCCTTGTCCATGAGGCGGAAGGCGAGAGTCTTGTCACCGACGAGTGCCTGGTCGTGGCTTTCGGCGTAGGAGATGGTGGCCTCGTGGAAACGGCGGTTGGTGATGACGCCCCAGAGCTCGTCGAGATCCCAGTCCTCGTCGCGCTGGTGCTTGAGAAGTTTGATCCAGTGGTCGGGGATTCCCATGGCGAGGCGGTGGGTGAAACCGACTCCACCTTCGGAATTCGGCCGACAGAGGCCTGGCATGCCGGACATGTCCTCGGCGACGACGATGGCGCCGGGTTTGATTTCCGAGATGAGTTCGTTGGCGAGTTTTAGATAAAGGATGGCTTCCTCGTCAGCGTCATCTCCGAAGTAATCTTCGTAGGCACTGAAGGCGCGGGTGCCGTGGGAGTGATAGAGCATGGAGGTGATACCGTCGAAGCGGAAGCCGTCGAAGCGAAATTCTTCAAGCCAGTAGCGGACGTTGGAGAGGAGGAATTGTTTCACCTCCGGGCGGCCGTAGTCGAAGCATTTGGAATCCCACTGCGGGTGGTCACCCTTTTCTCCGCCGTGGAAATACTGGTGGCCGGATCCGTCGAGGTTGTTGAGGCCTTCCGAGATGTTTTTAACGGCGTGGGAATGGACGATGTCTAACAGAACGGCGATGTTCATACCGTGAGCTGTATCGATCAGGTATTTCAAATCCTCGGGTGTGCCGAAGCGGGAGCAGGCAGCGAAAAACGAGGAGACGTGGTAGCCGAAGGAGCCGTAATAGGGATGCTCTTGGACGGCCATGAGTTGGACGGTGTTGTAACCGGCCCTTTGAATGCGGGGCAGGACGTGGTCGGCGAACTCGCGATAGGAATGGACGCGCGGTTCCTCGCCCGCCATGCCGGTGTGGGATTCGTAAATGAGAGGGGCGGTGATTTCCGAGGGGTCGAACTCATGCTTCCAGATGTATTGGTCATCCGGATTCCAGATTTGGCCGGTGTAATCGTGCGAGACGGAATCTTGCACGGCGCGGGTGATGGTGGCGGGGAGGCGGTCGAGGCGGGCATCGTCTGCGCCGTGGATGTGGAGTTTGATTTTTTCCCCGTGGGAAAGTTCCCCTGAGGCTAGCTTGAGTTCCCAGACACCGCCGTTCTTTTTTTCGAGAGGATTGGTGTCGCGGTTCCAATTGTTGAAATCGCCGATTAAGGAAACGGCTTTCGCTTCGGGTAGCCATTCGCGGACGACCCATTCGTTGGAAGCGCTGTTAAAATGGATGCCACTGTATTTGTGCCCGCGTGAGTAGGCGGCGAGAGAGCCGTTGTTTTCCCGGATTTCGCGAAGGGCATCTTTAAAGCGTGCGGAGCGGCGGCGGATGGCATCGGTCTGCGGCTCCAGCCAAGGATCGTCTTGCACCAGTTTTGGGAGTTCGGACTTTTCTTCCATACCGTTGAGTAAAGGTGGGAGGTGTGTGCTTGGAAACAGAAAAGGGTTGGGCGGATCCTTCAATTTGAATCTTGGTTACCAGGCTCGAATCACTAGCCTCTGCTCATGTTTACCGGAGCGATTGAAGCGCATTTCACGGGCTGGGATTGGGCCGTATTAGTCGGTTACCTGCTGCTGACCACGTGGGTGGGGCATAAAATGAGTGGGCAGCAGGCAAGTATTAAGGATTTCTTTTTAGGTGGAAGGACGTTGCCGTGGTGGGCTGTGAGCGGATCGATGATCGCCACGGAGATTAGTGCGCTTACCTTCATTGGGGTGCCCGGAATTGTTTTCGGACTCATGGGCGATTGGACATATTTACAGTGGGGAGTAGGCTCGATGGTGGCTCGCTTCGCTGTGGCTTATTGGTTGATTCCTCTTTACTACGAGAAGGAGATTTACAGCCCATACGATTTCATGGGAAATCGCCTCGGTGCGAAAGTGAAGACCTTGGTGACGGGATTGTTTTCCTTGGGTTCGATTCTTGGACAAAGTGTTCGCGTGCTGGTGACGGCGATTATTTTGCGAGAGGTGACGGGGTTGTCAGTGGAGTTTTGTATCGTTGTGATCGGATTAGTTGCGGTGATCTGGACTTTGATGGGAGGGATGCAAACGGTGATCTGGACGGATGTAATGCAGTTCTGCTTGTTTGTTTTTGGAGGGCTGTTGGCCTTGTTTCTGTTGTTAAAAGGGCTGGGCTGGAGCGAGGTTGTGGCGCTGAACCAAGTGGTGGTGGATGGTGTCGCGATCGATAAGATGCGTTTCCTTGATCTGACAGCACCTTTTGAAAAGCCGGAGTTGCGCTACACGTTATGGGTGGGCTTGTTGGCGATGCCCTTCCAGAACTTTACGGCCTTTGGGGTAGACCAGCTTAATACGCAACGCATGTTCTGCTGCGGAAGTGTGAGTGATGCGCGCAAGGCGATGTGCTGGAGCAGTGTTTCTCTTCTGATTACACTGTTGATGTTGGCGGTGGGGTCGGGTCTTTTTGCTTGGTATCAGCAATATCCGCCGGAGGCAGCTTTGGCAGCCAAGTTCGCTGAGAGCCCCAACAATGTTTTTCCGGCTTGGATCGTGCGTGAGGTGCCGGTGGGCTTGAGCGGATTGATATTGGCCGGAGCTTTCGCGGCAGCCATATCCAGTTTGGATTCAATTTTGGCAGCGCTTAGCCAGACGAGTTTGTCAGTGATCTACGGACAAGAGCGAATGGAAGAGGAGGGGCAAGGGGCGCGGATGGTGAAGATTTCGCGAATCGCTGTGTTGATTTGGGGGGTGATTCTGACACTTGCCGGTTTACTGTTGTGGGAGATCTATCGCCGGAACGATGATAGTGATTTGATTGGTCTGGCTTTCGGGATGGTGGCATACACCTACGGCCCGCTGTTGGGGGTTTTGCTGGCGGCGTTGATTCCGTGGAGGGTGAGTGGAAGAGGTTTGGTCGTGGGAACTACTCTTTCGGTGTTGCTGGTGGCTTATTTTCGTCCAGAACTAATGAGTATTCTGGAGATGATCGGGCAGAAGGATTTGGCAAAGGCTCTGATCGAGAGTCGACCTAAGCTGGCCTCGGAGTGGTTCTTCCCTATAAATGCGCTGATCACATTGGCCTGTGGATTGGGCGGAGGTTTTTTCAAGCGTGAATAATTTGAGGCTGATCAAATGGGCAGTCGGCTGTATGACTTCGGGTTGAGATGATTTCGCTTTTGCTAGTGTTCTGAAAACCTTAATCTGACGGATGGGCGAAGGCGATTTTTTCCAAAAGCAAGGCGCAAGGAGGGAGTAAAAGCCAGCATACCATGCCCTACTGAGAAGGAGGGCACACACCGCTTGGCCGGAGAGGAGCGTAGGCAATCGAGATTCACGACTCGACGCGCAACCCAGCTATTGGGAAAAAGCGTCGAGCTTTCTGACCCTCCGCGACCATCGGAAGCCTTTTTCTCAAGACCTTAAAAATCCCCATCCGTCAGATGAAGATTTTCTGGGCACTAGTGCCTACCGGCGATTGAAGCGTGCCATTTCCCGTTGAGCCTCGCGCATCTCTACCTTTTTCTTCAGGTCGTGGCGCTGGTCGGAATGGGTTTTGCCTTTTCCGACGCCAATTTCTACTTTCACCCGCCGGTCTTTCCAGTACATCCGCAAGAGCGGCAGGGTGCAGCCTTTGATGGCGGTTTCTGCGGAAAGCTTGAGGATTTCTTTTTTGTGGAGCAGCAGACGGCGCGGGCGTTTCGACATGTGGTTGAACCACTCGCCGGCGGTCTGCCAGGGCTGGATGTCACAGCCGTAGAGAAATATCTGGTTGCCTTCGACGCGGGCAAAGGCGTCGGAGACGTTGATCTTGCCGGCACGGATCGATTTGACCTCGGTGCCTTTCAGCTCAAGACCAGCCTCGTATTTGTCGAGGATGTGGAAATCCCGACTGGCCTTGCGGTTGGTAGCGATTTCAGCACTCATTGGTTGGGCGGGCGGGTCGCTACCCTTTCTGGCACCCGGGGAGCCTGGTCAGATCGACATCGGTTTCTCGACGTACTTGATTTTCCCTTCAATGATCTCAGTAAGCGCGATATCCGCAGCACCCATGGAAGGGCGAGTCGGAATGAGCGGGGAGCGACCGCTGTTTAGCTGACGAACCCGTTGGGAAACGAGGTTAATGAGGACGAGAGGGTCGGAGACGATTTCAGAAGCCTGTTCAACAAGATCACTTTTCATGGTAGAGCCGGGAAGGAGCGGATTGGGCTTCGCCTGCTCAAAGGAGACTACATTCTCCGGGGGCTGGGGCTGGGCTTTTTCGCTCAAAACAAATTCGGTGTATAGGACGCGGGCTGGTTGTGAAACCAGAGATCACGGTCTTGTGCAAGCCCAAAATCGCTTGTTGCATGGTTTTTGGATGATTTTTTTGGAAAACTTGCCTACTTCGGCATCAGGTCGATCCCGAACTTTCTCAGCACGACTACGGTAATCCAGAATAGAATGGTAGTTAGGACGCAGTTCGCGCCGAGTGCAGACCAGAACGACCAGCCGTTCCGCAGCATCCACGGGAAAACTAGGAACATCGGTAGGGTGGGCAAAACGAACCAGAAAGTGCCTTCCGCATGCCCTGCGATTCTCTCAGGAGTCTGCTTGGCTTGATACATCCAGACCATCGCTAGTAGAGAAGTGAGCGGCAGGGCGATCAGAAGGGCAGAGAGCTTGTCGCTGAAAATCTGCACCTTGTTGACGATCAGAATGATAACCGCAGTGAGCAGAACCTTGGTAATATCCTGCGGGGTGAATGAGAAAATCTTGCTCCAGGGGATCGTGGACATGCTGGGAATTTTCCCGTCGTCCGCCCCACTCTTCAATAATAAATGCGGGAAAGTTGACCCCACCCCACTTTTCGCTAACGTCTCCCTTATGAACGCAGCTGAATTAGCCGGAAAAATCCTCGACTCCATGCTCGGGCATCTTGGTTTGGCCGCCGAAATCGAAATCCAGGAAACAGCAGACGGCCCAAGCCTGCAGATTTTTTCTGCAGAAAAGGAAGCCATCATCGGCAACAACGGCGACCGCCTCGACGACATTCAATACCTCGTAAACCGAATCCTCCGCCGCCAGATGCCAGATGCCGGGCGGGTGAAGGTGGATTGCGAGCACTTCCGCGCAATGCAGGAAGACCAGCTCGGAGAAGAAGTTCGTGAGATGATTGAGCTAGTGAAAACCCAAGGGAAGGCCTACCGTATGCGCCCGCTCAATGCTTACTACCGTCGTCTTGCCTACAACGAGCTGGCAAAGGATGACGGCATTACCGCAATATCCCCCTCCGGCGACGACCGCCTCAAGCGCATTAGCATTTCCCCGAAATAGTAAGATTCAGTGTGCTCGGCACCCATCCATCCATATGAAAAAATTCTTCTTTGATTGCGGCACCCGCGATTCCACCGCCTCGATCGGGCTCTTAGTCCTCCGCGTAGGTACCGGGCTGCTGATGCTGTTCGGCCACGGTCTCGGAAAGTTCCAGAATTTCGCTGTAGCGAAAGACAAATTCCCGGTTCCCGATTTTTTTCCCCTGAAATACATGTCGCCACCCATCAGTCTGATGGCAACCATAGGTGTGGAAGTCGGCTGCGCAGCACTTCTGATCCTCGGTCTCGCGACTAGGCCAGCGGCATTCGCATTCGCTTTCACAATGATTGTGGCGGCTTTCAATATCAACGCTGGCGAAGCCTGGTTCGCACCGGGAGGCATCGGGTCGAAGGAAGCCGGCGTGCTCTATCTGATACCCGCCATCGCCATCCTCCTCTCCGGAGCCGGCAGTTACTCGCTCGATGCGTCAATCCATAAGGAAGGTCGCCGCCGCAGCAAATGGTGAACAAAGTGACCTCTTCCTTCGGGTTTAAAGTTTAGAATGACTTGAGAGAGCCTTAGCGATCAGTTCACTACCCGGCAAAGATCACCCTTCATAGCCCATAGGCAATTTAAAGTTTTGCAAACTCACCGCCTCGTTCTCCCCAGCGATCTGAACCATTACGGTTTTCTTTTCGGCGGTCGTTTGTTGGCATGGATTGACGAGGCATCGTGGATTGCCGCTTCACTGGATTTCCCCCACTGCCAGTTCGTCACCATAGCCATGGACAAGGTCGAGTTCCGCCACGGCGTCCGAGACGGCACCATCCTCGGCATTCACTGCACACAATCCAAGAAAGGTAGTAGTTCGGTCACTTATCTGGTCGAAGTCACCGACGAAAAAAATACCCACACCCCACCGATTTTCACTACCCACGTCACGTTCGTTTCCGTGAACGACAAGGGAGAAAAAAGGGCAATCTAGGAACTTCCGGGAATGATTCACACTCTCGACATCGTCCTACCCCTCGCGCGCTCGGAAAGCGACGAGGCGCGGAAAGCCACTGTTGCAAAGATGCTGAATGTCGATCCGGAACGTATTACCGGCCTGAGGCTTCGGAAGCATTCCATCGATGCGCGGCAGCGGGAGGTGAAGGTGCAGCTCCGGCTGGAAGTGGCGGTGGATGAGGATTTACCTGAGGAGGTGAAGCCGGTTTGGTCGGCTCCCGTGCTTTCTGAAAATGCGAAGCGGGTGGTCATTATTGGTGCGGGGCCGGCGGGCTTGTTTGCCGCGTTGCGGTGTCTAGAGCTTGGGCAGAAGCCGATTGTGTTGGAGCGCGGGAAGGATGCATCCGCGCGGCGCTTCGATCTTGCGCCCATCCTTCGTGAGGGCCGGGTCATTGAAGATTCCAACTACTGCTTCGGCGAGGGCGGGGCGGGGACTTTCTCCGACGGTAAACTCTACACCCGCGCGAAAAAACGTGGCCCCGTCGCGGAGATCTACCGTATTCTTGTTGCTCACGGAGCTCCCGAAAAAATCCTCACGGATGCACACCCACACATCGGCTCGAACCTCTTGCCCAACGTAGTCAAAGCGATACGGAAATCTATTATTGATCATGGTGGCGAAGTCCATTTCCAAGCGAAGGTGAACGACCTTCTGATCTCAGATGGTGGCATCAAAGGAGTTTCCACCACGGACGGCCGGGAGTTTCTCGGAGAAGCTACAATCCTCGCCACCGGCCACTCTGCACGGGACATCTACAGTCTCCTCGCGGAGAAAAAAATCCTGATGGAACACAAGCCTTTCGCCATAGGCTTTCGCATCGAGCACACCCAGCCCTTCATCGACCGGCAGCAATACAACATTCCGGAAGGACGTCCCCGACCGGATCTTCTGCCCGCCGCCCGCTATCGCCTCGCTACGAAAATCGACGACCGCGGTGTGCATTCCTTCTGCATGTGCCCAGGTGGTTGGATCGTCCCGGCAGCGACGGAAGACGCGCAGGTGGTGGTGAACGGTATGTCGCTTTCACGCCGCGATTCGCCCTTCGCGAATTCCGGGCTCGTCACCTCCATCGAGCCGGAGGACATCGCGAAGCTCATTCCAGAGCACGGAATCATGGCGGGCATCGCCTTCCAAGAGGGTATCGAGCGATCCGCGAAAACTGCGGGCGGTAACCAGACGCTGGGCCAGGTGGCTCCGGCACAGCGAGCGGCGGATTACCTATCCGGAAAGATTTCATCCGACCTACCAGATACCTCATACTTCCCGGGCCTCAATTCCGCCCCCCTTCACGAGTTACTTCCAAAGCAGGTCACCTACCGCATTCGCAAAGGATTGAATCTCTTCAACCGCCAGATCAAGAACTACGCCTCCTCCGAGGCACTCCTGTTAGGCTTCGAGACTCGCACCTCATCTCCTCTCAGAATTCCCCGCGATCCGGCGACCTTGCAGCATCCAGAAGTCTTAGGCTTCTTCCCTTGTGGCGAGGGTGCAGGATATGCAGGTGGCATCGTCTCCGCCGCCCTCGACGGTCTCAGATGCGCGGATGCTACTGTGGAAGTCTAGAAAAGTTCCATCTGTTCCTCGTCCGGAACATCGTGGAAACGGACGCCGACTCCCAGCAGTCGCGCGGGCTTCCCCTCGGATCTGGACTCTACTTCTGTTAGGAGTTCGCTGAAAATCTCACGGTTTAGCTCCGGGTTCGCGCGCTCAGCAGTGGTGCGGCGGAAGTCGGAGAATTTCAGTTTCACCACCAAGGAGCGCACCTGTCGGTCGGTGTGGCGGGAGGTGAGCTTCTCTTCCAACTCATCGAGCATCACCTTCATTTCCCGCTCCAGCATCGGGATGCCGTGGAGGTTTTCTGAAAAAGTATTTTCGATGCTGAGGGATTTTCTAGGGCTGTCGGGATTCACTGGGCGTTCGTCGCGCCCCCAGCAGCGGTCGTGCAGTTCCGCCCCGTAGCCGCCGAGTCGGCGCACCCACTCGAAGCGGTCGAGTGCCCGGTATTGGCCGCAGGTTTCCATCCCCATCGCGGAAAGTTTCTCGGCCATTTTTCCACCCACGCCTGGAATTTTTCGGAGGGGAAGTTCTTTCATGAATGCCGCCGTATCCGCCGGGGAAACACAGAACTGCCCGTCCGGCTTTTTCCAATCACTGGCGATCTTGGCAATCAGCTTGTTCGGCGCGATTCCCGCCGAGGCTGTCAGCCCCGTATCCTCCCGGATCTGCTGGCGGATACGCGAGGCGATGATCGTCCCGGGCTCCGGGTTGTGGGTCACATCGAGGAATGCCTCGTCGAGTGAGAGCGGTTCGATGAGACTGGCGAAACGTGAGAAAACCTCCCGTATGCGTGCGCTGTCGCGTTTGTAAACATCGAAACGTGTCGGCACGATCAACAGCTCCGGACATTTTTCCAAAGCCATGAAAACCGGCATCGCAGAGTGGCAGCCGAACTTCCGTGCCTCGTAGTTCGCCGTGGTCAGCACCCCGCGCCGACTACTTCCGCCAACTCCCACCGGCTTGCCCCGTAGCTCCGGATTGTCCCGCTCCTCAATGGCCGCGTAGAAGCAATCCATATCGATATGAATGATCTTGCGAGGCGGCTCCTGCTGCACGCATGAACAAGCATCCTAGGCCAAGATTTTGCAAGCTGGTTTCCATCGCGGAGGGCGCGTCCCTTTCAAAGCCCGCCTGGATACGAACGCGTAAGCCCGTGAGAGCATCGATCACGTGTTCACGAATCGGTCGGACTGGATGCTCGAGAGTAAGAATTACTGAATCCCCCTGGATTTCGCAGAGCAGCTTTGTTCCCGGAGCCAAGTGGAGTTTGCTGCGAACCAGCCTTGGCATGACCACCTGCCCTTTACTGGAAAGCGTTGTCATTGTCATAGTTGAAAAATGGGCGGTATCTGCAAATTCATCGAGTAAGACGATCTTACAAAGTTGGCATTCACACTCCCAGCATCAGCGAAACGTGCTCCGCAGTCAGCTCTCCCATGGAAGTGCAGTCGGTGAAATCCTTGGTGCCGTGCATGCGATCCAGCTCGAGGGCGAGTCTGCGCACGTGTGCCTCCGGTGCGATCTGCTCGCGGCGCATGATGCCGAGGAGTGCGCGGAGACGGGTTGTTTCCACCTTCGCGCGCCGTGCCATCTGGGAATGCTCCTCGTTTACATACTGGTCGATGGATTTCCGGTTCAGCACTCCGAATGCGATACGCGTGATCGGCCGGTTCGAGTTGAAACGGAAGGCGAGGTAGATGTTTCCGTTGCCCTCGTAGGACTGCTGGTCGAAGTCGATGGCGCGCACGCGGTACTGCACTTCTTCAAAATCCGGCGTGATATCGACCACGTAGTTCACACTCCGCATATCGCCGAGCAGACGGATGAAGGAGCGCTCCGTGAATTTCGTAAACTCCTTCGCGATCCGTACCTTGTTCAGCTTCGGGTCTGGCAGATAATCGCGAAGGAATGCATCTCCCGGAACGCCCGCGATATGCTCTTCGATCAGGGTTTCGCCCTTGATGAAGTAATTGATTCGGTTTGGCGAAAGGATGTGCTCCAGCTCCAGTCCGTAGATACGGGAGGCGTCCACTTGCTTCACGTAGAAGTAGTCGGAGTTGTCGTTAAAAAGGTTGGTCACGCGGATGCGGAAAGGCTTCGAGTTTCCAAAATCCCCGAAGTCGATGCGATCCACAAGAAGATGTTCGTGCTCCAGGGCTGCGGCGTCGCGGCCGATTTTCAGCTCACTGTAGATCCGGATGAGACCCTTGCGGAGGTCGTCGATGACTTCCGGTTGGTACATCACGGTGAGCCATAGTGTCTCCCGTCCACGCGGATCTTCGTAAGGGACGGCACCTGTGAAACGGGTCAGTTCCTTATAGATATTCGGGATCTCCCGGAGCCGGTCGAACCGGTAAAGATACTGCCTCAGCGGGGGGGAAATCCCGTACATGATCTTTCGCTCCGGAATCATCGCGGCAATCTTATTGCCGCCGCCGAGAAACTCCAAGGCTCATCTTGGGTCAGTCCGTTCAATCGTATTCCCGCACTATGAAGAGGAAAGAGGAAGCACGGATGCACCCAAGGGCATAGCAGACGCGGATCGGATTCTTTGTGGAACTATTTCAGTCCGCCACAAACCTGAGATCGAGAAAATCCAAGAGGTCTTTTCTTGTCTTAAAACCGTGCCTGGCTTTCCGTCCGGAATCCATGGGTATCGTCCATTCCGCTTCCAGCGTGCCCGCATCGATGATCCGGGTCGGGAGGCCGATTTCCCGCGCCTCTTCCACCGTTTCCCCTGTGCCGCCGATTCCCCGTGCGGGTTTTCCGCCCCATGCGAAGAGAAATACATCCGCCCACTCGATCAGGTTGCGGGATACTGCCTGGTAGGCTTCCGGTGCTTCCCTTCCACCGGGCGTGATATATTTCGCGAGGGCGACTCCGAAAAGTTTTTCCGCCAGCTCCCATTCCGCCGAGTCTTCGAAATCTTCCGCAAACCTTGCCTCGGAAAATGGAAGCACGACGATTGTAGGAATCCGAAGATCGATACAGGAGCGCAGGAAAATCAGATCCGCCCCGGCGGCAGCGCTGGAGATCCCGATCACACGCCCGCCGAGCTTATCCTTCATTTCCGATAGCTCTTCCCGGATGATATTGCGGAGTCCCTCGGGGTCCGGGACGTTCCGGTGCCCGGCGAAGCCTAGGATTTTTGGCTGGCGTGTGGGATCACTCATCCTCGAAGTGCGATAGTTTTACCACCTGTTCCGCATGCGCAGTGCCCGCCTCACATAGGAAATCCATCAACTCAAGGTTGTCCAAGGTGAAGCCGCCTTTGGTGACGAGGGCGGCGGCGTTCAGATCTTCCTCGGTGAAGATTTTGTCGTAGCCTGCGTAGAGGAATTCGGAGTCTCCCGAAGGCCGTGCGAGATCGCCCACTTCTCCATCGACCGACGGTCCGTAACGGCATTCGCCATGCACCCGGCAGAGGAGATCCTGATATTGGAGGAATGAGTCGATCAGCGAGGACGGCAGAAGTTTCGCCTGAGAAAGGACGTCGAGGAAATGGTCGGCCAGCACGAGATCCGGATTCCCAGATTTCTCGCGGAGCAGGGTCTCGATGCGCTTCGCATACTGAAGAGCGAAAAGCCCGCGAATCCCACCGCCGTCAAAAGACAGCAGGCGCGCCCTCCCGGCAGGTGCATCCGTGATCGCTCTCATCAGAGCGCAGCATCACCGACCCTCCGCATGCCCTCAAGAAAATTGGCAGGATGTTTTTCATAAAAAAACTAAGCTTCCTTCTGCCTGTGTGTCTCTATAATACAAACATATGAAATCTCTCTTCTTTTTCCTGTTCCTAGCCTTGATAATTCCACTTTTCGCCGCCGAACCGGCACCGACGCGCAAGCAGGCGGAGAAACTTGAGAAAGGTGGCAACTGGCGCGAGGCCTACGAGCTGCGGGTGAAACTGCTGCGCAAGATCAGCGACAAGGAATCAGGGAAAGACCTGCAACTGGCACTGAACTCCCAGAATCGGCTGCGGGAGCAGAAAAACTTCGATGCGCTGCTGGATGAGCTGACGATTTTCCGGAAGGACAATCCGGATTTCATGCTGGCGGCGGGGCAGGCGTATCTCAGCGCGCAGCACTACGGGCAGCTGCTGGACAATGAGTTCCAGCGCGGCAGCCACGTGAGCGGGAGCGGTGAATGGAAGCAGGTGCAGGAGCAGGACAGGTTGAGGGCGCTGCAGTGCTACATCCAGGCGTGGGATAAGGTGAAGAAGGGCGGAAAGGAAGAAGTGCAGGTGCTCAGGGCGCTGGCGGGCGCGCTCAACTGGAACCGCAACGGCGGATACTTATGGCGGCTATATTTGAAGGCCGACCTTGCGGCCACGCCGGACTACACGGAGCAGGATGATGTAATCACCAGCAGCGGGGCGCCCGTTGGCAAGGATGGGGAGCCGGACTATATCAACATGCCGGAATCGTGGGGAACGGCGGCCTCTGACGGCGAGCGCTGGCGCTGGCTGATGGCGGAAATCGCCCGGATTTCACCGGCAGATGGCTCGCAGGAGGCGCTGGGGTGGCTGCGCTTCTGCCAGCAAAACTACGGGGTCAACACGCTTGCCTCCTACGGTTGGTGGTCGCAGCCGGATGTCAAGAAACGCGACGGTATTCTCCAGGCATCGACGCTGAAGGAGGGGGAAACGATCGCGAATCTGGCGAGCGGGGTGAAGCGTTTCACACTGCGCGAGGACTACCAATACATCCCAGGGCTGCGCGAGCTGATGCGTGGCGGAAAGAACTCTCCTTCGTCGCAGGCGGGGGATACTCTGGTGCAGGTTTTCATGAATCGCAGTCAGCTGGTGAAAGCTGCGGAGACGCTGGAAGAGGTGATTCGCCTGCACGGTACCGGCAACAACGACAGCCGGACAAAATTGCTCAAGCAGATGCGTGGGAACTGGAGCAAATTCGGGGTGACTCCGACATATTTCGCCGCCGCGCCAGTGGATGTGCCGATTACTTTCCGCAACGCGAAGTCGGTTAAACTTTCCCTGACGCAGGTGAAGGAAGGGCAGGTGATGCAGGACGCAATCAAGTATTTGAAGGGAAACCCGGAGCAGCTCGACCGCCGGAACATCTCATTTTCCCAGCTCGGTAGGAAGCTACTTGAGGAGAAAGGGAAGAAGTATCTCGGCAAGGAACTTCGCTCATGGACGCAGGAACTGCAGCCAGAGGCGGGCCATGTGAACACGGAGGCGAAGCTCGGACTCGGCAAGCTCGCGCCGGGCTGCTACCTACTGCAATCCTCGGTGAAGGACGGCAATACCGCATGGGTGGTCGTGTGGGTGCGGGATCTCGTGCTGCTGAAACGGAGCGGTCCGGAGGGGATGGTGTTCCATCTCGTCGATGCGGCTGGGGGTGCGCCGGTGGCGGGTGAGTTGGAATTCTTCGGCTACCGCGCTGACTACATCCAGAAGCCCAAGGACAAGCGGCGCTTCAACATTATCACCCACCATTTCCGCAGGAAGACGGATAAGAAAGGCATGCTGGTGCTGAAGCAAGAGAAGGATTGGAACAGGGCAATCTGGCAGATCATCGCCAGATCCGGCAAGCGAACGACTTATTTCGGAGACAGCAACCTCAACTGGCGCAGCGCTTCCAATCGCGGCTGGTATCTCAACAATAAGACGATTGGTATCACGGATCGACCCGTTTACCGCCCGGGGCAGACGGTTCATGTGAAACTCTGGGCAGGAGAGGCGCGCTATGATCTCGGCGATGAATCGCCTTTCGCCGGGAAGACGGCGAAGATCGAGGTGCGGGATGGTCGCAACGAGGTTGTCTTCGAAAAGGACGGTCTGGTTGCCGATGGGTATGGCGGGATTGAGTTCGACTTCGATCTCAAGGAGGAGGCTGCGCTTGGGAACTACAATGTCCGCGTCACCGGTGCGGTGCCGAATACGAATTTCTCCTTCCGCGTAGAGGAATACAAGAAGCCGGAGTTCGAGGTAAAGGTGGAGGCACCCGATGAACCGGTGGCTCTCGGTGAGTCCTTCGAGGCGACGGTTTCCGCAAACTACTACCACGGTGCGCCGGTGACCGAGGCGACGGTGAAGATCAAGGTGGAGAGAAACTTTTTCAACGACCGCTGGTTCCCCCCCGGTCCGTGGGACTGGCTTTACGGGCCGGGCTACTGGTGGTGCTACGGGGAATACCCGTGGTATCCGGGTTGGGCGAGGTGGGGTTGCATTCGTCCGCCTGCTCCATGGTGGGGTAACCGCGGTCGCGCGGGAGCGCCGGAGCTGGTGCTTGAACAAACCGGCCTGATCGGCCCCGACGGTAAGGTGAAGGTCAAGATCGATAGCTCGATCGCGAAGCTGGTTCACGGCGATCAGGATCACAAGTATACGATCAGTGCTGAGGTGGTGGACGCCTCGCGGCGGACGATTGTGGGGAACGGAGCTGTGCTCGCGGCGCGTGAGCCGTATGCGGTGACCGTGTGGCTGGATCGTGGCTACGCAAATGTCGGCGACAAGGTGACGGGAACCTTTTCCGCCCGAACCCTGGACGGGAAAGTGGTCGCGGGGAAAGCCAAGGCAATCCTGTATTCGACGAGCGTCGATGAGGACGGCAAGATCGTTGAGAAGAAGATCGCGAAGTGGACGCCCAAGGGCAACGAATGGGTCTTCGAGGCTTCGGAGCCGGGGCAATACCGCATTGCCGTGAAATTTACGGACAAGAAAGGCCGCAAGCAGGAGGGCGCGACGGTGTTCTCCGTGCGCGGCGCGGAGGATGATGAGGGCGGCGATTTTCGCTACAACGACCTCGAGCTGATCCCCGACAAGAAGGAATACCGCCCGGGCGATACGGTCAAACTGCTGGTGAATGTGAACAAGCGGAAATCGCGCGTGTGGCTTTTCGTCCGCACCGGCCAAGGCAAGCAGGAGGAGACGAAGATCATCCGGATGAAGCGCAAGTCGCAGGTGGTGAAAATCCCGGTCGCGCTCGGTGATATGCCGAACTTTTTCATCGATGCCGTGACGGTGGTAAACGGCGAGGTGCACAGCGTGACCCGTGAGATCGTGTTACCTCCGGAGAAACGCAAGCTTGGAGTCGAGGTGATCCCGGCGAAATCAAAGCTCAAGCCACGCGAGAAGACCTCGCTGACGATCAAGATCAGCGACTCCAACGGAAAGCCCTACAAAGGGTCGGCGGCGATCAGCATCTACGACAAGAGCTTGGAATATATTTCCGGAGGCTCGAACGTGGGCGAGATCGTGCCCTTTTTCTGGGACTGGAAGCGCCGCCACTACGGAGTGAACATGGAGAATTCCCAGAGGCTGATGGGTAACCACATGCAGATGCCGAAGACGACCTTTATGCAGCAGCTAGGAATGTTCGGGGGGATTGCTCCAAGGTCTCGCGGTGGCTTTGGGGGTGAGCGCATGATGAAGGGAGGTGGTGCGGTCATGGCAGGTAAGATGGCTCCTCAGGTGGATTCTATGGCGGAGATGGCGATGGATTCTGAGGATAGCTTCGGTGCCAATAATTTGGGAGGCGAGGCAGCCCCGGAGGTGATGGTGCGTTCGGAATTCGCGGACTTGCTGAAATGGGTCGGGTCGGTGGAGACGAACGAGAAGGGCGAGGCGACCATCGAGATCGAGATGCCCGACAACCTGACAACCTGGAAGATCAAGACTTGGGCGATGGGCAAGGGCACGCGGGTCGGCGAGGGCTCGGCGGAGATCGTGACGAGCAAGGATCTCATTATCCGCCTGCAGGCTCCGCGTTTCTTCGTGGAGAAGGACGAGGTGACGCTGAGTGCGGTGGTCCATAACTACCACAAAGAGGCGAAGGACGTGACCGTGAGCCTTGAACTCGACGGCAAAAACCTGGAATCCACCGGCGACATGGAGCGCCGGGTGGCAATCCCTTCCAAGGGCGAGACGCGGATCGACTGGACAGCAAAAGCCGTTTCCGAAGGCGAGATTACCATCCGTATGAAAGCCATCGCCGCCGATGACTCGGACGCGATGGAGATGAAATTCCCGGTCTATGTGCATGGCATGGTGAAGACCGAATCCTACAGCCGTGCGATCGCGCCGGAGGGCAAGAAGGCGGTGATCGAATTCACCCTTCCGCAGGAAAGGCGTCCTTCAGAAACGAAGCTGACGCTCAACTACTCGCCCAGCGTTGCCAGCGCGATGATCGATGCGCTGCCCTACCTCGCGAGCTATCCCTACGGTTGCACCGAGCAGACATTGAACCGTTTCGTTCCGACCACGGTAGTTCACCACATCCTTAAAGATCTCGGCCATGACCTTGCGGCGATTAAGGACAAGCGGTCCAATCTGAATCCGCAGAAGATCGGCGATCCAAAGGAACGTGCGAAGGATTGGCAGCCGAAGAACCCGCATTGGAATCCCGTGTGGGACGAGGCGGAGGTTGCGAAGATGGAGCGGGCGGGTATCGCCAAGCTGCGCGATCAGCAGAATCCCGATGGTGGCTGGGGATGGTTCTCGGCCTACGGAAATCACTCCTATCCGCACACTACGGCGGTGGTGATGCACGGGCTATTGCTCGCCCGCGATAACGGTGCGAAGATCCCAGGGGACATGATTGAGCGCGGCCTCGCATGGCTCGCGAAGCATGAGGAAACAGAAGCGGACAGGATCGCCAACTGGAACAAGCGCGACAAGAATACCAAGCAGAAAGCGGACTCCATGGATGCACTCGTTCGCCGCGTGCTGGGTGAAGGCGGCAAGGATCACAAGCCGATGCAGAGTTTCCTTTTCCGGGATAAGAACGACCTGCCGGTCTATGCGAAGGCGTTGCTCGGGCTGGAGCTGCACCGCACCAAGGAGATCGCGAAGCGCGACGAGGTGATCCGCAACATCCGGCAGTTTCTCAAGCGCGACGAGGAGAACCAAACGGCTTATCTCGAGCTCGGCAACAGGAGATATTGGTGGAACTGGTATGGCAGCGAGTTTGAGGCGCAGGCCTGGTTTCTCAAATTGCTAGCTGCCGCCGAGCCGCAAAGCCCAGATACACGAGGGCTGGTGAAATACTTAATCAACAATCGCAGCCACGCGACTTACTGGAATTCCACACGAGACACCGCGTATTGCATCGAGGCGATAGGCGATTACCTCAAGGCCAGCGGCGAGGGTGATCCGGATCTCACCGTGGATGTGATGCTCGATGGTAAGAAGCTGAAAACCGTTGAGATCACCAAGGAGAACCTTTTCACCTACGACAGCTCGGTGATCGTCGCCGGGGACATCCTCACCACCGGCAAGCACACGATCGAGCTGCGCAAGAAAGGCAAGGGGCCGCTCTACGCGAACGCTTACGTCGAGTATTTCACACTGGAGGATTTCATCACGAAAGCCGGTCTGGAGGTCAAGGTCGAGAGAACGTATTACAAACTCGTCCCGGACAACAAGGTCATCGACGCGGTCGATTCGCAAGGCCAGGCGATTGACCAGAAGCGCTCGCGCTACAAGCGTGTTGAGCTGAAGTCGGGCGACGAGGTGAAGAGCGGCGATCTCATTGAAGTCGAGCTCGGGATCGACAGCAAGAACGACTACGAATACCTGCTTTTCGAGGACTGGAAAGCCGCCGGAATGGAGGCTGTAGATGTGCGCAGCGGCTACAACCCGAACGGCCTCGGTGCCTACATGGAGTTGCGGGATGAGAAGGTTTCCCTGTTCGTGCAGAATCTGCCGCGAGGACGACATAATCTTAGCTACCGCCTGCGTGCCGAGATACCCGGGAAATTTAGCGCTCTGCCGACGCGTGCCGAGGCGATGTATGCGCCGGAGTTGCGGGCGAACAGTGATGAGATGAAGATTTCCATTTCCGACAGGTAGCCAGGATGAAGTTTGCAAGATCACCTGAAATTTTAAGGAATTTTTCGTGCAGATTTTCTTTGAACTGGGTGGCGAAGGTTCTTCATCCCCCAACGGGGATACGGTTTTCAGCCACGATTTGTGAAATGTCGACGCATCAGGTGGAAGGGAACCGCGATTTAGAAATCGCGACCTGCCCGGCGAATCACCCTGAAACTCCGCAGCCGTTGCAGTCGCGATTTCTAAATCGCGGTTCCTTTCCCAAGCTTGCGGATTTCACAAAACCTGATGCGCGGCAGTATAGAAGATTTAGCCAAGGATTCCGGTGACTACCTTCGCGGGGGTGACTCCTGTTGGCTTCTGGTTGAGGCCTTGGAAGCGGCGAATCTGGATTTCCAGCGGAGCTTCGGGGCTGGGTGCGAGACCTTCCTTTGCCAAACGGGCACGTATAAAGTTATCTACTGGATTCGTAGTAAGTTCTTCCGTAAACGGGGCTTTCACCGGAGTTTCGAAAGCCCAGTGATCCTCATAGACCGCACCGTTGGCGATCCATGTTTTGAGGGTTTCGATTTGTTCCGATTTGAGCGGCACGAGTTGAGCCTCCGGAGGCGGCATGGTATTGTCCGGATCGGTATCTAGGATGCGCTTGATGATCGCGCTCTCCATCGGCTTTCCCGGGATGATGGCCGGGCCTTCGTCGCGCGGTGCGAGGGCTTCCTCGCTGATGTCCAAGCGTAGCTCCCCTCCGCGGTGCTCGGGATCGGTGCCGTGGCAGAGGAAGCACGCAAACAGTCAGAACAGTCAGGCGAATGTGATCTCGGAAAAACATGGCGAGTGTAAGTTAGTCCGAGCAGTTTACCTGAGTCGCAGGATCCCGGTAAAAAGCAATACGCGCGCATTGCCCAGACGATAGCTATTTCTTCAGTTTGGCTTTGAGTTTCGCTACGATTTCCGGATTTTTAGCCGCGAGGTCGTTTTTCTCAAGAGGGTCGTTTTTCAGGTCGTAGAGGACAGTCGTTGCGGGAACTCCAGAAAACTTACGGTCGGGTTTCACAGGGCCGGGGACGATGAGTTTCCACCAGCCTTCGATGACCACGTCGGCAATCAGGCTCTTCGAAGGGTCTTTGAGGTCTGCGATGTCGTGGGTGTAAGCTTCTACAAAAACGGTGTCGCGCGCCTTTAGTGCTTTCTGATCCATCAGGTTCAGTCCTTTAAGATCGCCGGGGTTCTCTGCGCCGGTGATGTCGAGGATGGTCTTCGGGAAGTCGAGGATGTGGGCCAGCGTTTCGTCATCGCGCTGTGGCTTCACTTTTCCAGGCCAGCGGACGAACATCGGCGTGCGGATGCCTAGCTCGTAGGGGGAAAGCTTTGAGCGGTCGTGTGCATGGGCGTATTCGGCATCCCAGCCGTTGTCGGCGAGGTAGAGGATCACAGTGTTTTCCTTCAATCCGTTTTTCTCAAGATACTCGTCCAGCTCAGCGCAGGTGTTGTCGAACCACTCGCACATCGCGTAATATTTCTCGGCGGCCTTGGTCGGTCCCTTGCCTTTGTATTTCTCAAATATTTCCTTAGGCGGATTGTGCGGGGTGTGAGGGAGGAATGGCGCGTGCCAGATGAAGAATGGCTTATCCTCGGCCTTGGCGGTTTCGATGAAATCGTAGATCGGCTTCATGCCTTTACGGCCGATCTCTAGTCCTGCATCCCCGTGGCGCCCTGCGGTGCCCGTCATGCCATGGGTGAAGCCGACGTCCTTGTAGGTGACGTTCCAGATTTTCCCGGTTTGGAAAGTCAGGTAGCCGGCCTCGGTGACGGCTTTGGGAAGCGTCAGGGAGTTTCCGAGAAGCTGCTCGGCAAGTGCCTCGCGATGGCCGGGTTGCGAGCGTTTGCCGGAAAGGTCGTTCCCGGTGATGCCATGCTCGCTTGGTAGTTTGCCTGTGAGCAGGCACGCCAGTGACGGCGAGCAGACGGGCATGACGTAGCCGCGCGTATAGAGCAAGCTCTCCGCCGCCATCTTGTCGAGATGCGGGGTCTTGATCCTATCGTGCCCCATGAAACTGTAGTCGGCGAAACCCTGGTCATCGGAAATGATCAGGATCACGTTGGGCTTGGAAGGCTCGGCGGCACCGAGGCTCAGGGCGGAAACTGCAAACAGCAGGGAGAGGAGTTTTTTCATAGGTTGAATATTTGTGACTTTATACGGCAGATTTTGTGAAATTCTTCGTTTTTAGTCAAAAAAATCCTAACATATTCAATCCAACATCAGCCGATGTTAGCAAACGGAGGAGGCCGCAAAAATCGCCAGGCAGGTAATCGGGTCATAGGTCAAAGCCGGATGCCGCAGTTCACGCGCCATCTCATGGTTTTCGGGTCGCGATCCTGCAAGATAGCCATCCGGGAAACATCCTTACAATCGTGGATCTGTATTCCACGATTGTAGGGTTAAAATGGACGGAGAATTGGAGAGCTTCCGAAAGCGCCAGGGTTGCCGGGCAGCAGGATGCAGCCTCTCCTTGCTTACGTCGGCTGCTCGCCGCGGGCCATGACTACCTTGCCGGTGCGCACGGTCTCGATGATCTCGTATTGGGAGAACATGATGACGGCGGCATCGAGCTTGGGGCTGTCGCCAGTGATCATAACGACCATTGAGCTCGGGGTGAGGTCCACGGTTTTTCCGCTAAAATGCTCGGTGATTTGAAGAGCGGCGGAGCGATCATCTGTGGAGCAAAGGATCTTGATGAGGATCATCTCCTTGGTGACGGAGTTGTTGCTGGTGTGTTCGAAACAATGGATGACATCGATCAGCTTGTTGACCTGCATGATGATCTGGTGGAGACCCGAGGGATCTCCGGAGATACCAATGGTCATCCGGGAAAACTGCGGGTCGCGGCCTTGGGAGACGACGAGGGAGTCGATGTTGAAACCGCGCCTGGAGAAGACCTGGCAGATGCGCATGAGGACGCCCGGATCGTTGTTCACGAGGACGGAGAGCGTATGGCCGGAGCCGCCGAGGTTCGGCGCGACGGGAGTGTCTGTGGTGGTAATCATTTTCTGAAACTCTAAATTTTAAATTTTAAATCCCAAGCAAGATCAGGTGGAACCTACTGGTTTGGCCATCTTGGATTTCGGGGCTTCGGTGATCATGTCCTCTAGGGCGGCGCCGGCGGGGATCATTGGAAAAACGTTGTCGGTCTTCACGCACTCGGCGTGGATGAGGATAGGGCCGTCGTTGTATTCGAGGGCTTTCTCAAGCTGCTTGGTGACGTCTGCCGGGCGTTTGATGTAAACGGAAGGGATGCCGTAGGCGGCTGCGAGTTTGCAGAAATCCGGGTTGCCGACGAGATCCACACCGGAGGTGCGGTCGTCATAGAATAGCTCCTGCCACTGGCGGACCATTCCGAGGTAGTGGTTGTTGAGAACGACAATTTTCACCGGCAGCTTGTGGATGGCTGCGGTTGCGAGTTCGAAGAGTGTCATTTGGAAACCACCGTCGCCGGAGATCGAGATGACCGTTTTGTTCGGGCAGGCAAACTGCGCGCCGATGGCCGCCGGGAAGCCGAAGCCCATGGTGCCCGCTCCACCGGAGGAGAGCCAATGGAAGGATTCGTGGTTCTTGTAAAACTGCGCCGCCCACATCTGGTGCTGGCCGACGTCGGTGGAGACGATGGCCTCGCCGTTGGTGAGGTTGTAGAGCTCGTCGATGACCTGCTGCATGCGGAGGCCGCCTTGCTTCTTATAACCGAGAGGAAATTTCTTCCGGTAGCCGTCCAGCTTCGCGTTCCACTCGGGATGTTTCTGCGGGGCAATCTTTTCGTTGATCTCTGTGAGAGCTGCTTTCGCATCGCCGACAATCATTACGTCGGGTTGGATCATTTTCCCTGCCTCGGCCGGATCGATATCGATATGGATGATTTTCGCGTCCTTACAGAATTTTGAAGGCTGGCCGATGATGCGGTCGTCAAAGCGGGATCCGATATTGATGAGTAGGTCACACTCAACCATCGCCTTGTTCGCGTATGCGGTGCCGTGCATGCCGAGCATGCCGAGGGAGAGTGCGTGGTTTTCCGGGAAAACCCCTTTTCCGAGAAGGGTGGAGGTGACCGGGCAATCGAGCGTTTCCGCAAGGTGCATGAGCTCCTTGTCTGCACGGGCGATCATGCAGCCTTGGCCGGCGAGGATCACCGGGCGCTTGGCGGCTGCGATAAGAGTCGCCGCATCGGACACAGCAGTCATGCAGATGTCGAAGTCCTTCTCCGGTTTGTATCCGGGAAGGCTGATCTCCGGGTTCAGATCACCGGTGAAAGGTCCTTGGGAAATGTCTTTCGGGATATCGATCAACACCGGGCCGGGGCGGCCTGTAGTAGCGATGTGGTATGCCTCGCGGGCAACCCGTGGAAGTTCGTTACTATCTTTTACCAGCCAGTTGTGCTTCACAACGGGGATGGTGATTCCGAAAATGTCGGCTTCCTGAAAGGCGTCCTTGCCGAGCATCCATGTCACGGTCTGTCCGGTGATCACGATCATCGGGACGGAGTCCATCATCGCGGTCATCAGCCCGGTAACGGTATTGCCCGCACCGGGACCGGAGGTCACGAGAACCGCGGCAGGTCTGCCGGTGGCTCGTGCGTAACCATCCGCCATGTGGACGGCTCCCTGCTCGTGGCGGACGAGGATGAATTTCATCTTGGTCTTCACTGTTTCGAGTGCGTCGAAAATCGGAATCGCCGCACCGCCGGAATAGCCGAAGATGTATTCGATCCCGAGGTCGTCGAGCGTTTTGATGAGCGCTTGTGCGCCGTCGAGTTGTTGCTTGGCCATAAAAGTGTGGTTCGAGGGCGAAAAGTAATAGACTTTTTTAAAAAAAGCAATCGAAAATCGATGAATTCGCCGCAACTTCCACAAATTGAATATTAGATCTTATCGAAAACTGGCATTTTTCACGAAACTTACGAAAAGGCGCTGAATCGGTGTGTGGTTTCACACGTTGGAATCGGCCTAAGTGCCCGCAGTATGATCAGAGCTGTTTGTTGTTCCTGGATGGTCGGGAAAATAGCAGAGGTAGAGTGGAATCAAAAACTAGTGCTGCGAATTTCTTAAAATGAGTGGTGGGCGAAGGCGATTTTTTCCGGGAACAAGGCGCAACGAAGGAGTGATGCGAGCATCAGGACTGAGGCGCAACGCGGTTCCCGGGAAAAAGCTCCGAGCTTCCCTGGCTACGACTAACGGGAGCATTTTTTAAAACCTCAAAAAATACCCAACGCTCATTTTAAGGGATTCGTGGCACTAGTGGTTTGTCAGGCAAAAGGCGTCCGAGTTCCGATTGCAGGATATTGGGGTGGAGAGTTGTCCGTATCTGGACTAGGACTGCGGGGCGATGTTCCGATTCATGATTTTCAATATCCCGGTTAGCGTTCAGCCGTGGTTCTGGCTAACACTGGCATTCATCAGTGGGCGGCTATTCGCGGACAGTACACAGGATATCGTTTTCCTGCTGCTGTTTGTCGTTGCCGGGTTTATATCCATCCTTGTCCACGAGTTGGGGCATGCGCTGACGGCGAAGCATTTCGGGAAACGGGTGGAGATCGTGCTCCAAGCCTTTGGTGGGTATGCTGCCTACAGCGGTGCGGTGCCGATTAGCCGCAAGCAGACCTTCCTGATCACTGCCGCGGGCCCTGCGATCCAAATCGTCCTCGGGGTATTGGCACTAGCTGTTGTGCGATCGTATCCAGCTATGGATACGAACTTAAAATATTTCACCACGGTGCTGGCTGGAATCAGTCTCATCTGGGCGATTCTGAACCTGCTTCCCATCCTGCCAATGGACGGCGGGCGGCTTGTTGAAACGGCTCTTGGTCCTGCGCACAGGAAGACGGCACTTCTCATTTCCTTCATTACCGGAGTCGTGATTTGCATCATTTCATTTACGATTCTCAATCAGCCCATCCTAGGGATTTTCGTGGGTATGTTCGCCTACCAATCCTTAAAGGCACTCAAGCAGCCGTCCTGGCGCTAGCCCCAAAGCAGCCTGAGCGAGGCTACAAATGAGAAGCCGACGATCATCCACTCGAAGACAGCCTGCGGCACACGCCCGATCAGCCAGCGACCCACGACGATCCCGAAAAAGACGCCTGGCAGGAGCTTGGCATTTTCCCAGAGAGTTTCTTTCGTGATGATGGAGAGGCTGGCGTTCATCGGCACTTTGATGATGTTCACCAGTAGGAAAAACCGCGCGCCGATCCCTATCATTTCCATCTTCGGGATGCGGCGGGTGAGGAAATAGAGCTGGATCACCGGGCCGGCTGCATTTGCTACCATTGTTGAAAATCCGCCGAAGCCACCGGCGGCGAATCCGAATCCTGTTGAGTCCGCCATGGTCGAGAAGCGTATCGGGCTGATCTTGCGGAATGCCTGGAGAAAGACCATGAAGAGCACGCAGGCTCCGATCAGCCGTTTCAGGGTCACCCCGTCGATTTTCGAAAGCAGCCACCAGCCGAGAAAAAGTCCGACGAGAGTGGCGGGAAGGAGTTTCCACACGGGCTTCCAAGAGCCGTGTTTTAAGAACGCGGGATAGGCCATCAGATCCGCCGCGATCAGCAGGGGCAGCGCGAGACCGACGGATGGTTTTGCGCCGTAAATTTCCGCAAAGATAACAACCGAGACCATCGAAATCCCGCTGAACCCAGCCTTCGACAAGCCGATACACACGGCCGCAACGAGGGCGATGATGAGCATTTGCGGGTCGTCGAGCATTCGCCACGGACACTGCACGGCGGAGGGCGCGTATAGAAGTCTGAAAAGACCGGTGAGTGCCGTCTGCCTGCTGACGCTTTTGGCAATGCAGCCTGCTGCGAGCCGACGGTATTGGAACAGGCTCGGCTTGCCATCTCCCTATCCTCCGCCGTGGCAGCAGGCTGCTTCACGGAAAGCGGCAGCAGGCAGCAGGCAGCCGGCACTCACCGGCCTTACGGCTTGAACGTTACCGTGTCGCCTACCGAAGTCATGGCGAACAGCTTCTTCGCGGACGACATGGGCAGCCGTATGCAGCCGTGGGAGGCCGCATAGTTTGGCACGTAGCCATAGTGGAAACCGAAGTCACTGCAACTCAAGCGCTGGAAGTAGGGCATGGAGGAGCCGTAGATGGAGGAGTTGTGGTGGCGGTGCTTGTCCGTGATGACGAACTCGCCTTGGCGGGTGCGGTAGCCGCGCTTTCCGGAGGAGACTTTGGTGGAGAAAATCTGATCGCCGTTCGCGTCGTAAACACGTGCGCGTTGCTCGCTGAGGGAGAGGACGATGTGGCGCTCCTTCTTCGCTGCGGGATCTTGGCCGAGGAGGAGGCGCATCATCGGGACATCGCTGCGGCGGGATGCGAAGTTGAGCGGCCAGGTGTAATTAGGGCGGGTGTAGGTGTTTATTTTCGCCCCGGCATCGAGAAGGTATCGTGCGGTAGCAAGATTGCCGGTGTTTGCCGCGAGCATCAGTGGCGTGATGTTGCGGTTCTTCGCAAGATACCACCTCATATCCTTGGAAGAGACGTGTTTGAGGAAGTCCTTGCTCACCGGGCGGACGATGGCTTTGTTGGCATCGGCTCCGGCGGCGAGAAGCTGGCGGACGGTCTCCGGGTGGCCGCTGGCGATTGCTGCCTCAAGCGGGGTAACCCCGCCGGGCGTGGTGGGAAGCCGCACGGGATCTGCGCCTATGCGCATGAGGAGTGGGATGGTTTCCGTATCGCGATCCTCGATGGCCTGCTCTAGAAGGGTTTTTCCGGAAGGAGAGGGAAGGTTGGTATCGGCTCCGGCGGCGGCGAGGGTCGGTAGGATGCCTATCCATTTGTTCTTTAGGGAGAGCGCGATGGTGCTGTTGCCATTTGGATCGGTAGCTCCGGGATCGGCGCCGTGCTCGATGAGGGCTTTCACCAAATCCTTGTGCCCGGCTTCGATCGCGATGTGCAGCAAGGGATTGCCGTCCCGGTCTGTGATGTGTGGATCGGCACCGTGCTTGAACATGGAGCGTACGGAGACGAGACGGCCGTTGCGGATTGCCCAGGGCAGCATCATTTCCCCAGTCGGCATGGAACCGTCCGCCTTGGCTCCGTTAGCGATGAGCTTTTCTACCACCTCCGGAAAATTCTTTTCGAGGGAGATCCCGAGGATGTCGATCTCGTCCGGGCTCTTCGCATTTGGATTCGCCTCTGACTCCAGCAGTATCAGCGCAGTGGAGGGATGGTCTTGCTCGATGGCGATCCGGAGGGGCGTATGGCCGTTCGCATCGCGCTGTTCCGTGTGGACTTTCACATCCAGCAACCACTCGACGTGCTGCACCTCATCCAGAGTGATCGCCTCGACCAATGCCCGGCCGCTCGGTTGTATCCCTTCTCGGGAAAGCTGGCGTAGCGCGTGTCTCTCCGGTGAATCACACGAGGATACCAGAAACAAGGCGGAAACCATAAGGATCCGCCGACTCAACCGAAAAATGGGGGCGGTTTGAGGCACGACTTCCGAGGCTAGAGATTATTTTTAAAAAAAATCAAGGCTCTAAGAAAGTTCGCAGAAAACCGGAAAAGCCTGATAGCCTCCGCGCGGATGAAACTTTTGAAACTTTTGGCAAACCTCGGCTACGGATCGAGGAAAGAGGCGGACAAGCTGATCCGCAGTGGTGCGGTGACGGATGCGGAGGGGAAAGTCCTCGGGGTAAAGGATTTTCCCGGCGTGGAGAACGTCCGGGTGCTCGGTGTGGAGCTCGATCCGCTCTCGCCCCTAGTCATCGTGATGAACAAGCCAGAAGGATACACGTGCAGCACCGCTGATCCGGGCGAAACCGTATATGACCTCCTGCCACCGCGTTTTTCAAAAAGGAACCCGGGACTCAACTCCGTCGGCCGCCTCGATAAGGAAACCAGCGGCATGCTCCTCATGACCGATGACGGAAAATTCCTCCACAAAGTGATCCACCCGAAGTCCAACTGCCTGAAAGTCTATCACGTCCAACTCGACCGCCCTCTCCAAGGCAACGAGGGCGAGCTCTTCGGCTCCGGTGAATTTCTCCTAGAAAATGATCCCAAGCCACTCCTCGCTGCTGGCTTCGAGGCGCTCAGTGAAAAGGAAGCCCTCGTGACCCTCCACGAAGGCCGCTACCACCAAGTGCGCCGCATGTTCGCCGCCACCGGGAACCACGTCCTCCAGCTCAAACGCATCTCCACCGGCGGCCTCAAACTGCCCCCAGAACTGGATGAAGGCGAGTGGCGCATCGTTTCCGAAGATGAGAAGGATGAGCTGTTCGGGAAATGACCCACTGGAACCGGCCTCCCGAATCTAGAAATCGCAACAACCCCGGCGAAACACCCTCCATCTTCACATCAAGGGAGCAGGGAGCAGGGAGCAGGGAGCAGGGAGCAGGGAG
>CAJJBR010000002.1 GCA_905182475.1 Akkermansiaceae bacterium | reverse complement strand
TTTCAAAGGCCGCGATGGGCCGGGGTCGGAACTGGACATGGCCTGTAATTTAACAGGCTGGAGGAATTACGATAGGGGGTGGATTTTAGGACGCTTACATTTCTATGACGGACGTGGTGAGGTCTTTACATTTCACAAAGATGGAGACTTGTGGAAGTTGATGTCACAGAGCGCATGGGTTGATTAGCCAAAAGAAACCAAACAAGGTCTTGTCGCAGCTTCAGATTACATTGCGCGGCCGTTTTGGGTTCCTATGTTGGGAACGAGTGTTATACCGCCACGCGCCACGCGCCACGATTTGTGAGATATCGTCGCATCAGGTGGAAGGGAACCGCGATTTAGAAATCGCGACCTGCCCGGCGAATTACCCTGAAACTCCGCAGCCGTTGCAGTCGCGATTTCGAAATCGCGGTTCCTTTCCCAAGCTTGCGGATTTCACAAAACCTGATGCGCGGCAGTATATGGCCTTTATATGGCTGAAAGCGACCTTATGAGATGCTGCACTGAAAGCGCGATAGCCATTTTTCGTTTTTGATTGGGCGGTTTGCCATCCTACGGTTTCGAATCGACCTCAAACCCATCTTCGGACGCCTCCCGCCTCCGGACAGGGTTGACCGCCCGGGTTCACGGGGTAGGCTAAGGCCTTTCGTTTCAAACCAACCAACCAATACAGAACCATGTCCATCAAAGTAGGAGATAAAGCACCGGATTTCACTCTAGTAACCAAAACCGCCGACGGCCCACAGGTCGTGAAACTCAGCGATGAGATCGGCAAATCAAACATCGTCCTTCTTTTCGTGCCGATGGCCTTCACCGGCGTTTGCACCACGGAGCTTTGCGACGTCTCCTCCGGGATCAGCACCTATGAGTCGCTTGATGCCAAGGTTTACGCCATCTCCGGTGACAATCCGTTCGCACAGGAAGCCTGGGCGACGAAGGAAGGGATCACCGTCCCGCTTCTCAGTGATTACGAGCACGAGGCTGCGAAGGCATACGGCATTGCCTACGACCAATTCCTGCCGGAAGCGAACCTGATCATGGGTGGAGTTCCAAAACGCTCGGCCTTCGTTATCGATAAAAGCGGAACCGTCCAGTTTGCTGATGTGCAAGATCATCCGAAGGATCTCCCTGATTTTGAGGCACTTAAGAAAGTTCTCGGAGGCATCTAAAATCTTTCTTTGAAATAAATTTGGGTTTATTATTTACAAGCTAGGCTAAAAAAGCTTTTTTGTGTAGTTCTCCGCAAGAACAGGAGTGATTGAATCTTCCGGGGGGAAAGTTCAGTTGCTCTGAGACGGCGCAGGTAACTGTAAGGCGCGAATCTGGAAACGGATTCGCGCCTTCGCTTTTTACTCTGAGCTTCATTGGTCGAGACGGCTTTGTAGCCGTTATTCTTTCGGCCTCACCCCTAGCATCACAGGTGAGATCTCGAGAATGTACTTCGACTTACGTTCTTAGACGTGGACGATCGATGGGACTGCCCGTCCCAAATGGATATTTGGATTGATCGAAAACGTAAATGATCCGGGCTCCGTGGTCGGGATATTCACTATCTCCTTCAGAACACTAGGTTCCAAGCGCATTGAGTTCGGCACTGCTATCAAACGAGGTGCCGCACGGGCAGCCACAGCGAGGCGAGTTGACGATTTTCTTCTCGGGCTTCCGGGGCTTCACCGCATGGTCGGAGGAAACGGAACCCAGTGAGGTCGCCGAGGTTCTCAACGAATACCTCTCCGCGATGTTATCGGAAAGGGGTCAATCTGGCTGCGAGGGTGGAATCAATCACGCCAGGGGGGCTCATCCTGCTCACCAAGCGCAGCAACCTGCAGGTTCAAGACATTGCCAAGACACGCTTGTTCGCTGAAGTCGAGCTAAAGGGAATACCGGAGCCAGTATCGGATTACGAGGTGTTGAGCGTTGAAGGAATGCCGGAGCGTATGGAAAAGCCCGAACCCTCGGTTTGGAAATGGGAAGACGGCGAAGAGCGGCGGAGAGCGGCGGATCCCTTCCCCAAGGCTGGAATCGATGCAATGTCCCGGAGCAGACGGATCTCCGCTGAAACAATGCTACGTGAGACCGATTCTGAGGGTGAGACGATGGTTTGGAAAGTATTGTAGATAAGCGAATTGGAGTAAACTTCAGGATTTCTTTAGTGGTGATTTTTTATCGTGGGAAGAGTTGCGGCACGTGAATTCCCGTATTCACTTGATCTGAGCTAGCAGGCACCTCCTATTTTGTGAAACTCTTTTTTTTGTTCCGGTGAACAGCTTTTTTACTTGCCTGAACAGTAGTCGTTGAACATCGTCCATCCATGGCTACGAAAACAAGTTCAGACACACCAGCGACCGACAAAGCACAAGAAAAGGCTCTGGAGGCACGCAAGAGAAACCTCGATCTCGCAATTTCCCAAATCCATAAGGAATTCGGCGAATCGGCGATTATGCGCATGGGCGACGAGAATTGCGTCGATGTCGATGTCATCCCAACTGGTAACCTTCTGATTGACCGTGCCCTCGGTGTCGGCGGCTTCCCGCGTGGACGGATCGTTGAGGTTTACGGCCCGGAATCCTCCGGTAAGACGACCCTGACTCTCACCGCCATCGCCCAAGCACAGAAGCGCGGCGGACTTGCAGCCTTCATTGATGTCGAGCACGCCCTTGACCCACAATACGCCCGCAAGCTCGGCGTGAACCTCGACGACCTTCTCATCTCCCAACCATCCTCCGGGGAAGAGGCTCTCCAGATTTGTGAAGCCCTTGTCCGCTCGAACGCGATCGACGTGGTGGTTCTCGATTCTGTTGCCGCTCTTGTGACCAAGCAGGAGCTCGATGGCGAGATTGGCGACTCCACCGTTGGTGCCCAAGCGCGCCTGATGAGTGCAGCGATGAGAAAACTCACCTCATTTATCTCCAAAGCGAAAACCGTCTGTATCTTCACCAACCAGATTCGTGAAAAAATCGGCGTAATGTTCGGCAGCCCGGAAACGACCCCCGGTGGCCGTGCCTTGAAGTTCTTCTCATCAGTCCGTGTTGATATCCGACGCATTGGCCAGATCAAATCAAGTGATGGCACGGTCATTGGTAGCCGCACGAGGATCAAGATCGTAAAAAACAAGGTAGCGCCTCCGTTTACGGAAGCGGAGTTCGACATCATGTATGACGAGGGGATCTCTTCGACGGGCTCGCTTCTCGATCTTGCGCTGGAACTGGAGATCGTCCAGAAACGCGGCTCTTGGTTCTCCTACGATGGGGCACAGCTCGCCCAAGGTCGCGATGCAGCCAAGGATGCTCTTCGCGCTGATCAGGCTTTGTATGACGAGGTCGAAGAAAAGGTCAAAGTCGGGATGGCAGCGGCGAAAGAGGCCAAAAAGAAGAAATAGCGGTAGCAGTGTGAATGGATTCTCCGGTTGTTTGTCCGGATGGATCCGTCCACCTGCTTTCGTTTTCAAGGCGACTCCTAGTGACAGGTTTCCATCCTTGGGGGAGACTTTTCTTGGCGACTCAAAGAGATCGCTGATTTGAAGGGTGCTGTTCGTTCAATAACTTCGCCCCGCTAGGGCACTGTTATTCGAGCTGGAGTTCCGCTTCTTTATGCTCACTGGGAAGGATTTTTGAAGAATGCTGCAGACGCCTTATCTCAGCCCCCAGTTCCTCTCATCCACCTGTTCATTGAGCGTGATGAAATCATCCAGCTAGCCGAGGCCTAGGAGGAACCAGATGATACCGGTGGGGATTTTTCCGAGGAAGAAGTGGTGGATGCCGAGGTAGCCGAGTAAGAGCATGGAGAACCCATGCAAGGGTGTCGTCGTATGGGCTGCTCGCGTATCTTCCCGCGGCCTTGGTAGAATAAGTTCTCGCGAAAATCCTCTTATTGGAAAACCCGGACTTTCGGTATGAGCCGCATTTCTGAAAGGCGACCGGATTTGGCTTCCCCTGTGCTTGACGGGTGGGGCAGAATCCCGTCAGTTCCATGTCCAATCCTTTCCGCGAAGATCTCGTTTCCCGCAACCGTCCAGAGCCTTGCTCGGTGGTTATTTTCGGCGCCACCGGTGACCTTACCCATCGCAAGCTCATCCCCGCGCTCTACAATCTGGCCGTCGATGGCGAGCTGCCGACCGGGGTGCAGATCATCGGCTTTGCCCGGCGTGATAAGTCCGACCAGGAATTCCGCAGTGGGCTCGAGGAGCTGAACAAAAAAGTTTCACGTTCCGGCCACGACGAGGAGGTCTGGGGGCAATTTATTGAGAGCGTCTCCTACCATCAGTCCGAGTTTACTGATGATGACGGATACACTTCCCTCGCGAAACGCCTGGACGAGATTGATGCCGGACGCGGCGGCAAGGGCAACCGCCTGTTCTATATCGCTTCTGCGCCCGAGTTTTTCGATGATATCCTCCTTCACCTTAAAAAGGCCGGACTGAATGAATCGAAAGAAGGTTGCTGGGCACGGGTGATCGTTGAGAAACCTTTCGGAACAGATCTCAAAACTGCGCAACACCTCAACCAGGTCGTCAACGAAACCTTCGAGGAGCGGGACACCTACCGGATCGACCACTATCTCGGAAAAGAAACGGCTCAGAACCTCATGGTTCTGCGCTTTGCGAATGCGATTTTCGAGCCACTCTGGAACAACCGCTACATCAGCCACGTCCAGATCACCTGTGCGGAAAACCTCGGAATGGAAGGTGGTCGCGGAGGATACTACGAGAAGGCCGGCGCACTCCGCGACATGGTTCAAAACCACCTTCTCCAGCTTCTCAGCCTCGTTGCCATGGAGCCACCAACCGACCTTTCCGCAGATGGAGTCCGCGATGAGAAAGTAAAAGTGATCCGTTCGCTTCGTCAGTGGGACACTCCGGAAAAGGTCGCTGAAAACGTCGTCCGCGCCCAATACACGGCAGGCCACGTCGATGGCAACCCAGTTCCAGGCTACCGCGAGGAAGACCGTGTTTCCCCTGAATCCAAGACGGAATCCTACGTATCCGTCCGCCTTCTCATTGATACTTGGCGCTGGAGCGGGGTTCCGTTCTACATCCGCATGGGCAAGCGCCTACCGAAGAAGTCCACCGAGATTTCCGTCCATTTCAAAGACGCGCCATCCGTCCTCTTCAGCGCCCTACCCGGCGGTGTACCAGGCGGCAATGTCCTCGTGATTCGCATCCAGCCGGACGAAGGAATTTCCCTCCGCATGGTCTCGAAAATCCCCGGCACTTCGCTTCGCCTTGAACCGGTGAAAATGGATTTCCACTACGCCACTAGTTTCGGGAAAGGCAGCCCGGAGGCCTATGAGCGACTCATTCTCGATGCCATTGCTGGCGATGCCACCCTCTTCGCCCGCCGCGACGAGGTGGAAGAGGCCTGGCGTTTCATCGACCACATCGAGCGAGCTTGGCACGAGTCCGACAACCCGCCGCCGATGGCCGAGTTCGTTGCAGGCTCATGGGGGCCGAAGCAAGCCGATGAAATGATCAAGAAAGACGGAAACGCTTGGCGGAGGCTGTGAGCTTGCGGGAGCGACCTGAAACAGCTATCTTAGATTTATGAGCACGCAGTTTATCACCGACGAGAAAGGAAAAAAGGTCGCAGCTGTCGTTCCTATCGAGGAATACGCGGAGCTGATGGAGGATCTTGAAGATTCCGCAGCCATTGCCCGGATGCGGGGCAAAAAAGGAATACCGCTTGATGAGGTGATGAAAAAGCTCAAAGAACGGGAAAAGACTGATGGAATCTTACAACATTGAGTTTTCGCCTGAAGCTGATCGTTTCCTCGATAAAACGGATCTGAAGACCTCGCTTCGTATCGTCAAGGCCATCAGGAAGCTCTCCGCAACGCCCAAACCTCCGGGATGCCGGAAGATGAAGGGTTCGGATGCGGATTACCGGATCCGGATTGGCGACTACCGCGTGATCTACGAGATCAAAAAGAAAGTTCTCATGATTTATGTAATCAGAATCGGCCATCCCAAAAATATTTACCGCTAGAAATGACAGCCACCCTACCAGAAACCTGCCCCGAGTTGGGCAAAGAAGTTCCCGTGTCACAAATCGACGGGGAGCTACGCGCCCTTTGGGACCAGGACGATGCCCAGACGAACGCCTCCCTGATGAACCTAGTCGTCTATGCCGAACGACCCGGGGGCTTGCTGGAAAATTCCCGCATCATCAACAATCTTACCCGCGAAAACGCCTGCCGGGCTATCCTTGTGGAGATCGAGCGCGAGGGCGATCCAAGCCTCCGTGCGTGGATCACAGCCCATTGCCACCTCTCCCACGGCCAGAAGTCCGTGTGCTGTGAACAAATTTCTTTCTGTCTCACTGGGCGCGTCACAGGCCGTTTTCGCAATACCGTTTTCGCCCACCTGAACTCCGATCTCCCGCTCGTCTTCTGGTGGCAGGGAGAGCTTTCCGATGTCTTCACCGAGCGGCTCGCGAGTGTGATGAATAGGCTCATTGTGGATAGTTCCAAATGGGAGGACGTAGTGGGGAGCATCGCCCGTATCAATGAAGCGGTAGAAGGAAATACTGCACTCGTAGTACAAGATCTTGCGTGGACACGCTGCTGGCAATACCGGGTAGGAATTGCAGGGCTTTTCGATGATTCCGTTGCCCAGACCATGCTTGGGAAAATTGATACAGTCCGTATCAAGCACAGCCCTGAAGACCGGAACACGGCTCTTCAGATCCTAGCATGGCTCGCAGTTCAGGCAGGATGGAAAATTTCTGGGAAATCCACTTTCACTACCAAGGAAGGCGTCAGCATCAACGCAGTGGTCGAATCAGATGAAGGCTCAGCGCCGATCGGACTAGTCGAGCTTTCCTGCGCCGAAACAATCGTCCGTGTGAGCCGCGAAAAAGGTTCCACCCACTTGCTTCGGGAGATTGAGTCCGGCGCTTATCACGTCAGTTCGCTTTCTCCTGCGGATCCGGAAGATCCTGCAGATCTTGTCGCCCAGCAGCTCTCACGAGGTGGTAAGAACTCCCTGTTCCTGAAGATCCTTCCGGTATTCCTGGAGCTGCTCTGAGCTAGCTTGCGGAGGCGCGCCGGAGTCTATCCATGATCGCGACTCCGAGTCCTGTTTCGCTGACGGGCTCGGCGATGATTTCATCGAGACCCATCTCGTCCATTTCACGCATTGCGTAGAAAAGACGTATCGCGGCCTCGGCGAGTTTCCCGCTTCCGGGGCTGAGTGCGACAACGCTGTCCCACTCGTGCATGCGGACAAATTCCCCGCCCTCTTCGCCTTTGTAGCTGAGAAGTCCGTAGGTTTTTCCGGGTTCCGGCGTGAAATCCTCCGGCTTCGAGATCAAACGGAAAGGGGTCAGCGGGGCGTAGTGGCTCTCGAGCTGACCCGGTGCCTGCAGCTTGTCACCCGGCTTCACTTTTTCCACCTTTCCAAATACTTGGAGCTGCTCCTTGGTGATTGGGCCGGCGCGGTGGAGGTAAAAGAACGGCTTTTTTCCCTCGCGCGGCGCGATGCTGATGATCGTGCTTTCAACCCCTTCGCAGCAGGCACCGGCATCCACGATCAGCGGGATCCGCCCGCCGAGTTCCTTCATCACGGCAGATGCGGAGGTGGGGGAAATTCGTCCGAAACGGTTAGCACTTGGCGCGGCAATCGGCCTTCCGAGAGCTTGATTGATCCCCCGGAAAATCGGATGTCCACTCACGCGCACACCTACGGTAGGCAGCCCGCTCGTTACGATGCTTGGAACCTTAGCGGTTTTTGGCAAAAGGATTGTCAGCGGTCCCGGCCAGAATTCGTTGGCGAGTTTCTTCACCGCGTCTTCGATCTCAGGCGGGACATCGGCGACCTCTTTGAGATCCTTGTAAGAAGCGATGTGGACGATCAAAGGATCAAAGTCAGGCCTCTCCTTCGCCGCGAAAATTTTCGCCACGGCCTCCGGATTGAAAGCATCCGCCCCCAGTCCATAGACGGTTTCCGTGGGCAGTGCGACGGTCTCGCCGCTCTGCAACATGGCCACAGCCTCGTTCTGGGCTTCCTTCATGCCATCGTCAGTGGCCTCGATGATTTTTGTTTCGAACACGCTGTATGTTTGGAACATGGAATGCCTGTGGGCAATAGCGAAGTCTCCTTCGTCTACCTCAGCAAATTCCAACCAGTTACCAACGCCTTCAGACCCGCCATCTCAATGGAGGAATCTACACCCGTTCCCCACAAGAGACGTCCGTCATCATGCTGGAGCTGGACATATGCCGCCGCGCTCGCATCGGAGCCGCCTTGCACCGCGTGGGAGCGGTAGTCGGTCACTTTAAAATCCTTCATGCCGACGGTTTCCAATGCGTGGACGAAGGAGTTGATAGGGCCGTTGCCGTCGCCTTCGATATTCTGGGATTTCCCATCAACGGAAATGGTCGCCTTGCAGTGGACGTTTCCACCACCCGGTTGGTGAACCAGTTCGTATCGATCTACTTTCAGGTGTGTATCGCGGTTTACGAAATACTCTAAGAACGCATCGCGGATTTCATCAACAGTCAGCTCACGGCCATGTTGGTCAGCAAGATCGTAGATGTATTTTCCGACAATCGGATGCATCGACTTCGGAAGATCGAAGCCATGCTCGCGATCCAGCACATAGGCGACTCCACCCTTCCCGGATTGTGAATTGATGCGGATGATCGCTTCGTAGGAACGCCCGATATCCTGCGGATCGATAGTCAGGTAAGGCACTCCCCAAGGAGTTTCCGGATTCTGTGTGGTTTCCTTATTCCGGCGGTCGAGACCCTTCTTGATAGCGTCTTGGTGGGAGCCAGAAAAAGCAGTGAAGACCAGCTCGCCAGCATAAGGTTGGCGCTCCGGCACAACAAGCCGGGTGAATTTTTCATACTTCAGGCGGATATCGGTCAGCCCGGAAAAATTCAAACTGGTCTCGATTCCGTGGCTGTTCATGTTCAGCGCGACGGTGACGATATCGAGGTTCCCCGTGCGCTCGCCATTTCCGAAAAGGGTGCCTTCCACACGGTCGGCTCCTGCCATAAGGCCAAGTTCTGTCGCTGCGACCCCGGTTCCGCGGTCGTTATGAGTATGCAGGGAAACCGTGACGGAATCGCGTTTCTCCAAGTTCCGGCTCATCCATTCGATCATGTCCGCATGGACGTTAGGCGTGGCCCACTGGACGGTGTCCGGCAGGTTGATGATCATTTTTTTCTCTGGCGTCGGCTGCCAGATGTCGATGACTGCGTTGCAAACCTCTAACGAGTAATCGAGTTCCGTATCCGAAAAGGACTCCGGCGAATACTGCAGGACAACCTCGGTTTGCGGGATGGTCGGGACGAGCTCTTTAACCAGCTTCGCACCATCGATGGCGATCTGCTTGATGGATTCGCGTGAGGCATCTCCGAAAGTCACCCGGCGCTGCAGCGGGGAGGTGGAGTTGTAGATATGGACGATGGCGCGCTTCGCTCCGGCGATGGCCTCGAAGCTACGGCGGATCAGTTGCTCGCGCGTCTGCACGAGGATCTGGATCGTTACATCTTCCGGGATGCGGTTTTCCTCGATCAGGCGTCGGCAAAAATTGAATTCGGTATCGGCGGCGGAGGGGAAACCAATCTCGATTTCCTTGAAGCCGATCCGCACCAGCAGGTCGAAAAACTCCAGTTTTTCCTCAATCGACATCGGCTGCGGTAATGCCTGGTTCCCATCTCGTAGATCCACCGAGCACCAGATCGGGGCACGGGTGATCTCCTTGTCCGGCCATGTGCGGTCGGGCAGGGGAATCGCCGGAAACGGGCGGTATTTCGAGAGAGAATTCGGATGCATAACGGTGGGGAGTGGAGCAAGAAGCTAGCCTGACCACGGGGTAGGAAGCAAGAGCGGCATTGGGCGAGCCTGCCTCCAAGGTTCCTACACTAGGGACTACAGAGATGATTTAACCACGGATTTGACGGATTTGACGGATGAAGACTATAAATCTGACTGGAAAATGATTACCACTAAGGAGAAAACCTCATCAAAATCGAAAAGTCCCGATTTTACTCTCTCTCATCCGCCCCATCAACCGCAAGACCCTGCGCCCCATGGGGGAGCTTGACTCGGAAACCTCCACCCGCATCCTCGCTACCTTCCAGCTCATACTGACCCTGGAGGACAGCTAAATGAAAATCGACATCCTCACCCTCTTTCCCGAGATCGCTCTGCAGCCGCTTAGCGATTCCATCATTCAGCGTGCGCGTGACGCAGGGCTTGTGGAAATCCGGGGGCACAACCTGCGTGACTGGTCGGAAGACAAGCACAGGCGTGTGGATGATACGCCCTGTGGTGGAGGTCCGGGGATGGTGCTCCAGCCGGGACCGCTGCATGCCGCGATCACTTCATTGAAAAAGGAAAACACCCGTGTGATCCTGATGACTCCGCAGGGTGCGGCTTTGAAACAGGCTCGTGTCCGGGAACTTTCTTCGGAAACTCATCTTCTCATCGTCTGCGGGCACTACGAAGGTATTGACCACCGGATTATCGAGAGCCTCATCGACGAAGAAATTTCCATCGGCGACTACGTCCTCACCAATGGGGCAATCGCCGCTGCCGTCTTATGCGATGCTGTGGTCCGCCTGCTTCCCGGTGCTCTTGGCGATTCACAATCCGCCATCGAGGAGTCTTTTTCCGATCCCAATTTGTTAGAGGCACCCTGCTACACGCGACCTGTCGCATTCATGGGGGAAAAAGTTCCTGAGATCCTTCTTTCCGGAAACCACGCGAAGATCGCGGAGTGGCGGAAGGAAAAAGCCGTTGAGCGCACCCGCCGAAACCGTCCGGATCTGAAGTAATAAAATCTGAGTGCCTCGATTTCTTCCTGCGGAAGCAGAAAGGAACCGTGATTTAGAAACCGCATCTGCTACGGGAGCTAGGTGAAGGGTGGTTCGCTCGATAGGTCGCGGTTTCTAAACCACGGTTCCTTTCCGCACTGCGGAGCGCTTTTCCAAATCCGCCAACGCTGCCATGAAAATGCTGTGGGCTTGGTCCGCATTCCGGTAGGGGGAGAAGTAATTGGTGACCTCTCCGTCGGTTCCGCCCTTCGTGGACATCCAATACAGGTGATCCGATGACTGGAGCCGCGCCCAGGTACCGATCAGGGTGTCGTCGCCAGAGGCCATGACTGGCTCTTCCAATGCTTGAATTTTGGCGACGGCCTCTTTCTGCATCGCGTTCCCCGTCCATGCGGAGATGTCGCGTTCCGCATCTGCCCAAGAGGTGACTTTCGGGCAATCGTATTCCTTTGAAGAGCTGTAGATGGCAACGGCCTCGGCGGGCGTAACCCATTGTGAGCCTGCCTCGATGAGGATTTCCGGGACTTTTTCCCAGAAATCATAAATTCCCTTATCAGCTTTTTGGTGTTCGCCGATGGACTCGTAATCCATGAACAGATTCACGATATCACCCGGTGATTGGGCCATCCAATCCGTGAATTTTTCCCAAGTAAGCGGATACCCGCCCCATGAGGGATCAGAGAAACGGAAGGCAAGGTCGTTGGAAAGAGTGTGGTTGCGTAGCAGGGTCTTGATCCGTGCGGTGTCCGGTGCGTGGTAAAGGTAGTTTGGCGAATACTGGCCGATGAAGCCGGGTGTTCCTTCCGCAATAATGCCCTCGAAGCCCAGCGTCTCGGCCTTGGCAGCGATGGTATTGTTGTAAATCAGCTCGGTATTCCGGAAAACCCGTGGTCTCACGGAAAAGCACTCTTCCATAAGTTCAAGGTGGAGGTCCACTTGGCGCTGAAATTCCTTGTCGGAATATACGCAAGCGAGGGAGTGGGAGTAGGTTTCTGCGAGAAGCTCAACACCGCCGGTCGCGACCAGATCTTGGAAAGACTCCAGCACATCGGGGCGGAATTTCCGGAACTGCTCGATGACGGTGCCGGTGATGGACAGCGCCATGCGGAAAAGCCCGTGGTTTTCCTCGATGCGCTTCTTGAACATCTCGTTCGCAGGCAAGTAGCAGTTGTCTGCTACCCGGTTGAGGATTTCACGGTTCAGCTTGTCATCCTCGTAGGGAGGCGAGAGAGACTTCTTGCCGTTGCCCGCGAGGAGACGGTTGGGCTGGTGCACTTGAAAGTAGAGGCAGACGTCTGGCATTGAGTTTGGAGGGGTTGGCGGATGTCCGGCGGAGATGGATTATTTACCATCGGATTTATGCTTTGCAACTACCCCATACGAGCATTTGGCACGCCAATCTGTCAGCTTTTTTCGGTCGAAAAATGAATGGGATTACTTCCCAGGTCTTACGTGATTTGGAAGATTTGCACAAAGGACTGCGGGTAAACGATCTATGGATTTCAGTGTTTCAGTCCGAGCTTTTTGAGCTTCGGTTCGACCACGAACTGGCAGTATCCGGCTCCCGGGTTCTGGAAGTAGTAATCCTGATGGTATTTCTCTGCGGGATAGAATTTTGAAGCTATCGAGATTGCCGTGACGATTGGTTTCGGGAAATTGCTTTGGGCGGCGTCTTTCGAAGCCTCGCAAGTCTCGCGTTGGGTTTCATTTTCTAGGAAGATCTCCGAACGGTACTGGGTGCCGGCATCGTTTCCTTGGCGGTTGAGCTGGGTCGGGTCGTGGAGATCCCAGAACCATGCGAGCACACGCTCTAAGCTGATTTTTTCCGGATCGAAGACCACTCGCACAACCTCCGCGTGGCCGGTCTGGCCGGTGCAGATGTCCTGGTAGGTAGGGCTGTCCGTTTTTCCGCCTATGTATCCGGAGACGGCGGAGTGCACGCCTTCGAGCTGGTTGTAAGCTGCCTCGATGCACCAGAAGCAACCTGCTCCGAGAGTAATGGCTTCTGCTCCATCTGGAATTTCCGGGGTGGTGGCGGAGGATTTTGGGTCGGCGTCCATGGCGGGACGATAGGTGGAATTTCGCAGCGCGCAAGGGAGCCGGATAATTTGGTTTTGGCAACAAGCATCCACCGGGGCATCGTGGGACTATGATTTGGCAGAAAATCAAAGAATTTTTCAGTGACGAGGAACAGGTGGAAGCGGTTTTCAAAGAAGAATGGATTGTACTGCTGAGGGAAAACGTGCCGCTTTATTCCCACCTCCCGGAGGATCTACGACTACTTTTGAACGAACGTATCGCCCGTTTCATTTCCTCCACACGCTTTGAGGGCTGCAATGGGCTGGACCTTACCGAAGAAATGATCCTCACCGTCGCCGCGCAGGCATGCATGCTCGTCCTGCATCGGAAAGGGGAGCCCTACCCAGAGCTACGGAACGTATATCTCTACCCCAGCACTTTTAGCTCCGTTCAGAAACGGCAGGATGCATTCGGGATCGTTACCGAAGCGGAAGTCCACCGCCTCGGAGAGTCTTGGGAAACGGGAACCGTCATCCTCTCATGGTCTTCCGTAGAGCACGGTGCACGGAATATCCACGATGCGGAAAATGTCACTTTCCATGAGTTCGCCCACCAGCTCGACCATGAGGACGGAGCGACAGATGGTGCTCCTGGTCTCCCTAGCCGAGAAGCCTACCGTTCCTGGGCACGGGTGTTCCGCGAGAATTACGCCGATTTTCACAAGTTGCTGGAAAGCGGGAAAAAGACCCTCATTGATCCCTACGGAGCCACGAACCCGGCGGAGTTTTTCGCAGTCGTGACAGAGACTTTTTTCGAAAAACCACGGCAACTGCGAAGGAAACATCCGGATCTATATGGTGAGATGAAGGAATTCTACGGCCTAGATCCGGAAGCGTGGAAGGGATGAGGTCTCAGCCGCGTCTCGCGGCAGGTCGTGGGAGTTGCGACCCGCAGCCTCCAGCAAAACACAGCCAGCCCCTTGCATTTCCGCCCAACCGACCGTTTCTTTAGAAATGCTAGAAACCCGTCTCGAACACGATTCCATGGGCGATCTTGCCGTCCCCGCCGATGCGCTCTACGGAGCCTCGACCCAGCGCGCGGTGGAGAATTTCCCCATCTCCGGGCAGACGGTGGATTCCGCCATCATCCACGGCTACGGCCTGATCAAGGAATCCGCCGCCCTTGCAAATGCGAAGTTGGGATCTCTCCCTCAGGAGTTGGCGGATGTGATCGTTAAAGCCGCGCGAGAAATCACCGATGGGAAACACGACGACCATTTTCCCGTGGATGTCTATCAGACCGGCTCCGGCACCTCCACGAACATGAATGCGAACGAGGTCATCGCCACCCTCTGCCGCCAACGCGGAACCGATGTCCATCCGAACGACCACGTCAATCTCGGCCAATCATCCAACGACACCTTCCCCACCGCTCTCCATCTCGCCGCCTGTCTTCAGCTTCGCGATACCTTGATACCTGCATTGGATGCGCTGCGGAAATCCTTGGAAACAAAATCGGCGGAATTTCACGAGGTTCTCAAAATCGGCCGTACCCATCTTATGGATGCCGTCCCAATGCGGCTCGGCCAGGAGTTCTCTGGCTATGCGAAACAGGCGGAGCGTGGGATTGACCGATGCCATAAGGCGATCAAGACCCTACTCGAAATCCCTCTCGGAGGCACCGCTATCGGCACCGGCCTGAACCGCCATGAAAAATTTCCTGAAACGGCCATCGCATTCCTCAACGACCGCACCGGCCTCGAAATGCACCGCGCCGAAAACCCTTTCGAAGCCCAGGCCGCTCGCGATGCCTTGGTCGAAGCCCACGGCCAGCTCAATACCATCGCCACCTCCCTTTTCAAGATCGCCAACGATATCCGACTCCTCGGTTCCGGCCCGCGCTGTTCCATCGGTGAGATCAGCCTCCCCGCCATTCAGCCCGGATCCTCCATTATGCCGGGAAAGATCAACCCCGTCCTTTGCGAGGCTCTAACCATGGTCGCCGCCCGTGTTTTCGGAAATCAGACGACAGTCACGTTCTGCGGGGCGAACGGTCAGTTCGAGCTGAACACCTTCATGCCACTCCTCGGTCAAACAACCTTGGAATCCATCCGCCTACTCGCCTCCGCCACCACCGTTTTCGCTGAAAAATGCGTAAATGGCATCACTGCGAACGAAGCCCGCTGCGAGGAGCTCATCGAACAATCCCTCTCCATGGTCACCTCCCTCGTCCCGCTCATTGGCTACGAAAAAGCGGCGGCCATCGCCAAGGAATCGATCAAGACCAGCAAAACTGTTCGGCAGCTTTGTGAGGAAAAAAATTCCGAGTTGGGCATCACTCCCGAGCAACTCACCCAAGCCCTAGACCCCGCCACCATGGCCGGGGAATGATCCACCTTGCATCATTTCGGAATGTAATCGCTCCGTCGCGCCCACTCCCCGTGCTCTGAGAGCGCCCGAAAACGCAGTGTCGTGAAAAGGTGCTGAAAGTGCCAGGTGGACGCATCGCAGCCAAAGCCAAGCTCGTTGGGGTTGGGGAATTTTTGGTTTCTGCCCACCACTTTCAGTTGCACCCGTTCGGGTCAAGCCATGGGAAGACAGCATGCCGGGACAGGAATGTCCCGACTCCTCACTCATTCAGCGTGAGATTCATCCGCACGAACCGCTTCTCCGGGGTTCCCGCAGGAAAGGTGGAGGTGACCATTTCGAAGCCGGGCACATCTGGATCGTATGCCTCCGCGTTCATCAAAAAGCCTGGTGGCAGGGTTTGGCTCCATGAATTTTCTCCCAGCGTTTCGGAAAATTCGAGTTGGTAGTCCAATCCGCGTTCGGTGGCGTCCGTGCGGCGGGGGAAGATTGGAGGAAAGGATCGTGGGTAGCTGCGGAACTCAGAGTTACCGCATCCGGAAACGCGGGGATCAGCTGGTAACCGCTTGAGGCAAGGAGCCCGTTGACCGTTTCCGCGTAGTGCAAGACGAAGGTGTCGCTAGTGGAGTTGTCAAACGTGCCTTGGGAGGCGGCGAGGTGAACACCGACAAGCGCGGGCTTTCCATTGCCATCAGCGAAGGTCGGGCTGCCCGAATCCCCGCTGACAGCGACAGCATCATCATCGCTTCCGGTAAAAACGTTGTGGCGGAAGGTGAAGGTGCGGGTGGTTCCGATGGTGGGAGGGCCATCTTGGCTGAAATTCGAAAAATTTAAAATCACACCCAGCCCGCCGCGCAGCTCCTAGCCGAAAGTGGTTAGCTCTTTGGTGAGGTAGTTTGTTTCGCTCGCGAGATTGAGGTATGGAAACGGCGTGATCTTGTCGACCTCTGTTACGGGCGCGGAAAGTTTTATAATTATCAGGTCCGAGACCCCGCCCGTGCCGTTCGGAACTTCAGTGAGTGCGCCAATAGATCGGTTGAGCACCGTTCCGTCCGTATTGATGAAGCGAATGTTTCCTCCGAAGGCGAAATGTTTAGCGAAAAGCACGTGTTCCGGAGTCACTAGGGCGAACTGCCTCACGTCGTTCGGGTTCGTCCCGAAGCCAACCGCCGTGTAATCCACCGCGCCGTAGTAGGCGTTGGGATTGATTTCCATTCCGCCCGTGACGGATACGAAACGGTCGTGACGTGCCGGTTCGTATTCGCGGATCTCCAGTGCGCTTGCGGACAATGTCAGGAGAGCGAGAAAGAGAGGTGTCGGGAAATGGGAAACTGAAAGGCGCATGCGGTAGTTACAGAGTATAGCCCGATACTGGGTTATTGCCGCATTTTTCGACGAGGGAAATCGTATAGCCCTATCCGGGCTGCACGCGGGTTGACAGTGAGCGGTGGATTGCGGAGGGTGCGCAAAGTTATGGTTTTCAAAAGCATGTGCAGAGATGTCGGGATCGGGGCGAATTCATATTTGCTCGAATCCGGCGGAGTAAAAGTGATTCTCGATGCCGGGATGCACCCGAAAGAGGAGGGTCTCACCGCCCAGCCGCGATACGAACTCATCAAGGATGATACTGCCGATGCGATTTTCATCACTCACTCGCACCTGGATCATGTCGGCACCTTGCCAGTCGCTTCCAAGCGTCAAAGAAATGCGAAGATTTTCATCAGCCCGGAAACTGCGGAACTCGCCTGCGCGATGCTGCACAACTCCGTCAATGTAATGGAATCCAAGCGCACCGAGCTAGGTATTACCGACTATCCGTTTTTCAACCATCGCCAGCTCGACCGCATGAAGGGTATCTTCGAGCGCCGGAATGTGGGGAAGAAATTCGACGTGGACGAGAAAGGGAAAGTTCAGGCGGAGTTTTTCGATGCCGGTCACATCATGGGTTCCGTCGGAATCATGTTCGAGGCAGAGGGGAAAAAGGTTTTCTACACGGGGGACGTAAACTTCGAAGACAGCACCTTGCAAAAGGGTGCGATTTTCCCCAAAGAGGAAGTCGATGTGCTGATCGTGGAAACCACCCGCGGCGAGCAGCCGCGCCGTGCGGACTACTCGCGCCGCGAGGAGGAAAACGAACTCGCCAAGGCGATCAATGGCGCTCTCGATCGTGGCGGCTCCGCGCTGCTCCCTGTCTTCGCGATGGGCAAGACCCAGGAGGTGCTCGCCATGCTCCAGCGCTTCAAGGAGGAGGGTCTCGTTGACCAAAAGGTGCCAGTTTACATCGGCGGTCTCAGTAGCAAGATGACCACGATTTACGACAAGTTCTCTGATGTCACACGCCGCAACCGCCGTGGTTTCAAGTTCATGACGGATATGGAACTCGCCGGTGGGAACAAAAAACGCGTTGGCCCAATCCCATTCAACAACGGCTGTATCTACGCGCTCTCCAGCGGCATGATGTCGCCCAAAACCGTCTCCAACAACTTCGCGCGTCAGGGTCTTTTGGAAAACAAAAAGCACGGGCTGTTCTTCGTAGGCTACGCGGCTGAAGACACTCCCGGCGGCAATATCCGTGCCGCGGAGCACGGCGACATGGTCGAACTCGATCCCGCCTACCCGAAGGTGAAACTCAACTGCGAAGTCCGCGCCTTTGATTTCTCTGGCCACTCCACTCGCGATGCCATCGCCGACTTCGCGGTCAGCGTGAAACCGAAGAAAATTTTCCTAGTCCACGGAGACGATGGCGCGATGGCTTGGTTCAAGCAAGAGCTGGAAACCCGACTCCCAGGCGTCGAGGTCATCATCCCCGAGCCGGGTGTTGAGTTTGAGATCTGAGGAAGGCCTTTATGCGACGATCCGTAGATCATCCCGCTGGCTGATAATGAACTCTGATTGAGGAGAGGAACCGCGATTTGGAAATCGCGCCTGCAATGGGAGCTAGCTTTGCCGGTAAGTCGCCGAGGTTGTCGCGATTTCTAAATCACGGTTCCTTTCGCTTCTCATCATCCAGCAACGTTTTGATCACGTCTGCGAACTTGTTGTAAAATAGCCCGAGTAGAATCAGCGCTGCGCCTAGCACGATGAAGGAGGCGAATTTCGGCTGGATCGGTAGGAAGATGCAGGGGCTTTCCAGAAACCTCGTCCGACTTGAGAGCCCGGAGTTTGAAAAGGCCTTTAAAGTCACGGCGGACGATCCGCTGGCAGCGAGGTATCTGCTGACGCCGGACATGCAGGAGCGTTTCCTCGCGTTGCGGGGCGACTGGTCTTCGAACTTGCGGGCGGTGCTGATGGATTCCTGCCTGCATCTGGCGATCCCGAAAACAGAGGATTGGTTCGAACCGGACATCTCGGCTCCTGCTGGGGACGTCCCCATCCTCCACGGTTTTCTTGTGCGCCTGATGATCGTCCTGCGGATCACCGAGACTCTCGATCTGAATACGCGGCTGTGGACGAAGGAGTGAATGCTTCCCGTTTCCGCGTAAATATGTAGTCTTTGGATTCATGGTAACGGTAGCGAGATTCTACAAGGGCGAGGAAGCCTATTTGTTTCGCTCGTTTCTGGAATCGGAGGGGATCTCGGCGCATGTGTTCGACGAGCACGTGCCACAGATTCATTGGCTCTACACAAATGCGATTGGCGGGATACGGGTGGTTGTGGACGACGAGGATTTAGATACTGCCGCTGATCTTTACAAAGAATATTGGGAGAGGGTCGCTACCGGAGATGCGGTTGTGGGCGATGTGAAAGCCTGGCCGGCTGTTCTGCTGATATCGATTATCGTCGGCATGCCTTTTTTGCTTTTCGGCCGGAGGACTCCGCTGGAGAAAAGCGGAAAGCCGTGACTTTTCCACCACCTATGCGAGATAAGAAGACAGTGAATTTACGAACGAATGAAAAGGTAGCTCTGGTGCTCCGCGTGCTGATGGGCGCATGGTTTGTTTATGCGGGTGGGCTGAAGATTTTCGGCAGCGGGCTGGATGGATTTGTCGTGGATATTGAGAACTACAAGCTCGTGACTGGTGGATTGGCGGTGGCCGCGGCTTACATCATTCCGTGGGTCGAAGTCGTGGCGGGCATTTGTTTCATGCTCGGGATTTTGAGAAAAGGCGCGTGGTGGGCGATGCTCGGGTTGGTGCTCGCATTCACTGTCTCCGTAGGCTCCGCATGGTGGCGCGGGCTGGATATCAGTTGCGGCTGCCTTGGTAGCTCTGAGAAAATTTCCTATTGGAAAAAAGCAGCGGAGTTCTCCCTGTATTTCGCTACACTCGGCTATCTTGCTTGGGTGGAATGGTTCACGCGATTGAGGAATGAAGAGGAACCACAATCGCAGCGCAGCGGAGATAGACGGACTGTAAAATAAAATCTCTCGGTCAAATGGACGTGGTTCCTCTTTCCTCATCCCGAGCAAAAGAACGTAGCGAGTTTGGATTGCCGTTTCCGGTTTCTGCTGGAATCCTCCCGCCATGCGCTTCACGGAAAAATTACAGCAACGGATCAAGTCCAGCGGATCGAGATTATGCGTCGGGCTCGATCCCAGACCGGGTGAGGGCGGTGCATCAGATGCTAAGGATTTTCTCACACGGGTGATCGAAGAGACCTCCGTATGGGCTGCCGCCTTCAAGCCGAACATGGCCTATTTCGAAGCCATGGGGATAGAGGGCATCCGTGTCCTTGAGGAAATCTTGGCATCCATCCCTGAAGAGATCCCTGTCATCTTGGACGCGAAGCGCAGTGATATCGGCGAAACGCAAAAATACTACGCGCAGGGCTATTTTAACGGCTGGAATGTCGATGCCGTCACGCTGAATCCTTTCCTCGGATACGACTCCATCGAGCCCTTCCTCGATTACGAAGGAAAAGCAGTCTATCTCCTCGCAGTTACTTCGAACGCGGGCAGCGCAGATTTCCAACAGCAGATTCTCCAGGACGGTCGCAAGGTCTTTGAACTCGTCACGGCCCTCGGCGAGCGCGCGAAATCCGAAGAACGTGCTACCGATGTCGGCTACGTGGTCGGCCTAACAAATGCAGCAGACGTTTTGCCTAAAATGCCGGATGCGCCACTGCTGGTGCCGGGTCTTGGTGCGCAAGGCGGGGATCTCTCCGTGCTCGCCGCTGCAAAACGAACAGCTCCGGACGTAATTAACGTCTCTCGCGGCATTCTTTACGCGCAGGATGAGAAAGGTTTCCGTGCACGGGCGGAGTATTGGATGGAGAAAATTGCAGGCGGTTATGGTTCGGTGTAACCTCCGTCGATTTTGACGATGAAGAACCACGCGGACAACAAATACTCCGGCCTCGCCCCACAGAAAGGCTGGCCCGGCAGAAACGCGAAGTTTCTCCGCCACCGCATCGTCCCGGGGATGTTCAAGAGGATGGGCGGCGCAATGCTGGATCCCGTTCTTACTCCGCCTGCAGAGGATCGCGTCCGTATTACCTGGATTGGGCACGCCTCTTTTTTCCTCCAGTTCGCGGGAAACTCCGTGGTCGTGGATCCGAACTGGGCGAAGTGGCATGGCCCGGTGAAACGCCAGCGCCAGCCCGGCCTCCGACTCGAAGGTGTCCCTGAGGTCGATCTCGTCCTAGTCACCCACGCCCATTTCGACCACCTCCATAAGCCCAGCCTGAAAATCCTGCAATCCAGCGACGGCATCGTCGTCCCCATGGGCAGCGCCTCGCTTGTGAAAAAACTTGGTTTCCCTGCAGTCCACGAGATGAAGATTTGGGACGAACTGGAGATCAAGGGCATGGAAATCATCCACACCCCCTGCCATCATTGGGGCGCGAGATACGTGCACGATACCCACCGCGACTACGGCGGATATTTGGTCAAAGCCGGCGGGAAAAGCGTCTTCCACTGCGGAGATAGTACCTACTTCGAGGGATTCACCGAGATCGGGAAACGCCACGATATCGATATCGCACTCATGCCCATCGGAGCCTACGAGTCGCCCAGTGGCCGGGATGTCCACATGAACCCGGAACAAGCCGTCCTCGCCTTCGCCGACCTCGGCGCGAAAGTCCTAATTCCCATGCACTACGGCACTTTTCCCCTCGGAAACGAAGCCCTCGAAGAACCCGTCGAACGCCTACTCACCGAAGCCGATCGCCTCGGTATCAGCGAAAAAATCCTCATCCCCGAAGAGGGAGTTGGGATCGAGTGGTGAGCGAGTTTTCCTCGGTAATAAATCTTCCCGCGTGGCATTTCCCACGCTAATACCACCATGTATGTCGCCCCTTGTATTCCTTACCCTGATCCTTGTTCTTGGAGTTGCCGCCCAATGGCTTGCTTGGAGATTCAAGCTGCCTTCGATTCTTTTGCTACTCGGATTCGGGTTTGCGCTGGGTCAGTTTTCGGGAGTCCGGATTGATGATTTCCTGATCCAAGGCAACGGGCACAGCAGTCCATTGCTCTCGGCGGTAGGGCTTTTGGTGGCGATCATCCTTTTTGAAGGGGGACTGACGCTGAAATTCAGTGAACTCAAGGAGTCCGGTCTACCCATCCTCCGGCTTTGCACGGTTGCCGTCGCGCTGTCCTTCGGTCTGACCACCGTTTTCATGGTCTATGCGCTTGGCTACGACGTCCGACTAGCTGCGCTCATTGGCTGCATCCTGACCGTCACAGGGCCGACGGTGATCGCGCCCCTTTTACGCCACGTAAACCCCACGCGGAAGATTGCTTCAATCGTAAAATGGGAGGGCATCGTGGTCGATCCCATCGGTGCGATCCTTGCGGTGCTTGTTTTTAAAATCGCAATCGCAGGGGATTTCGTATCAGCCCAAGGCGAGCTCTTGCAGGCGATAGGCGTGATGTTCGCAGTTGGTGTCATTGGAGCCCTGCTGCTGGCAAAAGGAGTGGAGCTACTCTTGCGCAACCACCTCGTTCCCGACTACCTCCAGCCTGTCTTTCTTCTCGCAGTTGTAGCGCTTGCATTCACGGGATCGAACCTCGTCGAGAAAGAAGCAGGGCTATTGACTGTCACCGTCCTCGGCATCGCACTTGCGAACCAGCGCTCCGTTTCGGTCCGGCACATCCTTGAGTTCAAGGAGAACCTCCGCATCCTGATCATCTCTATTCTCTTCATCGTCCTGTCCGGCCGGATCGGAGCTGAAGAACTCCAAGGCGCATTCGTGAAAGGAGTATTTCTTCTTGGTTTCCTCGTCCTCATTGGTAGGCCGCTCTCCGTTTACCTGAGTCTCCTGTTTTCGAAAAGAACGAGCATAAACGAGCGGACGTTCCTCGCCTTTCTCGCACCGAGGGGGATCGTCGCTGCCGCCGTGACATCGATCTTCGCCTTGGAGTTTGAGGAAGCTGCCGCGCACGGGAGTTTTGGTGAAAGACTTTCGCCTATCATTGCCGCCCAGTCGCGGGAACTAGTCGCACTCGTTTTTTTGATCATTGTCGGCACCGTCCTGATCTACGGACTGGCAGCCTCTCCTCTCGCCCGGAGGCTTGGACTCGCAGCGAAAAATGTGACCGGAATCCTCTTTGCCGGTGCGGATCTATGGGCGCGGACTGCGGCGAAATTGCTCCACGAGGACGGCCACCGCGTGCTCCTACTCGACACGAATTTCAACAATGTCGCTTCCGCAAAAATGCTCGGTCTCGAAGCACAGCGGGCAAACATCCTTTCGGAATTTGCGGAAGAGGAACTCGACCTGAACGGCATCGGCGCGCTCGTTGCCGGAACCCCCAACGACGAGGTGAACTCGATGGCCGCGCAGCGTTTCATCCACCAGTTCGGCAGAGCCGGCGTGTGGCAACTGGCACCGCTCGAACGCGAAGGCCATCACAAGAAATCCATCGCAGAAGAAATCCGGAGTAGGTATCTCTTTTCTGACCGTCCGAGTCATACGCTACTCTCTAAAATCGTTGCCGAGGGAGGGCAGATGAAAAAATCGCAACTCACCGAGAAGTTTGATTTTGAGAAATTCATGGAGACCTACCCCAGCTCCATCATCATGTTCATCAGCGATTCAAAAGGCCTCCGTCCTGTCCATCCAGAGATCGGAAAGATCTCCGTGGGGACGAATGTGTATACCTTAATTCCAAAAGACGAACTACCGCCAGCGGTGTAAGGAGAGGAACCGCGATCCACTATGCCGGGATGGCGTTCTTCAAGTTGATAGTTTTCATTTTCAACCTCGTCCCCTGGATTGTGCTGCACATCCTGAGTTGACCGGAATGGACTCGGAAGCCTCAGGTCCGCAGCACCTAAATCCGGGATAAAAATCCGGTTGACGGGGGTGTCTTCGATATTCCTGAAGGTGAAAACACCGCGGTCGTTGCTATCCGCAATTGGATTCAAGAAAGGAACCGCTCTGCACCTACAAAAAAATTCAGATCACCTACGGATTCCAAGATAAAAAAGGACCGACTAGCCTTGGAACGCGACGCACAGATCAAAGCCATGAAGTATGAGGTTCCCGCGCGAGCGGACACGCCCCACCCCGAAAAAGTGAAACGAACTGCCCTCCTCCTCCTCCTCGCGCTGCTGATTGCTCCCCATGCTGCCATCCATGCCGATCCGGCCGGAAAGCCAGCATCCCCCTGCCCTTCCACACGCCCAAGCAAGATAGGAAGGGGATGAAAATCGGCGACCCCATCAACGCGGAACTCCCAAACGTTTTGATCCTCGGCGACTCCATATCAATCGGATACACTCGGCAGGTGCTTATGGCGCAGATCACATTCACTCGCCTCACATGGATCGCTCGCTTTAGGCGGCTATTACTTCTCCAAATACAGCAGCGAGACCCCAGGCAAATCGGTTTCACCCTCGGCAGAAATTTCGTGCGGCACATCCATACCCTTCCCCAGCATCCAGCCTCTCCACTTCCCTTCCGGGAGTGTGATCTTCCGGTCGCGGAAGCCACGGTGGGAAATGAGGATGCGATCCCCTGCCTCGGTGGTGAGTGCGGCGATTTCTTCCGGCTCTTCGGTTTCTAATCGAGCAACTGAGCCTGTGAATTCTGTATTGAGCACATGGTAAAGGTGGGAAGCGGGGCGGCGTTCACCGTCTGCCGAAAACTTACCGTAGATTCCGTCGTTTTCGTTCCACGCGGCGGCGGAATCGGCTCCCGCGGAGAAAAGGGTCATCATGAACCACGCGTCCCAGACAGCACCGAATCCGGAAGTCATCCGCGCCTCGCTTGTCTCCCCGCTTCGGACGATATTGTATTCGTTTACAGAAACGGGGATCTCGCGGCCTTTCGAGTTTTTTGCGAGTATCGCCTTCACCGTCTTCACCGGATCCGCGACCTCATCCGCCGTGGAAAGAATACGCGAATCCGAGTCCTTGGGATTACTGCTGGCGTAGAGGTGGATGGAATAAAAATCGAGTTCCGGCGCTGTGTAAGCGATGAACTGCTCGTGGAACGCCGTGTTGTAGGAATTCGCAACCGATGGCCCGCCGATTCTCGCCCCTGGCGCGACCTGGCGGATGTGCAGGCTGCATTGGAGGAAAATGCGCGCAAGCTCCGCGACCCGGTGGGGATTTTTCCCGGCCACAAGATCGGCATGGTAAAGATTGTCGAGTTCGTTAGTGAGTTCGAAAAGCACGCGCTCACGTGCGGCGGGAAATTCCCAAACGATCTCCGCAAAGCGCCCGACCAACGCTACGTATTTCGCAGCCTTATCATCATCTAAGAAGCCGTCCTCGTCGGCATCCATCCACTCCGGCCAATTCGGGATATTGATGACGATATCGCCGATATTTTCCAACTCCAGCAGGGCGATGACAGACGTACGGATTTTCCGCTCGTCCCAGGTGCGGGACTTGAAATCCAATAAGCCGTGGCGGCTCTTTCCGGAGTCCTCCAGTGTCCCCTCGTTATGAACTCGCATCAGCTTGGGAGCGAGGTAGGCCAAATTTTCGATGTAGCTGGGGTCGGTAAGCGTCTTGGGATCGCCGCCAGAAAACTGGTTCACTCCCCAGAGCGAAGATGCGGTGCGGAAACCTCCCGTAATTTTTGTGGGATCGATCCCGACCGACGGGAGCGGCGTCAGAAGGGCGTCTTTATCATCCAACGGCTCATCGGAAAAGAGGATACAGTCAATGGAAACGGTCTCGTCCTCTTTGTTGTTACAGATGGCGATGAGCTGGCGCCCTTCCCCGCCGGCGGGAATTTCACCAAAGGAAGTCCATGCGAACTGTTCTTCGACTTCGTATGCCCAAGAGCCTTCGTTTTGACTTTCAGCGGATGACGTTTTGATCTGAACCGCCCCGCCTTTCCGCCGTAGCCAGACGGAAAGAGGCTTCTCCGAAGCAGGAATATCACAGCGAACTACCGGCTGCTCGCTGCCCGACTGGCGTTTTACGAAAGCCGAGCCGGATGCCTTTCCGTCCTCAGTCTTTTCGCCGAGGATTTCACAATCTTCCGCTTCGATGAGGAAATGGACAGGATCCGGGTCTGAGTATGTTTCCGCAGGTGCGGGAACTATCGACGTCTTCTCCGGGGAATCGCAGGCTGTGAGGCTAGCGAATCCGCACGATAAGAGGAGCCAACGGGATTTCATTTCATGAAAAGGAGGCGAACTAAAGTCCGCGTTCCGTTAGAAATGGATCGCGTGCCCCTCCGCCGCGAGGGTGGCCTCGTGGATGACTTCCGACATGGTCGGGTGTGCGTGGATGGTCGCGTGGATCTCGTCGATAGTGAGTTCTTGGTCGAGAGCGAGACCCATCTCAGCAATGAGCTCGGTGGCGTTGTCACCGATGATGTGTGCGCCGAGAAGTTCGCCGTGTTTCTTGCCGTAGAGCAGCTTGGTGAAGCCCTCGGTTTCGGATGCCGCAACGGCCTTGCCGATAGCAACGAAGGGGATTTTCCCGACCACGTATTCGATGCCTTCTTCCTTGAGGGCGCGCTCGGTTTTTCCAACCGAAGCAACCTGCGGGTGGCAGTAGGTGCAGCCGGGGAAATTGGTTACCTTGCGGGGCTTGTAGCCTTCCACAAAGAGGCCATCGACGCACTGGAATGCCTCGAAAGAAGCGACGTGTGCAAGCCACGGTGGGCCGTTGATATCGCCGATGGCATAGACGCCGGGGAGGTTGGTCTCGTAACGGTCGCCAACGGTGATGTAGCCGCGATCGAGCTCCGGCTGAAGACCGCCCGGAAGAACTGGCTGGATGCCGATCGCGACGAGGCAGACATCGGCGGAAATGGTTCCGGATTCCTTCGGACCCTCGACGGTGATTTCTACGCGGTCGCCGTGGTCTTTGGTGGCGGTGACCTTGGTGTTCGTCAGGCAGCGAATGCCTTGTTTGGTAAGGGATTTTTCAAGCTCCACACCCACCTCGGTATCTTCTACCGGAAGGACGTTTGGAAGCATTTCTACGAGAGTAACTTTCGTGCCGAACGCATTGTAGATGTAAGCGAACTCGACGCCGATCGCGCCGGCACCGATGATGATCATTTCCTTCGGCTGATCCTGGAGAACCATTGCCTCCTTGGAGCCGATGACAGATTTGCCGTTGAAAGGAAGTGGCGGAAGTGGGCGTGAAACGCAACCAGTGGCGATGATGATATTCGCGCCCTCTAGAGTTTGCGTGGAGCCGTCAGAGGCTTTCACTCCGACTTTTCCTTCAGATTCGATGGAGCCGTAGCCCTTGATATAATCGACTTTGTTCTTCTTGAAGAGGTATTCGATTCCGCCCGCGAGCTTGTCAGAAACCTTGCGGGAGCGGCCAATCACGGCACTCCAGTCATAGGAAAGACCTTGAATTTGCAGTCCCATCTCACCGGCTTTGTGCATGAGAGTCTGGTAAAGCTCGGCGTTTTTCAAGAGAGCTTTGGTCGGAATACAGCCCCAGTTGAGGCAAGTCCCTCCGGCGCGGTCAGCTTCTACACAAGCGACTTTTTTTCCATGCTGGGCTGCGCGGATAGCAGCAACATAACCGGCAGGGCCGCCGCCAATAACAATGAGATCGTATGCCATAATATTTCTTAAAACGTGAGTTCGCCGCTAGCGTGGAGCGCGGGCGCGGGATTGTCAAAGGGGGAAGAGCGGAAAACGCCTAAATGGGAGCGGTGTTTTCCCTGAGCCAAGTGGTGAAGTTCTCCTCGGTCATTTCACCGGCCGCCAGAGCTAGCATGGTCGCGTAGCGCTCACTTTTCTCAGCATTCAGTTCGATCCCGTTCCACTTGAGGAAAAGCCTGTAAACAACGAATGCAGTTCTTTTGTTGCCATCGAGAAAGGGGTGGTTCTTGGCAATTCCATACGCATAGGCTGCGGCCATCGCGCATAGATCCGGAGAAGGATCACCGTAGGCCAGCAGTTGCTGAGGCCTCGCAAGCGCGGAAAGCAAAAGGCTTTCGTCGCGTAACCCCGCTTGCCCGCCGTGCTCGGCCAGCTGCCGGTCATGCAGAGCCAATGTGATGTCAGGAGTAATCCAGTTGGTTTCGGCGCTCATGGAATTCTTTTCAGATCTAGGAGGCGAATGTCAAACTATTGGGCAAGTTTGCGGAGGACGTCTCTGTCCTCGCGCATGATTTCTTCGGCCAGAGTCATTGCCGTAGCGAAATCTTCATTATACGGATTCAGGTTGATGCCATCCGGCGTTTCCGTGACCGTGAGCGTATCCCCCTTGGAAACCCGGAGTTTCTCCAGAAGCTCCTTGGGCAGGATGATGCCTGCGGAATTCCCGATTGAGGTAATCTTGACGGTCGTGGTCATGGGTGCAGTATAACATTGGTTATAACGTAGGCAAGTTTTCTCGCAAACGCCTTCCCGAACTGACATGTCCATCCCGATGAAACCCAATCTGATTGCCCTCACATCGCTTGCGCTCTCGCTGCTCACCCTTTCGGCAGCAGCCGCAAAACCAAATTTCCTTTTTATCATCGTCGATGACCAGTCGCCCTTCGACCTGAAAGCCTACGATCCAAAATCGACTCTCGACACGCCGAACATCGACAGGATCGCCCGGGAGGGGCACGTGCTTGATGCTGCGCACCAGCAAGGCGGGTGGTCCGGTGCGGTCTGCACCTGCTCGCGGACAATGATCATGACAGGCCGCACACTCTGGCGCACCCCCGGAGCCAACGGCAGGAAAAAGGCCAACAAGCTGGTTCCCAAGGGGATAGAAGGCAGCACCCTCCCCGCCGTTTTCAACGAAGCCGGATACGAGACCGTCCGCACCTGCAAGAAAGGAAATTCCTACCAGGCGGCCAACAAAACATTCCAGATCCGCAACGATGCGACGAAACGCGGTGGCACGGCGGAGAGCGGCAGCGAGTGGCATGGCGATCAAGTCATGGGCTACCTCACCGACCGGGAAAAACAGCAAGCCAAGAAGCCTTTCATGATCTACTACGGCTTTTCGCATCCGCACGACACCCGCGACGGCACACCCGAGCTGTTGGCGAAATATGGAGCCACGAACCATACAGATAAGAACTCGCTGCCTGCCGCGAACCCGAAGCAACCCTCCCTGCCGGTCAACTGGCTTGATAAGCACCCATTTCCCCACGGCCACCCCGGCCTGCGCGATGAGGTTAGAGTTTCCGGCGTTTGGGAAAACCGGGACGAGCGCACAATCCGCAACGAACTGGGTCGCGAGTTCGCCTGCTCGGAAAACATCGACATCCAAATTGGTCGTGTCCTGAAGAAGCTCGAGGCAATGGGCGAACTAGAAAACACCTACGTGATCTACACCTCGGACCACGGCATGGCGATCGGCCGCCACGGCCTGCAGGGAAAACAGAATCTCTACGAGCACACCTTCCGCGTGCCCTACATCGTCATGGGCCCCGGGGTGAAAAAAGGACGCGCGCCCGGCAACATCTACCTGCTCGACACGCTCGCCACCCTCTGCGACCTCGCCGGGATCCCCGCTCCGGAATCCAACGAAGGGGAATCGTTCAAGTCCGTCCTAACCGGCGAAGGGAAGACCGTCCGCGACACCCTCTACGGTGCCTACACCGGCGGCACGAAACCCGGCATCCGCTGCGTCAAGAACGGCGATTGGAAACTGATCAAGTATGACACGCTCGATGGAGCAGTCCACGAGACCCAGCTCTTCAACCTTGCCGAAAATCCGAACGAATTCCTCCTTGAGCACGGCAAGGACGATCCGAAGTTCAACGATCTCGCGGAGGATCCCAAACACGCCACCAAGCTCGCCGAAATGGAAGCTCTGCTGCTTTCCGAAATGACCCGGCTCAACGATCCTTACCGGCTCTGGAATCAGAAAAAATGACGCTGCGAACTAGCTCGACGGAACCGCTAGCGTGCCGTCGTTTCCCGGTTTTTCTCAAACTGACTCAACTCGAAAAATTTCGCCTTCATCCGTCTCACCTGGATTTGTGAGGCGACCTCCATAGCTCCGTATCCGAATCTTCCCAGTCCGAGGCGGCTGAACTTTACGAAATCCTTTTCATCCACGGCCTTGGTGGAGTTCATCAGGTCGATCAACGCCTGCTCCCTGTCAGCGGCGAGCATCTCGATCCGCGCAACGAATACCCGAGCCGTCTTTTCGGGAGTCGGGGTAATTTTCAGCGGCAACATCGAATCAATCGTCTTTCGGGGCACAAGGCTGAGGATACGATCGCCGTTTCCCCTGAACCAGGTCTTGCGCCAAGTCTCCACCATTGCGGAGGCCTCGGCGGGAGTGAGCCCATCGTCGGCAAGTGCTTTTTTCCAAACATCGGCAAGTTCGGATTCCACTTCATCTAGCGAACGATCCGGTTGCGGAAAGGTGACCTCCGAACGGTTCTTCGCGGGTTCTCCCCCTTTCGGTGGGGATGCAAGCGCCGGAAGCTGTGCCCAAGCGGCTTTCCCGTCCCGTACACGCAGGGCGACACCGAAGGAAATCGACCCACCGCAGTAGTTCGTGACCGTGGCGGTGTCCCCGTCCATGCTCGCGTAAATGGGAATTCTGGCGCTGCCCGCTCCCCGGTAGAAAATGAATTTCTCCTGCTGGGGGAAATGCGGCTGAACCTTGAGGCCGGGGATTTTCTTCAGATCGGATTGGAAAATCCAAGCATCCGGCACTTCGCGGGCCGCTCCGCAGGGTTCGAGGTGATCCGTTTCCACGATAGCGGGAATGCCCGCAACCGCATCCTTGTCGGTGGGAGGGAGGAAAGGCAGGAAAGCCGTCCTTCCAGGCGGCAGCGCAACCCAAGCACCCTATCCCGGCACCATGAAACCCGGCCAAGAGATTCGGGCGCAGCTGCTACTGGCGCGTTTTCTCGAGATAAGGTGGCCGATCGAAGGAGTCGTCGAGCCTCGGGTCGGCGCCACCCTTGAGTTCGGCCATGAGTTTCCCACGAAGCTTTTCGAGCATTGCGGTGTGAGCCGGGTCATCAGCGACGTTGTGAACTTGATGGGGGTCTTTCCGCAGATCGTAAAGCTCCTCAGCAGGGCGCTTTTCCCAAGCCTCCCTGAGGATCAACTCAAGGCCTTCCTCATTCCGGTGTTGGACCAGCCAGGCCTTGGTCGGGGAGGCGTCGATATCGGCAAAGGCTACGCGTGTGTCGTTGGAGAGCACTTCAAAATCCAGCTTGGCATCGCCGGCTGCTGCTTTCGGATCTCCCATGGGCCAACGGTCGGGTTTAAAATTCCGCACGTACAAAAATTCGGGCGTGCGCAGGGCACGAATCGGGTAGGGCAGATATCCTTCGCGGGCGCTGCCGACATGAACCTCGCGGCCGATGAGCGCCCAGCCACGTAGTTCCTCTTCGGAGCCGTCGGCAGCGAGTGCCGGGAGGAGATTTTCGCCGTCCGGATCGTCGGGTGAAGTTGTCCCGGCGGCGGCGAGGAATGTGGGGGCGAGATCGATGAGCGAGACCGGGGTTTTCACCACCCGGCCCGGTTCGATGTGTTCCGGCCAGCGCAGTGTCAGGAGAACGCGCGATCCGAAGTCGTGGACATTGCATTTGCCGCGCGGAAAGCCGGGAGCACCGTGGTCGCCGCTGATCACGATGAGGGTGTTGTCGAGCTCCCCCATTCTCTCGAGTTCCTCAAGGATCGCACCACAGGCGGCGTCGTATGCCATCGCTTCACCGAGGTAGTCGGCGAAGTCCTCGCGGACGATTTCGTTGTCGGGGAGAAAGGGCGGCAGCTTGCCCTTGAGCTTGTCGGGATCGAGACCCCACAATTTTTTCCCTGATCCACGCACCCATTTGCGGTGGGTGTTGGTGGGGTTGAAGGAATAGAAGAACGGTTGGTCGGCTTTGCGATCGGCTAGGAAGGCCTGGAAGTTGCCGCGGACTGCGACGAAAATCTCGTCGCGGACTTCGGGGTTTTTCGTGACGACTTGGGAGAAGGCGCTGATCCGGTTTCCGAACTGCGAGTATTGGTGTTTTTTGCCGCGCATCAGGCGTTCGGGGATGTGCCATTTGTGGCTCCAGCCGATGTGGTAACCGGAGCGAGCCAGCATCTCGGGCATGCCGGTGATCGCGTCGCCGGGATCGGGAGCTCCCTTTTTCCAGCGGCTGTGCAGCTGCGAAAACGAGCCGTTGCGGAAGAAATGACGACCGGTATAAAGCGCGCCGCGCGAGGGGGTGCAGGACGGGACGGAAACAAAGGCGTTGTCGAAGCGCGCGCCCTGCTTGGCAATGCGGTCGAAGACCGGGGTGCGAATCAGGTCATTGGTGGACGGCTGGTTCGGGTCGGCATAGGCAGAGGCGTAGCGGCCGAGGTCGTCAGCGAAAAGCAGCAGGATGTTGGGCTTCTTCTCCGCAGCGAATGCGGAAAGGCTAGCGGCGAGGAAGAAGGCGAGAAGCTTCATCAAGATAAGTGCGTGGATTTTCGGAGAATTCTTTCGGGCGAAGTGCCGAGAGACCCTTCACCCGCCCCCCCGATAACATCTTAAGTCGATCCCAGCCAGCGGACAAATGCGAACACGCGGATGCCGTGCTCGTAAAAGAAAACCACAAACGGATTATCGATCGGATCAGGCGATCGTGAGCACCTTCTCGACGATCCGTTTCGGATTCGGGAGTTGTTCGTTCTCTACGTACTTCGAGTAGATCGCCGGGGCGTCGATGGCGCAGACGCGTTTGATCGGGGCGTCAAGTTCGTCGAAGGCGTGCTCCTGGATGAGCTGGGAAACCATGGCGGAGACACCGCCGAAGGGCTTCGATTCATCAACCAGGACTACGCGGTGGGTCTTGGCGACGGAGGCGAGGATAGCATCGACATCGAGCGGGCGGATGGAGCGGAGATCGAGGACTTCCGCATTGATTCCATGCTCTTCTTGGAGGATTTTGGCTGCCTCTAGGCAGTGAATTACCGAGCGTCCGTGAGCGATGAGGGAGATGTCGGTTCCTTCCTTTTTCACTTCGGCCTTTCCGAGAGGGATCACGAAATCGCCGTCTTCAAGATCGGGCACTTCGCCTTCCATTCCGTAAAGGAGGGTGTTCTCCATGAAATAGACAGGGTCGTTATCGCGGATCGCAGCTTTGATAAGGCCTTTCGCATCGGCAGGAGTAGCCGGGGAGCAGACTTTCAGACCGGGGAATGCGGCGAAGAGACCTTCCGGGACGTGGGAGTGGGTGGCGCCGACGTTGGTGCCGCCGTTGGCAGGGCCGCGGACGACGATGGGGCAGCTGCAAAGACCGCCGGACATGTAGCGAACGTTGGCCGCGTTGTTGACGAGTTGGTCGAAGGCGACGGAATGGAAAGACCAAAACATCAGCTCCATCACGGGGCGGACGCCGAGCATGGAGGCACCGATGCCCATGCCGATGAAGCCGGCCTCGGAGATCGGTGTATCGACGATTCGCTTGTCGCCCCATTTTTTCCAGAGGCCTTCGGTGACTTTGTAGGCACCGTTGTATTCGGCGACTTCCTCACCCATGAGCACGACGTTATCGTCGTGGGCGAGTTCTTCATCTAGTCCTTCACGGAGGGCTTCACGATAGGTCAGTGTGCGCATTGGAGAAAAGGTATTTGGGATTGGAAATTAGAAATTGAGGGAAGAGGGATCAGGAGAAGAAGTGATGACCGATTTTTGAGGCCTCGGTGTCGTTGTCGGTTTCCCAGTAAACGTCCGTGGAAATATCTGCGATGGTCGGAGCCGGGGAGTCCTCGGCGAATTTCACGGCGGCTGCGGTCTCGTCCTTGGCTGCGGCGTTGATCTTGTTGATCAACTCTTCGTTCAAGACCCCTTCTTCGAGGAGCTTGTTGCGGAACACGTTGATCGGGTCGTGGTTGTCCTTGTAAGCTTGGATATCCTCGGGTGTCCGGTAGACCTTATGGTTCGCATCGGCGACGGAGTGGCCGTAGTAGCGGTAGGTGTCGATCTCGAGGACAGTTGGCTTGTGCTCCTTGCGAGCGCGCTCCATGGCGATGTTGGCTTTCGCACGAACCTCGTAAATATCGGAGCCGTCAACGACGTCCCACTCGATCGCGTAGGCTTCAGCGCGCTGGGCGAGGCAACCGTTGAAGGCGGACGAGCGTTCTTGTGAGGTGCCCATGGAGTAGCCGTTGTTTTCAATCACGTAAACCACGGGGATTCCGAAAAGTGAGGCGATGTTCAGGGACTCGTGGAAAGCGCCTTGGTTGACCGCACCATCACCAAGGAAGCAGAGGCAGCAGCCTTCTCTCTCAAGGTATTTTAGCCCGTATGCGAGGCCGAGGCCAAGCGGGGTCTGTCCGGCTACGATGCCGTGGCCACCCCAGAAGTTCTTATCGGGAGCGAAAAAGTGCATTGAGCCACCCTTGCCCTTGGAGCAACCGGTTTGCTTGCCGAACATTTCCGCCATGCACTCGTCCATGCTCATGCCAGAGGCTAGGGCGTGTGCGTGGCAACGGTAGGCAGTGATGTTGTGATCGTGTTCACCGCAAAGCGAGAGCGTTCCAACGGCAACGGATTCCTGTCCGATGTAAAGATGGAGAAAACCGCCCATCTTGTCGGCGGCGTATTGTTTCATCGAAGCCTGCTCGAAGCGCCGGATACGCACCATCTGCGTGTAGAGCTCGATCTTTCTCTCGGGGGTGAGTGACTGGTTGATTGGCGAGTTGGCGAAATTCAGATCGGACATGGGAAGCTATTGATGGGATAAATCCGGGTGTTGGTTAAAAGCGTAGAGGACGGACGGCAAGTTTTATCTGGCTGTGACGGGCTCCGAGTTTGCGGAAAATTGCGGGATTGCGAAACGGGCAGAAAGGAAAATAGTAGTGAACAGCAGGTTCGCGCCGACCATGTTGCGGAGGAAAATCCAACTTGGAATAGGACTGCCGACAGGGCCCATCCAAAGTGACTGCCAGAGGCCGAGGGGTGACTTCGGGTAAAGCGGGCTGAACATCCACGCTGCGCCGTTGGTAACTAGATGGAAAGCGATGGCGGCTCCGACCGATCCGAGCAGAAGAACGCCGGTGTCACGTCCGGAAAGGGATTTCCCGATGAAAAAGATGACCGCAAAAGCGAGTGCCGTAGTGATGAGGACGCCGGCAGTCAGGTAGGAAGCATTCCCCTGCAGGATAGCCGGAGCGGGATATGTAACCAGCCATGCAGCGAGAGGAATCGCCCACCCTTTCCAGCCCTTAGCCATGATTGCCCCACAGAAGAATAGTGCGGCAAGTGGTTGGAAGTTCGGAATCGATTCCGGAAACGCGCTGCCGACAATGCGGAATACGACGAGCAGCAAAAGGATCAGTGTCATAGGCAGAAGGCGGTTCATGCGCGGAATCTATCCGCTGCTAGGGGTTCGGGGCGAGGCGAAATTGTGCAACCGTGATACTTTTGGTGTAAATCTCTGAAGAAAACCGTTAGATGTGTCCATTTCACCCGCCTAATACCACATGTAGTGGTTTCATCGCAATTATCTTGGGTTTCCAGTGACTGAATGCTTGCCAAGGTGTTTTGAAAACGGAAACTCGCCTCAAGCACAGTCGTGCCCACAGATTATGAAGTTTAGTATTTCCAAAGACGTTTTCCTGGAAGGTTTGCAGAAGGTGCAACACGTGGTGAGTTCCCGAACCACCCTCCCAATTCTCTCCAACGTCCTGTTGGTCGCAAAAGATGGCCGCCTGGTCTTTACCACTACCGACCTCGACGTGGGCATCACCGGATCGGTGGAAGCCCAGATCGATAAGGAAGGCGCGACCACTCTCCCAGCCAAGCGCCTCGTCAGTATCGTGAAAGAGCTGCCGTCTAGCGAAGTAGAGGTCACCGTCGATGCGAAAAACTATGCAACGATCAAGAGCGGCCCTTCCACTTTCAAGATTATCGGACTCAGCGATTCCGAATTCCCTCCGCTCCCTGATTTCGAGGGCGCGAAGACTTTCAACATCCCACAAGCAGATCTGAAAAACGGCCTTAAGAAAACGGCTTTCGCGATCTCCACGGACGAAACCCGCTACGTGCTTAACGGCATCTTCGCTTCCTTCCGGGAAGGCAAGCTCGCCCTAGTAGCTACAGACGGACGCCGCCTCGCAATGGCAGACATGGATCTTGAATTCCCGGCCTCCCATGAGACCGACGTGATCATCCCTTCCAAAGCAGTCAGCGAAATCCAGCGTCTCCTCGGTGATGCCGGTGAGGTCGTGGTGAAGCTCAGCGACAGTCAGATCTCCTTCACCGTCGGCGATACTTTCCTCGCCAGCAAGCTGATCGAAGGAAACTACCCGAACTACCGCCAGGTCATCCCGGGCGATAGCAATGAGCGTGTGATCATTTCTCGCGAGCATCTCCTCGAGACCACCCGCCGCGTTTCCCTCCTTTCCTCCGACAAGTCGAACTCCGTGAAGCTCATCTTCACCGAGAACCAAATCGAGGTTACTGCGAACTCGCCAGACGTTGGTGAGGCACAGGAAACTCTCGAAGTCGGCTACACCGGCCCGGAAATGCAAATCGCATTCAACCCGGAGTTCCTGCAAGCCCCTCTTCGCGCTCTCGACACGGACAACGTTTACCTCGACCTCATTGATGAAATGAGCCCGGGCGTCCTCCGCATCGACGGCTCATTCCTCTACGTGCTCATGCCGATGCGCGTGACCAACTAATCCTACGCCATGGGCAGGCATTTCGAATGTAGGAGACGGGCAAAGGAGTCCCGCTGGGCTTCCATGTCCAAGATTTTCCCGAAACTGGCGAAATCCATCACCATGGCCGCGAAGAACGGCGGCCCGGAGCCTGAGTCCAACGCCCCCCTGCGCGTAGCGATCCAAAACGCGAAAGCGCAGAACCTTTCCAAGGAAAACATCGAGAACGCGATCAAACGCGCGGCTGGAAGCGACGCTTCTGAACTTACTGAGGTAACCTACGAAGCAAAAGGGCCGCATGGCTCCCTTTATGTTGTCGAGTGCGCCACTGACAACACCAACCGCTCCGTCGGCAATCTCAAAGTCATCCTCGGAAAAAACGGTGGGGAGATCGCACCAAGCGGCTCGCTGAACTTCATGTTCGACCGCAAGACAGTCATCGAATTCCCCGTCCCGGAAGCAAAGGATCTCGAGGAACTGGAATTAGAACTCATTGACCACGGTCTTGAAGAAATGTCCGTGGATGACGGCGTGGTTTCCCTCATCGGTGACTATACGGCGTTCAACAACCTCAACTCCGCAGTCGAGGAAATGGGAATCGAAACCACCAAATCCGGCCTTCAGCGCCTACCAACGCAGCCTATCGAGCTGACCGAGGAGCAGATGGTCGATATCGAAGACCTCCTCGACAAGATCGAGGACGACGACGACGTCCAGGCGGTTTATACCAACCTTGGGTAGTAAGAATGGAGCGCGGACTTTAGTCCGCAGACCACAATTTCCAAGGCGCGGCGGACTAAAGTCCGCGTTCCGTTATGCCACCTGAAACCCCGCCGCCTGCTCCGGAGTTAGCTCGACATACTGCCACAGCAGGCCGTTTTCATTGAGATCCGCCATGAAGCTGTCGGGATCGTGTTGCTCGATATTCCAGACTCCTGGCTTGCTCCAGCCGCCTTCGAGCATCTGCTTCGCGCCAATCATGGCGGGGACACCGGTGGTGTATGAGATTGCTTGGGAGCCAACTTCCTCGAAACATTTTTCGTGGTCACAGATGTTGTAGATGTAGATCGCCTTCGGTTTCCCGTCTTTCACACCGGTGATGACATTGCCAATGCAAGTTCTGCCCTTGGTAGTTTCGCCGAGGTCGCCAGGATTCGGTAGAACCGCTTTGAGAAACTGAAGAGGGACGATTTTCACGCCGTTATAATCCACCTCGTCGATGCGGGTCATGCCGACGTTCTGGAGGACTTGGAGGTGGTTGATGTAATTCTGGGAAAACGACATCCAGAACTGCGCTCGCTTGATCGTGGGGATATGTTTCACCAAGGACTCCAGCTCCTCGTGATACATGCGGTAAATCTCGTAAGTGCCGACTTCCTGCGGACAGGTGAAAGGCTGGTGCATTGACATTGGGGCGGTCTCGACGAATTTGCCGTCCTCCCAGTGGCGGCACTCGGCGGTGACCTCGCGGATGTTGATCTCCGGGTTGAAATTCGTAGCGAAGGCGTGGCCGTGGTCGCCGCCGTTCACGTCGATGATGTCGAGGGTGTGGATCTCATCGAATTGGTGCTTGAGCGCCCATGCGGTGAAAACGTTGGTCACACCGGGGTCGAAGCCGGAGCCGAGCAAGGCGGAGAGGCCGGCTTGCTCGAATTTTTTCTGATACTCCCACTGCCAAGAATACTCGAATTTTGCGACATCAAGCGGCTCGTAATTCGCGGTATCCATATAATCGATCCCCGCCTTGAGGCAGGCGTCCATGAGGTTGAGATCCTGGTAGGGAAGGGCGACGTTGATGAGTAACTTCGCGCCGGTTTTTTCGATGAGTGCGGCGGTTTCATCGGCGTTGTCGGCATCGACCTTGGTGGTGGCTATGATCTTCCCGGTGCGGCTTTTTACCGAGGCGGCGATGTCATCGCATTTCGAAAGGGTGCGGGAGGCGAGGGTGATTTCTCCGAACGTGCCGGAAAGCATGGCGCATTTATGGGCGACGACACTGCCGACCCCGCCGGCTCCGATGATGAGGATATTTTTCATAATAGAGAGATGTGAGCGAGGAGGTTTGAGCCTAAAGAAGAGCGAACCTCTGCGGCAAGAGTGTTCGGGCGAGTGGGGACGGATTGCAAGTTTTTCGGGGATTTCCTGTGAGTCAGGAAAGGCTCTCACGCACCTTTTTCGACAGAGAAGCGAACACCAGTCCGTAGGAGTGCTCGATCAGCTCCTTCACCAAGGCTGCAGGAAGCGAGCCGTCGAGGATGAGGGTGTTCCAGTGGCGCTTGTTCATGTGGTAGCCCGGGATGATGGATTCGTATTGCTCGCGGAGTTCGAGCGCGCGGGCGGGGTCGCACTTCAAGTTCATGCGTAGCGGTTCGCCTCCCGGAGAATAGAGGGCGAACATTTTCCCACCGACCTTCTGGACGAGGGTCTCCGGGCCAAAGGGTGTGTCCTCCACCACATGGGGAAGGGAAAGCAGGAGCTTGCTGAGGGCGGCGGGAGACATGATCAAAGTATGTGATGAAGTCACGGACCTGCGGTCAAGCCCTACGCGAAGGCTTGCGGGAGACGGTGGGGTCTGGCAGAAAGGAGGGAGCAATGGCAGGTGACGGCGAGAACAAAGGGGCGGACGTGAAGCCGGGTGAGGAGCCGAAATCGCAGGTGAAATCCACCGCGCCGCGCCAATCCACCGCAGCAAACCGCCTACCGGGATGGTTTCCCGGAGCGGGACGCTTCCGCAGTAGTGGGGAACGCTCGCAGGCCCAAGTTGGCGCTTTGGTGGATGCGTTTGCAGCCTTCGCTACACTTGATGACATACTCAGCCCGGTAGAGGCGGATCTAATCCTCGACATGCTGCGTAGCGCGTTTCCCGAAGTAGACCACGCATGGCTGACGAGGAGATTGAGAAAGGCGGTGAAAAGCCCGAAACCCCTCCAAGGCCTCGCCAACGATCTTCGCAAGAGCCTGGATGATACCGGGAAGCTTTCCGTTGGACTCCAGCTCTTCACCCTAGTGGATGCGGCGGGAAGATCGGAGAGGAGCCGCGCCAGCTTTGAAATTTTCATGAGGCGGCTCGGGCAACCCGAGGTCGGCTCGGCCATCCTCCGTGAAATGCGCGGCGAGGGCGAGGAGATCAAAGACGCGGACCTGCCGTTCGAGAAGCTGGTCTTCGGGGGAAAGGAAGCGGATGTGATGTTGCCTCCCGCATCAGGGGTGCAGGAGTTTCGCATCTATCGTGCGGGCGATCTCATCCTACTCCGCAACACCGGCCCGGTGCCTCTCTGGGTGCGCGGCAAATCCCTCGCCACTGGCGCTTTCATGCGTGTCCGTGAGCGGCAGGAACTCGTTATCCCAGGTTGGCTGATGTCCTACGAAGACCTGCGGTTTTTCCTGGATGTCAGAAAAACGGGTAACATGCCCGCCCTTTACCTTGAGGCGGGTGAAGAAGAATTAATCGCGGAGAGGACGAGATCTCGCGGCAGCAAACTCAGGGTCAGGTTCGGGCTAGAGGCAGAGGTCGAGGCGCTGGCAGATACGGATCTGCACGTGGGCAGCAAAGGCCTTATCCAAAAAGGTGAAACTGTGACCTGCCGCTACCACGAACGAATCGGCGGATCGGCGGGCTTCAGCCTCACGGTGAACGACCTCAGGAAAAAGGCCCTTCAATCGGGCCGTCGATTCCGGCTCGCATCGGAGAAACAGGAATACCTGGTCTCCAACGATCCCGGCGCACTCGGTAGCGGGGATCTTCTGCTAGGCACGAAACTCGCTCCACGAACCGTTCTTTTCATCCGCTACGATGGCCAAGGGGCCACGGGAAAACTGGAGGTGATGGAAGCCGACGGGACAGTATTGGTGGACGGACTTCCGGTTCGTCAGAGCACTAGCCTGCGCGATGGTTCCGTGATCCGGCTTTCCGGTAGCCAAGCGGTTCGGTGCAGGTTTTCCGAAGGCTTTCTCGACGAGGAAAGAACTCAGATCGAATCCCTTGAGGTCGATGCACTGATCCACGATTTCGGGAAAGATGCCCGCGCACTCGACCAGATCAGCTTCATGGTCAGGCGCGGAGAAACTCTCTGTATCATCGGCCCCAGCGGTAGCGGGAAAAGCACCCTACTGGCCGTGCTTTCCGGTCAGCGGAAGCCCACCCGCGGGAAAGTGAATCTCAACGGAATTTCCCTCTACGATCACCGCAAGAAGCTGGTGCCCTTCATCGCGAACATGCCTCAGGAAGAGGCATTGAACCCGCAGCTCACCGTCCGCGAGCACCTCCAACACGGGGTCATGGTGCGCCGCCCCGGCCTCGGCCTTGCCGAGCACAACAGACGAGTGGACAGCATGCTCGCGGAGCTCGGCTTGCAACGGATCGCGAGAAGAAAGGTCGGATCCCCGGGTCAAAAAACGATCTCCGGTGGTGAGCGAAGCAGGCTAAATCTCGGAGTAGATCTCGGCAGCCGCGCGGAAGTGTTCCTCTTCGACGAGCCGATCTCCGGCCTCTCCTCGAAAGACTCCGAACACGTCGCCGAAACCCTGCGGGGACTGGCGAGAGAAAAAATCGTCATCGCCTCCTTGCACCGCCCAGGCGCTGGAGTCCTGCGACTTTTCGACAAAGTCCTACTCCTAGACGGTGGTGGAAAACTGGCTTTTTTCGGGACACCCGCGAGCATGGTTGGCTACTTCCGCGAAGCCTGCGAGGAACTCGGGATCGCGCATCCGTCCCTGGTCGCGAAAACCCCTCTCGGAGCAGATTTTGTCTTCGATGTTTTAGAAACCCCGCTCAGCGTGATCGGCGATGGAGCTCACGGAGGAGCCGTCCGCCGTTTCCCACCGACCTTCTGGCAAGAGCGCTACGAAAGCGCCTCACTGCTCCGCTCCCTCCAACGGGACAATGCTCCGCCAAGCCGCCTCGGCGAGACCGAACCCGGCGGAAGACTCCCCGTCCCGCCGACACCCAGCCGCCCGTTCCGCGCGATCCTGCTGGTTTTCGCCACCCACTTCCAGCGCTCCCTACTCTCGAAAATCAGAAACCGTGGCACCCTTTACAGCACATTCTTGGAAGCTCCCATCCTCGCGGCACTGATCGCTATCACTCTGCGGTCTTCCCCAACCGGCTCCTACGAATTTTCCACCGCACTCCACATCCCGGCATACATTTTCCTCAGTGTCACCGTCGCGATGTTCCTCGGCCTCACCAACTCTGCCACGGAAATCCTCAGGGATCGCGCAGTGCTCCGTCGTGAGCGGAACTGCCAGCCCGGCGGTGTCTCCTACGTCAGCGCGAAATTTATCGCTCTCGGCCTAGTCGCAGCAGTCCAGTGTTTTACATACCTCGTCGTCGGGAACCATTTTTTGGAAATCGAAGGCGTCCTCCTCTACCACTGGATCTGGATGACTCTAACAGCCCTCACTGGCACGGGGATGGCTCTCGTAGTTTCCTCCCTTGTGAAAACCGAGCGCGCCGCCCTCACCGCAGTGCCCCTGCTACTCGTCCCGCAAATGCTCCTAGCTGGCGCCCTCGTCCCCTACAATGAAATGAACCGCGGCCTGTTCGATGAGGCGAAGCTTGAACGCGAGCGCGGCGGCGTCCCCGTCCCCGCCCGCGTGATGCCACTCCGTTATGCCTTCGAGGGCATGCTTATCGCCCAAGCCACACGCAATCCATTCGAGCTCCAGCGCATCCGCCTCCAACGGAAAATTGAACGAGCCCGCGATTATGATGGAGATCTCGACGAAGCACAAATCGAGCGTTTCGAGATGGCCAAGGAAGGCCTACGCCGTCTCCTCGCATCCGGTGCGAAGAGTGAACCGGAAGCCCGGCAACTCGTGAACCGCATCCGCCGCATGGTTGATCGCGGCACACCCGTAGAGGTCTCCACCATGAAAGTCTGGCCCGATGGCGATGGCGTGAAACCGACCTACTCTTTTTTCGTCAACGAACGCATCGACCTCCTCGTCCGTGAGGCAGAAACCTTCCGCAACGACTACCGTAACAAACGACCGCGTCACGTCTTCCTCGCGCTTGAAAAGCCAATCCCCTTTGACGAGGAACCCCTCGAAACCATGAAGTTCTGCGGCTGGCTCCTCTTCGGGGTTTTCGTAGGATGCGGTGCCATCACCGCCCTCGTCATCGGCAGGCAGAACCGGAGCGTTTCCTAAAACGCAGGCCGGGCACCAATTTTTATTTCTTCCTGCCTACAAATCCCCCGCCTGAGGGAAGTATAAACCCTGATTGGGGTTTGAGAGCGTGGAGGTTTCTTGAAAATTGAACGCCTGAGTTTCAATTTTCAAGGAAGATTCTCCGATCCAAGGTTTCCTTCTCCCTCCGTGTAGGAAGGAAGCTGGGTTGGGAATAGGCCGGGGAATCGCGGTTGTCCTCCCACTTAGGGGAGAGTGCCGCTGCGTTTTTGATTTGGGTCAACCGAGCCGGTTTGACCCTACCGTTTTACGCCTCTTTCCCGCAGCACTGCTTGTATTTTTTGCCGGAGCCGCATGGGCAGGGGGCGTTGCGGCCGGTGGTCTCGATGGAGAAGCTTGGCTTGCGTTTTGGTAAGTTAAGCTTGAGCTCGCTGCCGCCGGGTTTGGAAATCTGTGCGGGGTCGATGTTTTCCAAGCTGCCGCTGGAGGCCATGTTGTCCCGTGTAATGCCGTCGCTGGACTCGCCGCCCTGAAGTTGTTGCGGCTGGTTGTGGAGCTGCTTGAGGAAATCCTTGAGGTTTGCAGCGGAGCGGAAGAGGTTCGTGAGAGCCTCTTGCTTGATCTCGTCCATGAGGGTAACGAAGAGTTTATAGGCTTCGTTTTTGTACTCGATGAGCGGGTCTTTCTGACCCTGGGCACGGAGGCCGACTCCTTCGCGGAGGGCGTCCATGTTATAAAGGTGTGCCATCCATTGCTTGTCGATGGCAACGAGAACCATGCGGCGCTCTTCCTGGTCGAGCACTTCGTAAGGCAGTTCCTTGACCTTGAGCTCGTAGGTTTCCTTGACCTTGTCGACAAGGAATTTGGAGATCTGTTCGGGAGTCTGGCCGGTGACGAACTCCTCTTTGGAAACGCTGATCGGGAGGGTCGCGTTGACCCAGCCGAGGAGCTCAGCGTAGTCAGGCGAGCTCTCATCGCGCTCTTCGAGGTATTCGTGTACTTTCGTCGGGATGGTTTCTTCGATGATCTCGATGACGAGGTCGCGAGGGCTCTCGGTGGAGAGGACTTCGTTGCGGTAGCCGTAAACAACTTCGCGCTGTTTGTTCATCACGTCATCGAAGTCTAGGACGCGCTTCCGCCATGTGTAGTTGCGTTGTTCGACGCGTTTCTGTGCGGTTTCCACGGAGCGGTTGAGCCATGAGTGCTCGAGCGCTTCGCCGTCTTTCATGCCGAAACGTTCCATCATCGCGGTCATTTTTTCCGCTGCTGCGAAGTTGCGCATGAGGTCATCCTCGAAGGAGATGAAGAACTGGGAACGGCCGGGATCGCCCTGACGTGCACAACGGCCACGGAGCTGGCGGTCAACACGGCGTGATTCGTAACGCTCGGTGCCGATTACGAAAAGTCCGCCAACCTCGGCGACACCCTTGCCGAGTTTGATGTCGGTTCCGCGTCCTGCCATGTTGGTAGAAACAGTGACTGAGCCCGGCTGACCGGCAGAGGAAACGATTTCCGCTTCCTGCTCGTGGAACTTCGCGTTGAGGACGGAGTGAGGGATCTTCGCGCGCTGGAGCATGCGGGCGAGGGTCTGGGAGGATTCCACGGATGCGGTTCCGCAGAGGACGGGTTGCCCTTTGTCGTGGGCTTCCTGGATTTTCGCGATGACTGCGTTGAACTTTTCGCGGCGTGTCTTGAAAACTTGGTCGTTCTCGTCGACGCGGACATTCGGCGCGTTGGTCGGGATCGGGAGCACGTCGAGGCGGTAGATATCGTGAAACTCCGCAGCTTCGGTTTCAGCGGTTCCCGTCATGCCGGCGAGTTTCTCGTAGAGGCGGAAGTAGTTCTGGATGGTGATCGTGGCGAAGGTCTGAGTCTCCTTTTCGATGGCGACACCTTCCTTGGCTTCGACGGCTTGGTGGAGTCCGTCGGACCAGCGGCGGCCTGGCATTTCACGGCCAGTGTTGTCATCGACGATGATGACCTTGGCGTCTTTCACCACATACTGGACGTCCTTTTCATAGACGCAGTAGGCTTTGAGGAGTTGGGAAATGTTATGGATTTTCTCCGCCTGCACGCCCATGCGATCCTGCGCTTCCTCTTTCAGTGAAACGCGTTCCTCGGGGCTCAGCTCGAGGTTCGCATCGATGTCCGCAAACACGGAGCCGAGGTCTTCGAGGGTGAAGGATTCCGGGTCACCAGGGGAAAGGAATTCGCGACCCATTTCCATGAGATCCGCGTCGTTGCCTTTTTCATCGATGGTGAAAAAGAGCTCTTCCTTGAGGGCGAAGAGTTCCTTTTTCTGCGCGTCTTGGTAGAAGGAGAGTTCGGTTTTCTCGATTAGGCGGCGGTTTTCCGGCTCCTCCATGAAGCGCATGAGGTTGCGGTTGCGCGGCTGGCCGAGTTTGATTTTGAAAAGCAACCGTCCGGCTTCGTCGATTTCGCCGGCGTCGGCGAGTTTCTTGGCTTCGTTGGCGAGGTCGTTGCAAAGGCCGGTCTGCTTTTTGACGAGTTGGTCAACCAGCGGCTTGTATTTGTCGAACTGATGTGTGGATTGGGCGGTGGGGCCGGAAATGATGAGGGGCGTCCGCGCCTCGTCGATAAGGATGGAGTCAACCTCATCGATGATGGCGATGTAATGGCCGCGCTGAACCTGGTCTTCATTGGAAGATGCCATGCCATTGTCGCGGAGGTAGTCGAAGCCGAATTCCGCGTTGGTTCCGTATGTGATGTCGTTGGCGTATTGCTCGCGTCTATCCCACGGAGCCATTTGGTTCTGGATACAACCGACGGTAAGACCTAGGTAACGGAAGAGTGATCCCATCCAATCTGAGTCACGTTTCGCAAGGTAGTCGTTGACCGTGATGACGTGAACTCCGAGGCCGGTCAGGGCGTTGAGGTAAACGGGCAGGGTCGCGACGAGGGTTTTACCTTCACCCGTCTGCATCTCTGCAATCATCCCGCGGTGCAGGGCGATGCCGCCGACTAGCTGGACGTCGAAGTGAATCATTTCCCATGGCAGTGCTTGGTCGCTGACCTGGATTTCGGTGCCGCACATGCGTCGCGCGCCGTTTTTCACGACCGCGTAGGCTTCGGGAAGGATCTGCTCCAGATATTTCGCACGGGCTTTTTGGAAATCGCCTTCGATCTCGTGGAAAGAGTTCTTCGCACCCTCGATGGCTTCCGGAGTGGCCTTGATGTTGGCGGGAAGTGACGGAAATTCGTCGCGCATGTCCTTGAAACGGGCTTCAAGATCGCTGGCGGTCGTCCGAAGATCCTCCTCGGACATTTTTTCGACGATGGGCTTCGGCGGCGACTTGAGATCGTGGTAGCGGGCGAGGTGTTTTTGCCATTTCACGGTGAGCTCGCGGAGTTTTTCTTCCGGCTCGTTCAGGAGCGCTTGCTCCGCTTCGTTGATGCGGGCGACGGTCGGGCGGATGCGGCGCAGTTCGCGCGTGTTCTTACTGCCGACGATTTTTTGGAGAATCCACTTGATCATGAGAAATTGAGCTATGCCCGTTGCGGGCTAAGTGAAGGGTGGATACACCGGAGATGGCGCGGGTGCAAGTGTTGGAATTGGGGGGAAAATGCAAAAGTTCAAATTCCAAACTTCAATGAAGAGGGGGATATTGATAGGCTCACGTTGTGTTCTTCGATTCTCACAACCATCTACAGAGCGGGCGCTTCGGGAAACCGGTTGGCGAGCTGGTGGAGGAAATGAAACTTGAAGGGATTTCCGGCTGCGTGGTGAATGCGACTCAGGAGGCGGACTGGGAAGCGGTGGCGGGTCTGGCGCAGGAGTTTGCGGGCTTTGTTTTTCCGGCGTATGGGATCCATCCGTGGTTTGCGGACACTGCGGAGGAAGGCTGGGAAGGGCGCTTGCGGGAAATTTTGGATGCGGATCCGCTAGCGACTGTCGGGGAAATCGGGGTGGACGGGTGGGTGGATACGCCAGTGATGGAAGTGCAGCGCGAGGTTTTTGTGAAACAGGTGAGTATCGCTACGGAGATGCGCCGCGTGATGACGGTTCATTGCCTAAAGGCCTGGGAGGAGCTTTTCTCGGTGATGGACGAGATGCCGGAATGGCCGGAAAAATTCCTGATGCACTCCTTCGGCGGCTCTATCGAGGTGGCGGAGAGGCTGCTCAAGAAAGGCGCCTACTTTTCCTTTTCCGGATATTTCCTGCAGGAGCGGAAGCGCAAGGTTTTGGAGGTTTTCCGCCAGCTCCCGGCAAACCGCATCCTCCTAGAAACGGATGCTCCGGAGATGATACCGCCGGAGGAGTTCATGAAATTCCCACTCGGCGAAGAAATCAATCATCCGGGGAACTTGCGGGCGATTGCGGAGGAGTTCGGGAAAGGACAGGGTGAAGGAATACTGGCTCAGATTCAGGAAAACGGACGCGATTTCTGGGTGCATTATCAATAATCCCACCTCATTAAAATACTGGGGAGGCCAATGATACCTGCGCTTATTCGTCACCTCCCGGAGCGGCGGGAAATGTGATTGCGCCTTTGTCCATTTCCACCCAAGTGAGGACGGGTGCAGCAAATGATTCTTGATCGAGGTGTATAACTACCACCCAATCTCCCGGCGGAAGAGTAGGCATTAAGGGAATTTCCCAGATTTGGTGATTTTTCTGTGCACCCAGAGTTAGATCAAGTTTTGCTCCAGGAAAGCTACCTTTCACGAGCGGAATCATATCCCCGATTTCTCCCGGATCCAATGTGATTATGACTGGCTCTGTATCGTATTGAACGATAGATCTCAAGACTCCATCGGGTAGGGCGTTTACGAACCGAAGTTGCGACTTTTGGACGGATCTACTTTCTCCACGTGACCGCCCTTCCACGGTGAGTAAACGATGAGGATATTTCCCGCCACCAGAGCTGATCAGCCCTATACTAGCCTTGGCGGAGAGCGAGAAACTGTCGCTAGCGAGTTTCTCATTGGTCCGCTCGACCACAACATCTGTTTTCCAAGCACCCGCAGGCCATTTTACAAAACCCGTGCCGCGCCCTGAAGGCATGCGTCGCATAGCAGGGAAGCCTCTGATCTCCAACCTGCATGGATCGCGGTCAATCGACAGATTAAGCCAAAAAATTTGACTCTGCACTTTCTCCCAATTGGTATCTGCTGGATCGAAGCTGCCCGCAGCTAGCTTATTCCCTTCGGAAATGATTCTGATACCCGCTACTAATTCATCGGCAATTTCGATAGATTTATTGCTAATTTTAAAGAGTGCATCGCGGTCTCGAAGAATTGCGAGATTGGGCTTGCCATCATCGTCGCTAAAAAGAATGGCAAGGTAGGAGCCTGTTGGCGTATCCGCATCGCCCAAACGGGAAAAATCAACTTTCCCGTGAAACCCTTCACTATCGACTAATGAGACGGTGGTCTTTGCCTTATCATCATGTAGCCAGAAGCCTTTTCCAAAAATGGCCTTCTGCTTGGTTTCCGGCAAACTCATCATGACACCGGGCATCACATTGAGGAAAAAAAATTCTTCTTGGGGCGCGTCCAAGCCAAAAGTACGACATTGAAGGTCGCCGTTTTTATCCGAAACGCTTACCATGGTGATCTTCTGGTTTTTAGCGATTTCCAACTCAAAGGCGGAGCCAAGGTTTTTCTCTGACGCGATCTGAAAATGATGAAGGCCTGGTGAGACATTTCCCCAGGGTGTAGCTCTCCCGGGCGGCATTTTCCGGTAGGCTATTTTCCCGTCGATCGCCAAACTTACCAATCCGGCGTCAATCGTGCCCAAATGTATCCATCTGAGAGAAGCAGCCGAAAGAGAGGGCGCACCGATCAAAATAATCAGTAAAAGTGCGAGGAAGTTTTTTTCACAATGATCGGACATAAAGTGTTTCAGCTTTTACGGATTCCAGCTCCCCGGTATCTGAATCCCAAGTGCAATTAAAGAATATGACCTTTTCCAGTATCCGGTGGCCGAGAACTTTCCCACTGGCTTCGAGGACTTCGCCTGCTGCTACGATGCGGTAACAGTGGCTGCGGGTTGTGACAAGATTCGCCGTTCGCATCATTGCCTCTTCACGAGAAGAATCAGAACGGTTCAATAATTCGAGATCGTTATTTAAACTATTTTCGGGAGGATTGAAGGCAGAGATTTCGTTCCAACTCTCCAGCTCGCTGAGTTGACCTGGAGAATACAAAGGAAGCGCATCCTTCCAAGTGGCGATCAATTTTCCATCCGGTCGCTGCCCACCCCTCGTGAGGCGGTTTTTTAACTCTTCCGCGACGGCTTTGAATTTAAATTCGGTAGGGCGAGTTGCTTCACCCAGCCGGAGCTCGGGAAGCTCCATGATCAGCTCATGGTTACTCTTGATCCCGGTAGTCAGAGCGAGGCTTTTTTGACTATTCAGATTGACCCGTCCCCGCCATTCTAGGCTGCCAAACTCGTCACTGGTCACGCTGCTCCCATCCCCTTCTGTGGTAAAAATATCCATGATGTTCCATGGTTTGGCATCCAGGTGATCAGCTTCTGCCGTGCCGCTCAAGGTGGCTTTCGAGCGTTGCCCAATTGCCAGTGTGGCTCCTCCTCTAAAGGGTGATAAAACTCCTTGGCTGAAAGGTTGATTTCCATTGCCTCGCCCGGCTGGATGAGTCCATGAGGGATCAAAAATACGCCCTAGCTCAGCTGGTGAACGCATCGGCCGATTTTCAACACGAGTTATGCCTTGCAAGGGGCTGTTTATCGATTGCAGATACGGCCTGTCCAACCAGAAATTGAAGTCCTGATAGTTGTAGCCGTTGAGACTGTTGTTCACAGAATTCATTTTGCCGGGTTTGTTGCCAGACCAGTCTCGATCCGCTTCGTGAAAGTGAAGCCCACTATCTTTGTCATACATCCTCAATGGAGTCATCCGCGGGTCGTTGAGTTGATTTCCTTTTGATCCACCTTTGTTTCCGGGGCCAACTGAGACGACACCGTCCGTAGGAGCTTCGCTCATTTGCAAATAACCCGTTGCGTGAAGCCATTCGCCAGTCCCGGCATTCAATAAAACGTGGGCTTGGCGCTGGTGACCGTCCGGTTGTTTATTGTTATCGCTTGATCTGAAACTATCCCAGGTAGTGCCCCGGTCTTCGCTACTCTCACGCACATAGGTGCGTGTGATATCAAAGACCTTGATCTGATTCGGCGCGAAGGTTATGGGGTTACCGGAATTTAAGGGCAGAACTAGCTCCGCTTCCTCCGGAATCGGCTGAGCACCAATCGCGCCAAAGGCGGATCCTTGAATTTGCTGAATATAAGTGGAACGAATCTCGTAGCTAGCAGCGGAAATCTCATTTTCGTCCATATTCCACAATTCGAATCGGTAGGTAACCGGGATTTCGTAGCGATAAAGCCCACCTTCGAGGCTGGTTCGTTTGACGGTGCTGTTGGCTTCAAAACCGTCTGGTGCTCCTTGGGAATTCCAAATGATTTGAACTTCGTTGATACGGACCGTGCGGTCTGCGCCAAAGAATTCTGGCGTTTTCACATCTCTCATTAGCAACACGGGAATGGCACCTGGCATGGGGTTCCCATAGTCCAAGTCGGCAAGTCTGGCTGGCTGGGTAGGGACGTTGTCCGAGTCAAGGTAATCGATCAGCGAGGCGGAAATGGTGCGAAATTGCTCTTTGCGCGGGTCAGCGGCGAAGGGATTTACTGATGAGAGAGTCTGGTAATCGGGCTCTGCTGTGCTTTTACCTCCTGGCCAGTAGTTTAGATTCCGTTTGTTGAAAAAGCCTTCTGCCCCGTTGGCCATCCATTCGGTCAACCGTTCAACACGTTCGTCCACGGAGCCTGAAGTAAGATGGCCGCTCCAGTTCAAATTCCGTTTCAGACGGCCCCTGAGGGGCAACGGGTAGCCATTTTCCTCCGAAGCACCCGCATCGGCATAGCTAGGGGTGTAGGCGAGAACATCATAGCCACGGCTGAACGAGGTGGCTACGCCCGAAAGTTCCTTAGGGAATTGAGTGTTACCCAAAGTTACCCTGGCCGAATCTCCAGTGAGCCAGAATTCTTGATCTGCCGCATCATCATCCTCTAGTTTCCCTACTTCGAAGAAAGGAACTTCAGCAGGGCTGTTTCCGTCCTCACGAATTTGGGTTCCAATCTGTGTGACATCAAGGCGGGAACTTTCGTCATCGACCCAAACTGCGAAGCGCATTTTGCGACCTTGGGAATCGGTATCAAAATCCTGCCAACGAGCAAGGCAAGCACCATTCATTGCACCTAGTGTGTGATTCGCATTGAAATCGAACACCTCTTCGCTGCCTGCCTGGAAATCTGCCAAAAGGTTGTCCGGGGCTCCACCACTTGTGCCCAACCACTGGGTGTTATCGGCTGTTAGGAAAGGGTTGCCTGCAGTAGTCCCGTCATCAAACTCTGGCCTTCCGGCGGTAAGTGCAAGAAGGGATCCTGGGGTAGTTTCTCCACCCGGATGGTAGGCCCAAGTTGCAAACGCTGCTCCGGTTACATCTGGGCGGTTTAAGAAGTCCGTAATTTGTGCAATAGTGACTGCGAGGCCGGATTCTACGGCGAGATTGGCGCGTGCGGCGTTGGAGTAGGAGCGTGCGGTTTTGCGCTCAAGGGTGAGGACGGTGAGGAGGCCGACGAGCAGCAAGGTGAGTGCTGCAACGGCGATAATGGTCATCGGCAGCGCAAGGCCAAGACGGTTTGGAGAGATACGGGGGGTGGATTTCATTTCGCGATGGCGATGTTGCGGGTGAACGTGCGGATGAGTTGCAGCTCGGTGTCACGCGGGGAAGTGGCAAGGCGATCCCACTCGGATTTCATCTTGAAACGCTGAGCCGATGAATCATCGATAAAGGTGATGCTGAGCTCGACGACGGAGGGTGGCTGCAGGGAGGTGTCGTCCCATTCCTTTAGTTCGCCGTCCGTAATATCGCGGAACATGGGAACAGCCTTGAAGGAGATGACGTTGGGAATGATGGGTTCGTCAGTGGTCGCATTTACGGTCGGAAACTGCGGCGTGGCGCCTTCTTCGATGAGTTTCTGCGTTTCCTTCGGCCCAAGGTTTTTGCGGAAAAGTTTCGGAGACTCGCCCCTTTTCCCATCATCTGAGAAATCGACGTAATAGACGCTGGTGCTGAGATCACCGGGATCGGCATCATCGAATTCGTCTTGGGTGAGGGCGCGGACGAAGGCGATGCGGTCGGAAGATGTCGGCCCTGTAGCAGTCGATTCCTTCTCATGGATCAGGGGGGTGCCGGGGAGGCGGGTGGAAAGCTCTCTATCGAAAAATTGGATGAAGGCGCGCGATTGGGACACAGCATTCACCGCACGCTGGGTCTGGGTGTAGTTGGTGGTTGATTGGCCGAGGAGTGAGAAGAGCGTAACCATGATGATGGAGGTGATCGCCATGGCGACGAGCAGCTCGATCAATGAGAAGGCTTTGGCCTTCGGGAACATCGAACACCGAACCTCCAATATTGAACGCCGAATGGAAGAAATCTGGCGTGGATCTTTCACAGGGCTCCTTGCTTGGTGGTAATTAGGTTGTAGCGGAAGGTGCTGCGGTTGCCTGGGTTTGCTTTTGCTGGGTGGATAATGCGGATGTGAAGGATGCAGAGGGAATTCGCGATGGCGGGGAGGTTGGGCGGATTGTATTCCTCTGAATATGCGGCGACGATATACGTGGCGTCCTTTACTTGGCTGGCGCTCTCGAGATCGGCTCCGCTGCCTTTTGCGATGAATTCGCCATCGGAATCGAATAGCAGAATTTCCGGGGTTTTCTCTGGCTCGGCCACGTCGGGAAACTTCGGGAATGGAAGGCTTGTCCCGAAGACAGATTTTTCAGGATGCTCCCCCCAGGATACGATGAGCTCCTGTTGCACTTGGCGCGCGATCCATGCCGAGCGTGTATCCGCCTCAGCACTGCGCCGCGAACTACCGGCGGAGCCTGTCGCCGCTAGAATCAGCGGAACCACAAACGCGACCACAGCGATTGCGATCACAACCTCCATCAGGGTCATTCCCGGCTGGCCACTGAGTGTAATGCAGGCGCGGGATTTTCCCGCTTTTTTCGAGGGAGCTTTCATTCTGGCTGGTAAAAGCGGGCTCTGCCGGTGAGGCGGTTTATTTGAAGAAGATCGTAACCGGGCTGGCCGCCTGTTCTGTCCGTCAGTTCGAGACTTGAGCCTCGTTTTGTAGCTTGCCCGATGGCAATGGCGATGGGCGTGCCGGAGGGCGGTTGGACGATCTGGCCGTTGGGGGCGAAAATGATGGCTTGGCAATCAAAGTCTCTGCCATTGAAACTCACTTGGAGGTTTTCGCCCGTTTCTAAAACAGTGGGTTGCGCGGCGCTTACTTGTGAGCTGGATAGAAAATAGAAATTTCCGGAGAGTTTTCCAAAACGTTGGAGAAGGCGGCCTTTCCCCTGTTCGTCCTTGATCGAGACGTATTCGCCGGTGGAGTTCTCGACCTCGACGAGCGAGACGGCGCGGGCACCCAGATCGGGACCGGAGCCAAGGACGGGAATCGCCAAGGCAGTCGCGTTTCCAGTGGCAATCGCGTGGGCACGTGCCTGTTGGAGGTGGCCCTTGATAATCTCACGCGATGCGTTGCGGGCGCTGTTCGAGTTGTTGATGAAAATGGGGAAAGCAGCGATAAGCAGAAGCGATATGATGCCCATCACGACAAGCAGCTCCATGAGGCTGAACCCCCGGGCGCGGTAACGCGTGGCTTGCTTGTAACGTATGGCTTGCATAATTTACAGATGGAATCTGTCGATATTTCGACAAATAAGATAACACTTGAAGTACCACGACCAAGTAAATATAAAAATCCCGTATGGGTTATTAAAAAATCGTGAAAATATAGTCACAACTCCCTGCAACCACCTCGGCACGCCGTTTATAGTAAATCCGTAAAACCGCAAAATATGCGGGATTCCGACGGGGGAAATACAGGCAATGGAGCGTTGTGATCGAGGTGCCGGCGGCAAATTTCAGTGAATTCCTCCGGAGTTTTCATCCGCCGGATCGAGTGCTCAAAAGCGGATTCTATGCCATCGCAAATGTAGATCAGTGTTTTTTTCATGCGCTGGACGTGGAGAAGCGGGTTGAAATCCGGGTGTTCGCGGGCGAGTTCTTCGGAGAGCTCCATGATGTAATCTAACAAATCCCGGTGGGTCGGGACATAGATGGGTTTGCCGAGAAATGCGGATTCAATCTGGCTGAAAAGCCACGGGTTCCGAATCGCACCCCGCCCGACCATCAGGCCGGCGGCGGAAGTTTTCCAATGAAAGGCCAGAGCTGTGGCGGTATCGACTACATTGCCGTTGGCGATGACCGGGCAGGGCATCGCTTCTACGGCGAGTTTGACGAAATCCGGCCGCACCGGCGTCTTGTAGCGATCCTCCACGGTGCGGCCATGGATTGTCAGGCCGTCGATGGCGTGACTTTTGAAAACCTCAATTAGGCCGGCGAATTCCTCCGGGGAATGGTAGCCGAGGCGGGTCTTTACCGTGAAACGCCCGGGGATCGAATCGCGTAGAGCACCGAGGATTTCGTAAATTTTCTCCGGGGATCTGAGTAGCCCACCGCCCGCATCTTTCCGGCAGACGACGGGAGCTGGGCAGCCGAGGTTCAGATCGATTCCCGCGATGGGGTATTTGGAGAGTTCCATCGCGGTGCGGACGAGGTTAGGTATATCCCGACCTATCATTTGGGCGAAGATCGGGTGACCGGTTTCGTTCTCTTCGATGGAGCGCAGGATGTATTTGTTCAGCCGCGAGTCCGGGTGGACGCGGAAGTATTCCGTCACAAACCAATCGGGCATGCTACGCCTCCCCAGCACCCGCATAAAGGGCAGGTCCGTCACGTCCTGCATCGGTGCAAGGACGAGCGCAGGGCGGTCTTTCGGTAGGAAGTCGAGCATACTTGAAATCTGGAATTAAGTTGACAATCAACCCCGCAGCACAATGCTGGAAGCGAATAACAGCTAAGGTAATTCATGGATAATGATTTGTTACATACGGAAAAGATTTTGTCGGACAGGAAAACCTTTTTTCTCGATCTGAAACAAAACTCTAGGGGGATGGTGGTGAAAATTACCGAAGATGTCAGCGGAAACCGCGATACAATCATGGTACCTGTTGAGATTCTCGGGGATTTTATCGACGCACTCACAGATATCAAGATGACTGCCGACGAGCAGGAGTAAGCGAAAACCGTTTCCACTTGAAGGAAGTGTCAGTGGAAGAAAGGATGTCGTGACACGAATGTCACATCCTTCCGTCAATATTGCCCGTCTGGTTTATCTGATTGTTTGCCAAGCTGCGGGGATTGCGATCGCCCTCAGCACAAAAGGCACTCCGATTGAAATTTCCGTAACCATAGGGTTAATCATCGGCCTGGTGATAGGCTTTGCGTTCATCGGCATCGAGAAGCTCATGGAGGGCTTCACGCTGCGTGGATTTTCCACTGCTACCTTCGGCCTCGGTGTTGGCCTTTTCTGCGCATGGCTGCTTACGCGTGTGGAAATTTCCAACCTTCTAGAGCTGGCTTTTCGCGATCGGCTGGAAAATACAGAGGGCGGCGAGTATTTGGTGGACTCCCTACGTGTAGCCCTTGATGTTACTCTCTTCGCGAGCCTCGGCTTCCTTGGCACCATCCTCGCCCTGCGGGGGAACCGAGACGATTTCGCATTCATCATTCCCTACGTTCGCTTCCGCCAGGATGCCAGCTCCGGCCAGCCCATCGTGCTGGATGCGGAGACGATCATGGACGGGCGCATCCTCGGCTTGCTGTCCTCGGGATTCATCAGCGGGAGGCTGATCGTCGCGCAGTTTGTTCTCGAGGAAATCCAGACCCTCGCTACCGAAAGTGGGAACGGCCTACGGCTGCGAGCCGAGCGCGGCCTTGAGAATCTGGAGAAAATGCAAACCTCCAAGGATATCCAGATTTCCATCCACGAGGCGAAGACTTCCTCCGAAGCACAGAGCCTCCACTCTCGCCTCATCGAGACTGCGAAGTTTTTCTCCGCTAGGCTTCTCACGCTGGAGGACGGCCTTACGAAACTGGCGAGACTCCAAGGTGTTTCCGTCCTGAACCTGAACGATCTTGATCTCGCAATGCGACCTGCCGTCGCTGTAGGGGATAGACTCCGCGTGGCTCTTGTTAGACCAGGAAGAGAAGATCACCAGGCTGTTGGCTACCTGCCGGATGGCGCCATGATCGTCGTCAACCATGCCTCCGGAGATATCGGAAATTCGGCGGATGTTGTCGTAATTACCACCCTCCAGACCGCCAGCGGCACCCTGATTTTCGCGGAGCGAGATGGTGCCTAACAGAGTGTGAAAACGGTGACCTCCGGCCTGACGTTGAAGCGCACCTGGTGGAGGTAGCCCAGTGCGCGGTTGATGTAGAGGTCACGCCCGCCTGTGAGCGGAATATGTCCTGCGGAATAGCGTTTGTTGATCACGGGAAGTAAGGGTGGTGCTAGAAAAGGTGGCTTGCACTGGCCTCCGTGCGTATGCCCGGCGAGAATCCATCCTTGGTATGCGCTCCAATCACCCTGATCCACCGTGTCGGGATTGTGGCTTAAAACCAGCGCTGCCTTTTTCCTATCCAATCCCGCAAGCCCTTTCTCGAGATCGATCTTCTCCGCCCATGAGTCATCCAGGCCAAGAACCTGTAAGCCACCGATGTCGCTTACCTCGTTTCTCAAGACCGGGATCCCGACCATATCCAGAGCGGCAATCACCTTCTGCGCCCAACTCTCTTCCGCCCAATTTTTACCGTAGTCGTGGTTCCCCAAAATCGCAGTAGTCCCGAGTTTCCCCTTCGGTAAATGTGGAAACACTTCTGCCATGCTGGTTTCCGTTCCTTTATCGAGCGTGATAAAATCCCCTGTATAGACGATGATGTCCGGTTTCAAAGCAGCCACCCGTTGCAGGCTCTCGACCAAATAGTCCGTCGAAACACGGGACGAGGCGTGGATGTCACTAATTTGAACCAGCGTCTTTCCTTTAAAGTGATCCTGGCAGATTCGCGACCGGCAGTTTCCTCTCTACCAGCTCCAGCCAGAAGGGCTCCACCAGTGCAGTATAACCAAGGGTCGCCGCACCTCCGCCATACACCCCGATACGCAGAATTCTTCGGCGGGTGAAAAGTTTTTTCTTCATCTTTCCCATGTGCATACTCGCGCCCTGCTCAGCACTCAACGCCTCATTCTCCTTTCCCGAACATGACCATTTCCGAAATCGCTGCCCGCTTCATCTTGCCCGGCCCCGTCGTCCACCACGAGGAAATCACCTCCGGCCTCATCAACACCACCTACGCGATCACTTGCAAAAGCGGATCCTCCGAGAAGCGCTACATTCTCCAGTCGATCAACTCCAAGGTTTTCCCCGAGCCGGAGAAGGTCATGGAAAACATCTTCCATGTCACCGCCCACATCGGCGCGATGGATCCCGGCACCGAGCAACTCCGCCTGATCCCCATCCATGAGGAGCGCAGTTGGCTGACGCTTCCGAACCACACAATCTGGCGCTGCTACCCTTACCTCGAGGACACCGAGTCTTTTAATAAAATCGACTCGCTTGATCTCGCCTTCCGCTCCGCAGCTGCTTTTGGGCGCTTTCAGGAAAAACTTTCCGATCTCGATCCATCCTCCATGCACGAGACGATCCGGGATTTCCACAACACTCCGGTCTACTTCGCCAAGTTTGAAGCCGCTGTGGACAAGGACTCCCACGACCGCCTCGCCAGTTGCCGGGAGGATTGCGAATTCATCGTTTCACAAAAAGAGCTCACTTCGCGCCTGCTCGATGCCGGACTGCCCACCCGCATCACCCACAACGACACGAAGATCTCAAACATCCTTTTCCCCGCAGACGAATCCAAGCCCCCTATCGTCATCGACCTCGACACGGTCATGCCCGGCCTCGCCCTCTTCGACTACGGCGATCTCATCCGCTCTGCCGCATCCACTGCGGATGAAAACGAGACCGATCTCACAAAAATCCGTCTGGATAGCGAGCTGGCGAAAGCCTTGGAAGCGGGCTACTTGTCCACCGCTGCAAAGTTCCTCACGCCGGAGGAAAAGGCCCTGCTGCCGGATTCCGTGAAAGTCATCACCCTCGAGTTGGCAATCCGTTTCCTCACGGATTACCTGAACGGCGACGCCTATTTCCGTATCAACTATCCCGGCCACAATCTCGACCGCGCCCGCAATCAGCTCCATCTGCTGAAATCAATGTAGGGCCGGTTGCGCGGTCGTTGCTGTTTTTCCTGCGTAATCTGCCGTGCGAGCCATTCCTCCTTGCGGAAAACCCCCTCCGGGGTGGAAGGTTTCCTCGGAAACAACACGTAACCAATATCATGGAAATCACCAACACAGCATACGGAACTTGGAGCGGCGGCCGCTTCATGCACTTCGGCGAAACTCTCTCGGAAGAACGCTTCCTCGGCTGCATCAAAACCGCCTTCGAATCCGGCATCCGCACCTTCGTCACCTCCGACGTATACGGAAACGGCAAGGCCGATGAAGTGCTCGGAAAAGCCCTCAAAGGCATTCCCCGCGAGGAATACGCCCTCGTCGGCATGATCGGCCACGATTTTTATGACGGCGAACGCAAAGGCAGCCAGGGCTACCCACGTTTCACCGACCCCGAACTCCGCGGCCCGGATGGCTACGAGGAATTTGTCCTGCGTGCTACAAAAGCTTCCCTCGAACGCTGCGGCACCGATCACTTCGATCTCCTCATGCTGCACAATCCCGACGTCCACGGCTACACTTCGGATGCCGTCTGGAAAGCCATGGCACGTGCCAAGGAAACCGGCCTCACCAAACAGCTCGGCATGGCTCCCGGCCCTGCCAACGGCTTCACCCTCGACCTGCTCGATTTTTTCGGAAAATTCGGCGACGTCATCGACTGGACCATGCTCATCCTCAATCCGCTTGAGCCGTGGCCATCCAACCTCCTACTCCCCGCTTGCGAGAAAAAAGGCATCAAAGTCCTCACCCGAGTCGTCGATTACGGCGGCGTCTTCCACGATGACCTCGGCGGCCCCGACCACGTTTTCAAACCCGGCGATCACCGCACTTACCGCCCGGAAGGATGGGTCGGAAAAGGCATGGAAAAGGTCGATAAAATGCGCCCTATCGCTGAGAAATATAACCTCAGCCTCCTCGAGTTTGCCTGCATCTGGAACCTCAGCCAGAGCCCGGTCGATTGCGTCGTCCCCACCTTCATCCAAGAAGCCGGCGAAGGTGCACGACTCATCGAAGACAAGATCAAGGACTTCGGAAAAATGACCGACGTCCGCCTCGCCCCCGAGGAAATCGAAGCCATCCGCCAGATCGGCGACAACACCGGCTGCATGCAACTCAAAGGTGCCAGTAACCGCCACGCCACCAGCGAGCGCTGCGACGAATGGCCCATGCGCCCGGAACTCTTGGAGCTAGCCGAGAAAAACAACCTCGGCACCGACTGGTAGCAAACGGAACGCGGACTTTAGTCCGCCCCTCAGCCCATGTGTCATGCGGACTAAAGTTTGAGGAAAGGTTTGATTCGTTTGTTCCTCCATGTCCGCTGCGCTCCCATTGCGTTCCAAATTTACTTGAACCGTGCTGGATTCGGGTGCATATCAACCCCCGCTTCCACGCGAAACATCCCAACGGAGGGGTGGTAGAGTGGTCGATTGCGCTAGTCTTGAAAACTAGAGAGCCTGCAAGGGTTCCGTGGGTTCGAATCCCACCCCCTCCGCCATCCGCTTGCCAAAGCGTTGGAAATAGGGCAAAACCTTCTCTATCAATGAAGAGGAAGGCGAAAATGGGACACAACGATGGGACACAATCCCCATCTGACCCCATGTCTAAACACCCCCACATCCTGAAAAGGGATGGCCGATACTACTACCGAAAGCGCATCCCATTGGATCTAGTTCGGGCTGGTTGCTACGGCAAGGCCAAGGACATCAAGCGTGCGCTCGGAACCTCCGACCTTGCCAAGGCTCAAAGCCTAGCCATTACGGTTGCTTTGCAGGTTGATGAGGAATTTCAAAGCAAACGCCGAGAACTCAGGGTGCCACAAAAAAATGCACGTTCGTGCAAATCTGACGGGAAAAGGCGGTTTTTAGAAATTTCCGAATTGGAGCGCAAAGATTTCGTGATGCGTTTCTTCATTTCCAAAGAACCAGCGGCAATGGAGACGCGGCGGGAAAATGACCCTGAAACTCGCAAGGAACTTCTTTGGAATATCCGGGATGATTTGGCCGAGATTGATGGTGAATTAACTAATCAGAATTGCAACTGGCTGGTTGAGATCCGCAAGGCACTGGAAGCCGACGGGATTTCTACTGAGGATGCCGACAACGCCTCGCTGCGTAATTTGGCGGTTAAGATGCAGCGTGCCGCAGTCGAGGCCGCGATGCGGACTGAAAGCGCCCTGATAGGAGAGCGGTTCGCAAGCTTCGATCCCTTGTTTTCGGGTGTCCATGCGGACACGCCAGCGCTGGCAATGGCATCGAAGACCGTTGCCGATCTGTGCCGCGAATATCTCGCCCACAGCGAGAGCCGTGTGGAAAAGGGGCAGCTTGCGCGTTCCATGATTTCCAAGGTCAAGATGCGCTGCCGAACTATGGCCGATTTTTTCGGCAAGGGTAAGGCGCTCGCCTCAATCACACGCGAGGATGCGACCCGGCTGGTGGATTTCCTGCCGACTCTGCCGAGCAATGCGCTCAAGCGATACAAAGGGGTTTCCTTGGTGGTTGCGGCGGAGCGGGAGGGCAAGCTGGCTGCAAAGCGCCTCATCCATTCCAAGACCGTAGACGATTACTTTACCGGGGTGTCTGCCATGTTCAGCCATGCGACCGATCTCGGATGGATTGCGGCAAACCCGATGAAAGGACGCCTGATTCGCGAGCGCCTGCCCAAGCTGGTGCGGAGGGAGCGGCAAACTCTCACCTCGGAGGAAATGACGCGGATTTTCTCATCGCCTGATTTCCTCAGGCAACGGAAAGGCAAGCAGCCTGCCCGGTTCTGGGTGCCATTGCTTTGCGCGTTCCATGGCACGCGTGCGAACGAAGTGGCAGGGGCGCATGTTGCCGACATGGGTGAGGAAGCGGGGATTTCATTCCTCAACCTCCGCGAAACGGATGAGCGCCGCCTTAAGACGGAATCCAGTGCGAGGCTTGTTCCCTTGCATCAACGGCTGATTGACATGGGCTTCTTGGATTTTGTCGAGGAACGCAGGAAGGCAGACCCAAAGGGCTATCTATTTCCCGGCCTTTCCCGCAACCGCAACGGCAGTATGGCGGACGGTGTCTGCAAATGGTGGGGACGATTGGTAAAGGCAACCCTAGGCGCTTCCCCTTCCGACGGAGCAAGCGGGGGGCGGGGCATTCATAGCCTGCGGCATTCATGGGCGACGGCGGCTCGTTCCGCAGGTTTGAGCGATTCAACCCGCAAGAGGCTCGGAGGATGGTCACAACCCGACGCATCGGAACATTACGGGAGCAGGTTGGATGAGCTGCCCATGCTCAAAACTGAAATCGACAAGATCAAGTTTCCCGGTGTGAAATTCCCCGGCGCTAGACGCATCAAGAGGAAGTGAGTGATTCGGCAGCGCAGTGAAGCTCTATAGCCAGCTTCATTCAGCAAATCGGATGCCTGTAATTTCAATGCCTTCGCCACGTGTTGAAGGGTCGCCACGTTCGGCGATCTTTCGGGGCTTGTGGGCGGAACTTGCAAGCCTCAGCTAGTAGCCGCAATCCCTTGATCCACAACGACACTTCTAGCTGCCCGGATTAATTTTCGCTGCCTACGGGGAGCGAACCCATAAGAGCAGGGATTCGCTTGCAGGAGATCCAAAAAAGAAAAACTATGTGTTGTATCGGGTGATCGGGGGCATGGGTTCATCGCTACGACGAGCATGAACCTCGCTGAAAATGTGAGGGAACCGGCGGCGCTGGAAATTGTGACATGGCCGCTCTCAGACGGCTGTTGAGTTTCACCACTTCTTTAGGGGATGTTTTCATGATTCCTGTTCGTTCTGATCAGGTGGCAACTTTTGTCGCTATCGAATCCACAGCAAGCGCTGCAATCTGGTAGAGGAAATCTCGTGCGTGGGTGCTTGAGTTCCGCGCAATTCCTCGTGCCCGTGAGCGGGCAGCGAAAGCTGTCTGGTTGGGAGGACTACTATGTCTGGTGACCGAAAGACACGAATCAGAAATCACTTGACCCCTAGATCGAACGCCATAGCTTCACGGCGTGGTCCAAGTTGGTAGGAATTTTCTTCCCAACATGGCATCAGTTAGGCCATGCGCGTTTTCCTCCAAGCTCTCCTGATCATCGCGGTTTCGTTCGGAACCGTTCTGGGATCGGCCGTGGTTGTGGAAGTCGAGCATTCCCATGAGGTGAGCACAGGTCATGACCATCACCCTCATGAGGACGAAGCTCCGTCGCCTGATGAAGATTCCCGCGATGGTGAAGAGCACAGTCACTCGCATGTGGTTTCGTTGGGAGCGGACTCACCATTCGTCGCCCCTGAATTTCCGACCGCTCAGACCATTTCTGCGAAAAGCCTCGCCAATCTCCTACCCGCTTCCGACCAATTCCCGGACGGGCCTTGCTTTGCTCTGATCAAGCCTCCCCAGTTGGGTTGAGGCTCGGTTTTTGACGGGTGGACTGCCTTGATTTTTAGGCACGTAGTCCGTTCCGGTTCCTCGTAGTCCGATTGCTGGGCTTGCCGCGAACACCCGTCAGCACCGCTGTTCCACAACGCCGTAGCATGTCCGTTATCCGTGACATCGCGGTGCCCCGTTCCTTGGGCGACCGAAATCAGGTCGTCCCACCTTGATCCGATCATGAAATTTCCATCTACCCTTTCTATACCCCGAACTATAGCTCTCCTCCTCCAGAGGTGCGCACTTCTACCTGTTGCCGTTCTCACGAGTTGCCAGGTCTATCAGCCATCACCGCTGAACCCTTCCGGCCACTCCGAGAGCTGGCTTGGCCGCAGCCCCACCGATGAGCAGGTGAAAGACTTCGCCCGCCGAATCGAAACAAGCGCACCCCGATCCGTGCCGTTCAATCCCGGTGATGGCTTGTCGCTTGCGGAGGGAGAAGTCGTGGCGCTGGTTTACAATCCCGATCTCCGCGTTGCCCGGTTGAAAGCCGGGGTCGCGAAGGCCACTGCCGAATTTGCCGGACGCTGGGACGATCCGGAGTTGAGTTTTGATGTTTTTAAAATCACCGAGGGCGTGCCGAATCCATGGATTCTCAGCTCGGCCTTGTCTCTGACCATCCCTGTATCTGGGCGGCTACAGGTTGAGAAATCACGGGCGAAGGCCGACATGCACTCGCAGCTCGCAAGGGTCGCTGAAGAGGAATGGAAGACCCTCGCCGACCTGCGAAAAACCTGGTTGGAGTGGTCAGCGAACCGCCTGCGGTTGGAAGAGACCGAGCGCATCGTCGGCTCTCTCGATTCCGTGGTGGAAACTACCGGAAAACTTGCTGAGGAGGGCGAGCTGCCACGCACTGAATCCGCCCTTTTTAAAATCGAGCAGGAGAGTCGTAAAGCAGATGTGGCAAGGCTTCGAGGAAAGGTGAATGAGGGCGAGCAGGAGATTCGCTCGCTGCTGGGTATTTCTCCGAATGCTCCAGCGAAGCTTATTCCGATCCTTGCCGCAGCAAGCGGAAAAAACCGCACAAAGTTGGAAGAAAGCAACCCAACCCTGATCCGCTTGCAAAGCGAATACGAGGTGGCCGAACTGACCTTGTTGCGCGAGATCCGCAAGCAATATCCCGATCTAACGCTCGGGCCACAGTTTGAGGAAGACCAAGGCCAGTCGCGGGTTGGGATGATAGGGGCAATCCCGATTCCCATCCTGAACTCGAACAAAGGCGGAATCGCCGCCGCCCGTGCGGAACGGGAAGTTTCCCGTGCCGCATTCGAGACTGAACTTGAGAAAACGAAAGGCCGCCTAGCCGCTATGCGCGCCCGGTTGGATGGTGCTCGTTCCCGCCGCCAGTCCATCGATAAGAATGTCGTGCCGCTCGTTGACCAACAAATCGAGGACGCCCGCAACCTGCTGGAACTCGGAGAAAGCGGCAGTCTTGTCCTGTTGGAGAGCCTTGTTCGCGCTCATGAAGCGAAGCTCGACCTGATCGAAGTGCGGCTTGAAGAGAGCACCACCCAAACTGAAATCCACCATCTGCTCGGCCCTGACCGACTGGCGGTAAACACCAAATAATTTTTATACTACCATGAAATTCTCAACTTATAGATGGATCCCGCTCGCCACCCTGATCGCGGCAAACGCCTCGTGCGATAGCGGAAAAGACGCAAACCAAGCCGCTGCCGAAGATGGCGGTGAACCAGTTACCAACCGCATCGAAATTCCTGCGACAGTCCGCAGCAATCTCGGCATCACTTTTGCCAAGGTCGAGCGGCGCAACGTGGCCGACACGCTCCGCGTTCCCGGATCGTTTGAACTCCAGCCGCTCGCCAAGCACGAATACCGCCTGCTGCTTCCCTCGCAGGTGCGCTTCGCCGTGGATCAGTTTGATGAAGTGAAGCCCGGCACTCTGCTTTACGAGTTCCAGTCACCACAGTGGCTCGAACTCCAGTCACGCATCGGGCTTGCCGTAGCGAATTACAATCAGGCGACCCTGAAATACGAGGCGCTTTCCACCCGGATCAAGGCTCTCGCCAAGGCCGAGTTCAAGCGGGCGGATCTCCAGTCGGAGTCCACCGTTCTCGAAGCCGAACTTGCAGGCCGCAAGGCGGAACTCAACGCCGCGCTCACCGCCGCAATGAACATCCTGAACACCTACGCCGGGCCGGATGAGAACGCGCTGACTCCCGATGATCTGCTTGCGCCGGTTGATGTCGAGGGTCGCCCGGTTTCCCGCTACCAGACGATCAGTTGGATCGAGGCAAAGGCAGTCGTCGCAGGCGTGGTCGAATCTCTCGCCATCACTGATGGCAGCTTTGTTGATGAAACGACGCTTGTCCTCACTACCATCGACCCGACCCGTATTCGCTTTCGCGCACTCGGTTTGCAGAGTGACTTGATGAAGTTCGAGGGGGCGCACGCCGCAAGCATCGTGCCTCACCAGGGAAAGGGAGGTGACCTGAATGACACGCTTCCGGCGAAACTAACCATCGGCCTCGATGCCGACCCCACACAGCGCACCGTGCCGCTTTTCGCAAACCCGCAGGAGCAACGACCATGGGCCAGGCTCGGCGTGTCAGCGTTTCTGGAAGTCACTACTGCCACAACCGGAGGAGTTGTGTTGGCCATTCCCCGATCTGCGGTGGTTAAGGACGGCATAGTTCACGTTTTTTTCAAACGTGACCCCCTCGATCCGAACAAGGCCATCCACGTCGAAGCCGATCTCGGACTCGATGACGGACGCTGGGTGGAGGTGAAAAGCGATCTCGGCCCCAACGATGAGGTGATCCTCGAAGGCGCATACGAACTCAAGCTCGCTTCCGCACAAAGCGGCACAAGCCAGAAGGGTGGCCACTTCCACGCCGACGGAGCTTATCACGAAGAACACTGATCATCATGCTTTCACGTCTCATCAAATTCTCGCTGGTCCACGCATCGCTGGTCCTGCTCGCCGCCGGGCTTCTGCTCGCCGTGGTCGCTCTCCGTCTGCCGAAAACGGCGGTCGATGTTTTCCCGGAGCTAAATGCCCCGACCGTGGTCATCATGACCGAAGCCCCCGGCCTCGCCGCCGACGAGGTCGAGCAATACGTCACTTTCCCGATCGAAAGCTCGGTAAACGGCATGCCCGGTGTCCGCCGCGTGCGCACGTCCAGCGCCATCGGTCTGTCGATCGCCTACGTCGAGTTCGACTGGGGCATGGAGATCATGACCGCCCGCCAGCTCGTCTCCGAACGGCTCGATTCCGTCCGCGAAGATCTGCCTGCGGATGCCCATGCGGAAATGACTCCGATCACCTCGATCACCGGGCAAATCATGCTGCTCGCCATCTCCTCGCCCGGCGGGGAAATGAGTGACATGGATCTGCGCGCCTTCGCAGAGTATGACCTGCGCAACAAGCTCCTCGCCATCGCGGGTGTTTCCCAGATCTCCGTGATTGGTGGTGAACTCCCGGAGTACCAGGTGCTCGTCCGCCAGGATGATCTCCGCCTCTACGGCCTCACTATCGAGGATGTGGCGGAGGCTGCCGGTGCATCGCACAGCACCCTCAGCGCGGGCTACATCGCGGACATCGATTCCCTTGAAATGCCTGTCCGCCAGAGTGGCCGGGTGCGCTCGGTGAAGGATATTTCGGGAACCGTCATCAAGTATCACGACCAGTTTCCCGTCACCATCGGAGATGTGGCGGATGTCCGCAAAGGCCCTGCGCCGAAACGTGGAACCGGTGCGGATGGCGGATCGCCCGCTGTCGTGATGACCATCCAGAAAGCGCCAGGCACCAATACGCTGGCCATCACCAAAGGAATCGACGCGATGCTTGACGAGCTGGAACCTTCGCTTCCGGAAGGATTGAAAGTGAACCGGCAGATCTTCCGCCAAGCTGATTTCATCGATGTGTCGGTGAACAATGTTGTCCACGCCCTGCGCGATGCCGCGATCATCGTCGCGATCATTCTCATCCTGTTTCTCCTCAACGTCCGCACGACACTCATCACCCTGACCGCCATCCCGCTCTCACTGGCGGTTGGACTCCTCGTGCTAGACTGGATGGGCATGACCATTAACGTCATGACGCTCGGCGGCCTCGCCATCGCCGTGGGTAGCCTGGTGGACGATGCGATCATCGATGTGGAAAATGTGTTTCGGCGACTCAATGAAAACGCCGCCAAACCGCTTTCCGAACAGCGCCCACGACTCGAAGTGATCCTTGATGCCAGCAACGAGATTCGCCCGGCAATGGTCTTTGCTACTGTGATTATCGTACTTGTTTTCCTTCCGCTGATGTTTCTCGAAGGCATCGAAGGGCGCTTCTTCCGCCCGCTGGGAGTCGCCTTCGGGGTATCCATCATGGCCTCGTTGTTCGTGGCTCTCACCGTCACCCCAGCAATGTGCCGCTACCTGATGAAAGGGAAAACCGGGGAGGAAAAAGACACCCCGGTCGTTCGCTGGCTCAAAGGTGTTTATGTTCCGGCCGTCCGCCAGGCCGTGAAATACCGCAAGTTGGTGCTGGGAGCCGCTGTTCTTGGCACTTTACTGGCACTTTTGCTCGGCTCGACGTTCGGACGCTCGTTCCTGCCGGAGTTCAACGAAGGGACGTTCACCGTCGGCCTTTTCGCTCCCCCCGGAACCTCCCTCAAGGCCAGCGACCGGATGGCCAGCGCGATTGAGAAACAGCTGCTCGCCCTCGAAGGAGTTCGCAGCGTAACCCGCCGCACCGGACGTGCCGAGCGCGATGAACACGCCGAGCCGGTCAGCAACTCGGAAATGGACGTGACACTGAAACCCGATTTCCGAAAGGAAGAGGTGCGCCAACAGGTCAGCGCCATCCTTGAGCGCGTCCCCGGCATCACCACCAACATCGGCCAACCCATCGAGCACCGGCTCAGCCACATCCTTTCCGGCACCCCGGCGGCCATCGCCATCAGCGTTTATGGAGAGGATCTCGCCAAGCTGCGCGCCATCGCCAAGGAAATCGAAGGTGTACTAAAACCCATGCCCGGCACACGCGATGTGGCGGCAAACCGTGAGGTTCTGATCCAGTCCTTGCCCGTTAAGTATCGCCCCAGCGACCTCGCCTCATACGGCCTCACCCCGCAGGATGCGGCACGGCAGGTGCGCAATTCGGTGTTCGGCGTTTCTGTTACCGAAATCAACGAAGGAGTCCGACGCTATGAACTGGCCGTTCGGTTGGTGGAAGAAGAGCGCAATGATTTGCGCGACCTCAAAAACCTCGTCCTGCGCGGAAAAGGCGGGGCGTTGGTGCGCCTCAACGAAGTGGCTGACATCGGCCCTGAAATGACATCGAACCTCATCGCCCGCGAAAACGCCCAGCGCAAAGCCGTGGTCACGCTCAACGTCGAGGAAGGATACAACCTCGGAGACTTGGTTGGAGAGGTTCAGAAAGCTGTCGATCCCATCGTGCAGAGCTACGGTTATTCGGTGAACTACGGCGGACAATTTGAAGCCCAGCAAGGAGCCAGCCGGACGATCCTGATCTTCAGCGGTCTCGTGGCAGTCATCATGCTTATCCTGTTGCAACTCGCCATCGGCTCAATCCGCGTCGCCCTACTGGTCATGGTGAACCTACCGCTCGCATTGATCGGCGGCATCGTCGCGATCTATCTCAGCGAGTCTCCCGGCATTTTCAGCAACACCCTGGCGCTGTTCGGACTTGGCGGGCATTACACCGCGCCGGTCATTTCCATCGCCAGCATGGTGGGCTTCATCACCCTCTTCGGCATCGCCGTGCGAAATGGAATCCTGCTTGTGAACCATTACCAGCACCTCGTCGAACACGAAGGACACACCATGTTCGATGCCATCGTCCAAGGCTCCTCCGAAAGGCTGATCCCCATCCTTATGACCGCCCTGACCGCCGCCCTGGCTGTCGTCCCGATCATTCTCCAGGGAGACAAGCCCGGAAACGAAATCCTCGCCCCGCTATCCGTCGTCATCCTCGGCGGTTTGCTCTCCTCGACTTTCCTGAATCTCGTGGTCGTCCCGGCCGGTTACGCGGCACTCCACCGTGTCTCCGCCAACAACCCGAACCCCAAGACAAAACAAACACCAACCAAACAAGAAATATGAAAATGAAACCAATACTGACAGTTCCCGTCTTTGCCATGTCCGCTCTCCTGATCGGCTGCGGTGAAAAGGAAACCAACACAGCCGGTTCCGCATCATCCGAGGAAGCCCACGGCCACCCGCATGAGGAAGAAGGCGATCATGCCCACGACGAAGAGGTCTCACTTGGGACTTTCAAGGCTGGCGAAATGGAAATCGAAGCAGCCCAAGGCCATGGAATGGTCGAGGCAGGCAAGGAAGGCCATCTTGTTATCAAGCTTCCTTTCAAGGATAACGGCGCAACCGTAGTCCGCGCTTGGATCGGCACCGAAGACCGCACCATGTCAGCTGTCGGCAAGAGTGACTACGCCCCATCACACGATGACTACGACATCCACGCCATGGCTCCGTCACCTCTTCCTGCGGACGCAAAGTGGTGGGTTGAAGTCGAGAAGCCGGACGGCACAAAAATTGTCGGTTCCGTCGCGCCGAAGATGTGACGCATCATCGCCGCAAGCGTGGAGATACCTTCGCGCTTGCTGCGACTTTCTAAGTCACTCAAACAACCGTCTATCCAGGGAGCGGAACTGGATCGCCTCCAGCACTTCGTTGCCGGTGATGTTTTGCTTTCCGGCGAGGTCGGAGAGCGTGCGGGAAACCTTGAGAATACGGTCGTGGGCGCGGGCGGAGAAGTTCATCTGCTCCATGGCGTGTTCTAGGTAAGCCTTTGCTTTCGGCATCGAGCTGGCAGCACTCGCGGACTTGGCGCGCGCCCATCGCGGCGGGTAGTGAGTTTTGCTGATTTGAAGGCGCTCTACCTGAATCCCACGCGCCGCAGCGACGCGCTCGCGGATCACTGCGGATGATTGGCCAGTTATCGCATCGGAAGTGAGTTCTTTGAAATCGACAAGAGGCACTTCCACGTGGATGTCGATGCGGTCGAGCAAGGGGCCGCTGATCTTCTGGCGGTAGTTCTCGATCTGGCGAACCGAGCAGCGGCACTGGCGTTTCACATCGCCGTAGAAGGCACAAGGGCAGGGGTTCATGGCGGGCACGAGCATGAACCTGGCCGGGAAAGTGAGGGAACCGGCGGCGCGGGAGATGGTGACGTGGCCGTCCTCGGACGGTTATCCCTCAATCTTTGGCAGGCAATCTCTTCGATTTCCACAAGAGCCAAATGTTCGAAGCCCGCGTTTTCCAATCCAATTGCTTGACCTCCAGCACCGGCACAGATTTCGACTGATGTGAATTTTCTTTTTTTGGGGATTTTCTCTTTGGATCTGGCATTTCGTTCAGCTGCGGGGATGGCTTGCTTGATGCTAGCTCCAAATTGACCGTTGCCAAAGGCGATAGTTTTTTGGGTGCATCATCGCTCTAAGTGTATTCAAGAAAACAGTTGTTTTTTTGGACACGTTTTGACACTATGTATTCATGTCAGTTGTCAAATCCGGGCAGCAAAGCCCCACTAAAATCCCAGTTGCAATTCTGGTCCGCGTCTCCACGGCCAAGCAAGAGACCGACAGGCAGGTTTCAGAGTTGCTGGCCCATGCCCAAGCCAAGGGCTATGAGGTTGTCGAAATCTGCCGGGAGCAGGTTTCCGGGATGGCCGATGAATCCGACAGGCGCGGCTTGCACCGTGCGGAGGAATTGGCGCGGACAGGCGCGGTTCAAAAAATTCTCGTTCATGAGGTTTCACGCTTGGCGCGACGCAACAGCATTGCCCATGCCTTTGTCGAAACCTTGGAAGACCTCGGGGTATCCCTCTATTGGCACCAGCAAGGAATCGAAACCATGCTTCCCAACGGCAAGCGCAATCCAGCGGCGGCGATCATGTTTGCCCTGCTTGCCGAAATGGCACGCGCCGAAAGGGAAACTCTCTCGGAACGAATCAAGTCGGGCCTTGATGAAGCCAAGCGCAAAGGCCGCAGGCTTGGACGCCCTCCCGGATCGACATTTTCGGGAAAGGAGTTTCTCGTGAAGCACGCCGACATACGCCGCCGTCTCCGTGAAGGCCAATCCGTGCGAAACGCTGCCAAGATCACAGGCAAGGGGATTTCTACCGTCCAAAGGGTCAAGAAAGTCCTCACTGCTAAGTAGGCTCTACCTCAGAACGAATCGCTATCAAATTATACAAATTATACACAAATCGCCACATTCGCCATGAAAACCAAAGCCGAACCGCACTTGTCACTCCTGTTTTTCATCTCCCTGCTTTCGCTCGTTCCTTCGTCAGTCTTTGGCGTGGGTCTCGCCGCGATTAAGGATCAAACATTTCATGATGACGCGGGGGCGAATATCGTCGTCTATTCCGAATTGAGGGCTAGCGGTCCTTCCGTGAAGATCAAAACGGCAAGCCGGACGTTCACCATCGCAAGACAGAAGTTAGCCGGAAAGATCGAAGTGATTTCCGCGCTACCGCAAACTATCACGACCGAAGTGGAATTGGAACCTGTTCGCAAGACCGCCAAGGAATATCGTGATTTCTCCGCTCGCTTCCCGAAAAGTGTTCCTATTCTGACACCTCACATCACCGTGTTGGATTCCTGCATCAAGGAGTTTGAAGACGGCAAGGCCAGATACAACGGAAAATGGATGCCCAAGGATGAGGCGCTAGCAGCCAAACAAAAGAAAGAGCAGTCCAGAAATGAAGAGAAGTCCGCAATCAGAAGAAAATACGAAGAGAAAGTGGAGTTTGAAAATTCCCAGAAAACGAAAGGCCTTGCGAAATATGGTGGTAAATGGTTACCCGCCGATGAGGTGAAGCAAATCGTTGAAAGAGACCAAGCCGCACTTACCTCAGCCGCCGCCGAAGCTACAAAACTGGCTTCTGAAAAGAGAGCTTCAGATTCTGCGAAGAGGGATTCAGATATTCTTGCCGCAAAGTCAGCCAGGAGAATCAAGGGATTTGTTATATCGGCAACTAGAGAAGGCATTCTCGTCGATTGTAACGATTATTCATCAACAGTCGCGAGCAGTTCCGCCAGCGTCGGTGGTGGTGGCAACGTCTATACCCCTCCCGATCCAAAGGGAAAGGGACGTCCAGCAAGAGTTGAAGGGTTATTCTTCATAACTGGCCACCCGAATCAAGAGTCCATAGTTGACAAGGAAAGAATTGACGTGGATGCCATTGAGGATGGTGTCTTTGAATATACTTCAACTATTGGGGCGGCACGTCGGGTAAAAAAATACAGAGTTCATAAGACTTATGAATGAACTAATAATCTGACGCCCAACACAAAACGTGTTTTTCGCTGTGTCCGGGTGGTTTTCGCACCCATTTACACATCGCTTCAAGTCTTTGAGCCTCCTATGATGAGGCGATGAAAAGATTATCAACACTATCCGAGCGCAGGAAGGCAATCAAGCAACGCGTCTTTCTGGAAAGAACGCAGAGCCACCCAGAAGACCACTAATGGGTGAGGATCTTCTCATCGAATACGATGATTAGTTGAGAAAAAAAACCAACCCGGCGCAGAGGGAAATTGCAACCGGGTTGGCTATCTAATGAAAAATGAAAAATAGCAAACGTGTGCCTAGGCGGCAAGGTTCGAATGGGGCAATCCGAAAACTGAAACGTCCGCCCCGTGATTTGCAAGAACGTGCAAATGAGCCTACGACTCCGCGCCGACTCCGCAGAAAGAAATCTCCAACATCCTCTCTTAGGCACCCCGGTGATTACGAAGCCTATGAGACACCAAGAGATAATCTCTATAATCCACTACCTTCCACGATCAATCAAGATGAAGGGAGAAACGATAAGATTCACCTCGTATGGAGAATGCCTCCTGTGATCTGTGCCACGAAGGAGGATTTGAACAGTTTCATTCTCCACCTTGGGGGATGCCCAACAGACCAGCGTGGCGAACACGACCTATTCTCAAAACTGTTTAACGTAGCGCCTTACAATGGGGATTCGAAGGAGTTGAAAATTCGTTCCAAGCCACTAGCAATCGGGAGGCAAATTCTCACCCCGCCATTGTTTTCAGGTAGGCTGAAATTTTATCGTGGTAGCCTTCCTGACCAGTCCGGTAAAATCGCGGTCCTCATTACCGCCCATCTTTCCTTGAACGTAAACCGGGCGTTGAATCATCGACGGAGGGAACTAGCAACCCGGCAACCCGACGCGATTTTCGCAAGCTCGGAGCTTGTTGAGAAGGGGCTATGCGGAAGGGACAACCTTGCCCCCTTGTCGCTCTCTCCCGGTGAACATGATGCGGCTCTTAGCGAATACATTAAGCAAGTATTCGCAGCTCTCAATGCCGACGTGCGACGTGCCGCTAGAGTTGCCGATTCGGCAGGAAGTGAAGGCGTTTGTGTTTCTGAATCTACCGGCACCTTTTCGCTGCGGCAGGTGGAAACTTGCAGGGATGTGGGAGGCGCGGGTTTTGACGCTCCGCAGGCGTTGGAGGGTCTTTCCCCCGTCCTTCGTGAATACGGAGGGAAAAGCGGCTGGGAAGGAAACGAGGGAGCTGTGAGGTTGTTTGGCAATTCAGCGGAAGAGCTGGTTGTGTATGCGAAAACACCACAAAGATTGAGGCTGGAAATTCGACACAATCCGCCGAAAGGCAAGACCCCCTACACCGCCGAAACGGTTGATGCGTTGATTGAGAAGCTGGACGAGTTTCGGCAAAAAGCTGCCAGCAAACTGAATCCGATTCTACGCGCCATAGAAGCCCGTCAGACACGATGCAGAACGGGAGAGGGTTGGGATTCATATTAGCTTGGGGCGCTTGCTGCGGCATCTCCGAAGCATCCAGAGCCATTCTAGGTGATCTGCGGCGGGAAGGACGCATCCTTCAAAGAAGCTGGAAGCCATCGAGCTTCGCGGCTTTACGGATCCAAGGTGTGAGTGGAGGGAAATGCCCGCTCCCGTTGCAGGCGTGGTTTCTAAACCACGGTCCCTCTCACCTGCGGCGTAAGCAGAAAGGAACCGCGATTTAGAAATCGCGACAACCTCGGCGAAATACCGGAAATGCCTGTTCCCGTTGCAGACGTGGGGCAATGTAAGGCGTTTCAAAGTAGCTGAAAGCCTGCGAGTTTCGCGGCTTTGCGATCCAAGGTATGGGTGGGGGAGATGGAGCGGGATTCGTTCCGGGCGAGGATGAGGCAGTCGGAGAAATCGGCGGTGGATCCTAGGAAAAAATCGATGGCTTTTCCCGCGATGGCGTGATCTTCCACACAGATGGAAGCGGTATGGAGGAGCTGGTGGAGAAAGGCTCCCACATCCGGGCGTAAATATCTGTAGCGTCGGGTAAGAATCCAGGCCAGTTCTGTGAGAACGACAATGCTGACCCATGCGGGATGCGCTGACGAGAAATTCCCACGCATCAGCTTTTCGACTTTTCTGAGCTGAGCCTCATCGTCATGAGATATTCTAAAGATCCCTTTGCGACGGGAACGACTTTGATGGCTCCTCCCTCGATCTGAAAATCAAGCGTGTCCCCGGTTTGGAGATTGAGCTGTTGCCTGATTTTCGCGGAGACGCACCTTCTCCTTATTCTCCTGCAATCTGCCCACCACTTTCAGTTACGCCCGCTCGCGTTCTAGAGAACGCGGCTCCGGTTTCAATGCGCCGCCAGCCAGTTTTGGCCGGTGCCTTTTTCCACGAGAATCGGCACGTCGTGTGGCAGCGGCAGGGCGGATTCCATGATGTGGAGGATTTTGGGGACGAGTTCGGCTTCCTCGTCGGGGTGGAGGTCGAAGACGAGTTCATCGTGGACCTGGAGGAGCATTTTGGTCTGGTAGGGCTTTTTGCGGAGCAGCTCGTCGATGCGGATCATGGCGATCTTGATCATGTCTGCGGAGGTGCCTTGGATGGGCATGTTGATGGCGGCGCGCTCGGCGTTCTGGCGGAGGCCGGCGTTTCCTGTGCTCAGGTCGGGGTAGTGGCGGCGGCGACCGGCGAGGGTCTCGGCGTAGCCTTTATCACGGGCGACGGCGACGGTGCGATCCATGTATTCCTTGATGGCGGGATACTCGCGGAAGTAGGCGTCGATAATTTCGGCGGCTTCGCCGCGGGGGATGGCGAGGCGCTGGGAGAGGCCGAAGGCGGAGATGCCGTAGATGATGCCGAAGTTGACCATTTTCGCGCCGGAGCGCATCTCGCGGGTGACTTCCTCGGGGGTGACTCCGTGGACTTTCGCGGCGGTGATGGTGTGGATGTCCGCACCGTCCTGGAAGGCGGAGATCATGGTGGGGTCGCAGGCGAGGGCGGCCATCACGCGGAGCTCGATCTGGGAGTAGTCGCAGGCCAGCAGGGTGCAGCCGTCGCGCGGGACGAAGGCTTGGCGGATTTTTCTGCCGGCTTCTGAGCGGACGGGGATGTTTTGGAGGTTGGGATCGGAGGAGGCGAGGCGGCCGGTGGCGGCGAGGAGCTGGTGGTAATGGGTGTGGATGCGGCCGGTCTCCGGGGCGATGTGGTTGGGGAGGGCGTCGAGGTAGGTGGACTTGAGTTTGGATGCCTCGCGGTAGGTGAGGATTTCCTCGATGATGGGGTGAATACCGAGCAGGGTGGAGAGGGTTTGCTCGTCGGTTTTGTACTGGCCGGTTTTGGTTTTCTTGGGCTTATCCAAGAGCTTGAGGTGATCGAAGAGGATCTGGCCGAGCTGTTTCGGGGAGGCGATGTTGAACGGGGTGCCGGCGTGGGCTTGGATCGATTTCGCGAGCTGGTCTATGGTCTGCTGGAGGTCGACGGCTATGGTTTGGAGGGCTTCCAGATCGATGGCGATTCCCTCCATTTCCATGCGGACGAGGACGGGGAGGAGGGGAGCTTCGATTTCGAAATAGACTTTTTCCTGGCCACTTTCCTTGAGGAGAGGCCGGAGTTTCTCGGCGAGCTGGTAGGTGACGTCGGCGTCCTCGGCGGCGTATTCGGCTAGGATTTCCAAGGGGATGGAGGCGATATCTAGATCTTTGGACTTTTTGGATTTTTTCTCGGCGTGGGCGAAGAGGTCGTCTTGGGCGGAATCGTCTTCGGGTGCGGTGGCGATGTCGGCGAGCTTGACCGTGGAATAGCCGAGGAGGATTTCCGAAAGGTAGTCCATGCTGTGGCGGCGCTCGGGGGCGACCAGGGCATCGGCGAGCATGGTGTCGAAGAACGGGCCGGCGACGTGGATGTTGTGAGAGTGGAGGACGGAGAGGTCGTATTTCAGGTTGTGCCCGATCTTCTCCGAAGATGCGGAGAGCAAAGAGCGGAGAGGTTGGAGAAGATCCTCTGTGTATGGGAGATACCAGCCTTCGTGGGCTTTCCAGGAGAAGGCGATTCCGAGGAGTTTTGCGGAGTGGCGGTTCAGGGAGGTGGTCTCGATGTCGAAGCAGAAGGATTTCTGGGCGGCTAGTTCGGTGAAGAGGGATTTCTGGAGATCCGGGGTGTTGGCTAGGGTGTATTTGTGCGGGACGTCGGCGATGGTTTTGAAGGTGTCGAAGAGGGTTGGGGTTTCTCCGGTTGTTGGCTGCGGACTAAAGTCCGCGTTCCGTTCTTCGCCGAAGAGGCGCTTGGTGAGGGAGCGGAATTCGAAGTCGATGAAGAGCTGTTTGATGGCTTCGTCGTCGCGCTGGGAGACGAGCAGCTCTTCCCATGTGACTTCGATTGGGCAGTCGAGGATGATGGTGGCGAGGTCTTTGGAGAGAAGTGCTTGGTCGACGTTGGCCTCGACGTTTTCCTTCTGCTTGCCTTTGAGCTTGGCGGTGTTTTTCAGGAGGTTTTCGGTGGAGCCGTATTCCTTGATGAGTTTCTGGGCGGTCTTGGGGCCGATGCCGGGGACGCCGGGGATGTTGTCGGAGGCGTCGCCCATGAGGCCGAGGAGATCGATGATCTGGTGTGGCTCGGAGACGCCCCAGATGCTTTCGAGCTGCTCCATGCCGATGATTTCGTATTCGCTGCCTTTGCGGCCAGGTTTCCACATGTAGGTGGTGGGGGAAATGAGCTGCGCGAAATCCTTGTCGGGGGTGACCATGTAGGACTCGAAGCCGTCGGGCTCGGCGCGTTTCACCAAGGTTCCGATGAGGTCGTCGGCCTCGAAGCCGTCGATTTCGAGAACGGGAATGGCGAAGGCGCGGCAGAGGGCTTTGACGTGGGGGATGGAGGCGGCGAGCTCCTCGGGCATTTCGTCGCGCTGTGCCTTGTAGGCGGGGTATTTGATGTGGCGCGGGGTCGGCGCGGAGGTGTCGAAGGCAACACCGAGGTGGGTGGGTTTTTCCTTTTCCAGGATGGAGAGCAGGGTGTTGATAAAACCGTAGAGGGCGGAGGTGTTGACGCCTTTGGAGTTTCTGATCGGGTTATTGATGAGGGCAAAGTGAGCCCGGTAGATCAGGGCCATGCCGTCGAGCAGGAAAAGGCGTTTCATGGGGAAACTCTAAATTTTAAACTCTAAACTCCAATGAAGAATTGCCGGGATTGACCACTTCTTCTTCTGGGGGATTTCAGCTTGAATTCGGGTGTATCACCGGCATGTTGAATTGATAGATTCGAGGGGGTTGTTAAGTATCCCTTCACTCCTGCATGCTGCCTATGAAATATCGTTTTTTTCAAATACTACCGCTCTGCGCAATGCTTTCCGGGTGTGGTAAAGACCCGATCGTGTTTGAGTTTCTTGCTGAGGAAGCTCCTGCGGGAAAAACGATGGTTCTGCCGAAGGAGGTTTCTTTCAATGAGCACATTCAGCCCATCCTCTCCGAATACTGCTACCAATGCCACGGCCCGGATGCGGAGGCGAGGGAGCCTGAAAAGGAGCCGCTGAGGCTCGATATCGAGGAGGATACCTTCAAGGTTCGCGATTTCGGCGCTCCGGTGATCGTGAAGGGCAAGCCGGAGGAATCCGTGCTGATGGAACTGATTCGCTCCGCTGACAAGGACGAGGTGATGCCACCGCCGGAGAGCCATAAAACGATGGGTGCGCGCGAAATCGCCCTGCTGGAGAGATGGATAGCCCAGGGTGCGGAGTATGAGGGTCATTGGTCCTACGAGCCCGTTGTGAAGGCAAGCCCTCTTGCCAACGATTGGTCGGACAAGCCGATCGACGGCTTCGTTTTCGAGAAGCTTGCGGAAGCCGGCCTCAAGCCGAACCCGTCGGAGGATACGAGGAGATTCCACCGCAAATTGTCCTTCGACCTGACTGGCCTGCCGCCGGAGCCTGCGGATACCGATGCTTTCGTGGCAGCATACGAAAAGGACGCGGACGCGGCGGTTTCCGCGGAGGCGGACAAGATGCTCTCGACGACAGCCAACGCGGAGCACTTCGCCCGGTATTGGCTTGATGCGGTCCGCTATGCGGATACCCACGGCATCCATATCGACAACTACCGCGCGATCTGGCCGTATCGCGATTGGGTGATCAGCGCTTTCAGTGAGAACATGCCGTGGGACAAATTCACCACCGAGCAAATCGCCGGCGATCTGCTGCCCGAGCCGACGCTTGACCAGAAAGTGGCCACCGGTTTCCTCCGCTGCCTAGCGACCACCGGCGAGGGCGGGGCGATTCCCGAGGAATACGATGCCATCTATGCGACCGATCGGGTGGACACCATGGGCGCGATTTGGCTCGGCCTGACGGCGAGCTGCGCTTCCTGCCATGATCACAAGTTCGATCCGTTTTCCACCAAGGAATTCTACCAGCTTACCGCGTTTTTCCGGAACAACACGATGAGCGCGCTGGATCGGAACAACGCGAATCACCCACCGTCGATCTTTGCAGCTCTTCCGGAGGACCGGGACGCTTTGGTTGCCATTCAGGAAAAGATAGCTGGAGTTGATAAGCGCATCGCCGAGAGGAAAATCGCGGCGCAGGGAGATTACGAGAAGTGGCTGGCAGGTTATTCGGACTCCGCTCCCAAAGAGTCCGATCCCACGCTTTCGGTTCATCTACCCTTGGTCGCAGCGAAAGGCAATCTCACCGGTACCATCGACGGGGAGACTCGCGAATGGCCGGTTTCCCCGGAGCGTATCGACGGCCCTCTCGGCAAGGCGGTGGTCGTTTCCGGCAGCGAGATCGTTCTCGGTGACGTCGGTAATTTTTCACGCGAGGATCAGGTCAGTTATGGCGGATTCATCTGGTATACGAAGAATTCGACAGGCGCAGTGATCTCAAAAATGGATGTGTCGAACCGCTACCGTGGCTGGGACATCTGGTTGGATAAGGGCAAGCCCGGAGCTCACATCATCGATTCCTGGGACAAGTCAGCTAACAAACTGATCGTCCCCGAGAGGCTGGAACCAGGCAAGTGGCAACACGTAATGGTGGTGTTTGATGGCACGAAAACCTCCGACCAGGCGATGGTGGTATATGTCGATGGCAAGCCCGCGGGCACATTGCCCGTTCCGAACTCGGTCGGCGCCAGCATCGAGACGACATCCCCCCTGATACTTGGATCGCGGGGTGGAGGTGACTCGAAGGTGAGTGGGAAAGTGGCTCTTCAGGATTTCCGTTTCTACCGCCGAGTCCTCAGCCACGGGGAGATTGCCCACCTAGCAAACCAGCAGATGATCGAGCACTGGGCGGCCATTCCGAAAGCCAAGCGCACCGCTGAGCAAAACAAGGCACTGTTCGAGCATTTCATCACAACAGTCGACCAGCCTGGGGTAGCTTTGTTCAAAGAGCTCGCCAAGATGAAGGCCGAGGAGAAGGCGTTGCGCGACCGTGGCTCGATGACCTTGGTGTATGAGGAGAAAAAGGACAGCGAGCCCTTCGCTCACGTCCTGATCCGCGGTGCCTACACCTCCAAGGGCGACAAGGTTTTCCCGGATACCCCGGCCATGCTCCCGGCCATGCCGGAGGGTGCACCGAAGGACAGGAACGGCCTCGCGCAGTGGCTCAACGATCCGAAAAATCCGCTGCCTGCGAGAGTCACCATGAACCGCTTGTGGTCGTACATGTTCGGCACCGGCATCGTCGAGACCAACGGCGACTTTGGGATTATGGGCGCACGCCCGACTCATCCCAAACTCCTCGATTGGCTGGCCTCGGAATTCATCGCCAGCGGCTGGGACTACCGCCACATGGCCAAGACGATCGTCACCTCCGCCGCTTACCGGCAGGCAGGTATAATTTCTCCAGAGAAGCTTGAGAAGGATCCCGGCAACCGCCTGATTTCGCGTGGGTCGAGGACGCGCCTCGATGCGGAGCAGATCCGAGACCTCGCCCTGGAAAGCGCCGGGTTGCTTTCGGAAAAAGTCGGTGGCCCGCCGGTGAAGCCCTACCAGCCGGAAGGGATCTGGGAGGCGGTCGCCATGCGGCAGTCGAACACCAAGAACTACAAGCGTGACACCGGCGATTCGCTCTACCGGAGATCCCTCTACACTTTCTGGAAACGCACCGCCGCACCGCCGACGATGGAGATTCTCAACGCTCCGACAAGGGAGACATTTTGTGTTGGTAGGGAAACGACCAACACCCCTTTACAGGCGTTAGCGATGATGAACGATCCGCAGTTCGTTGAGGCGACCCGGGTGCTCGCCACCAAGGCGGTCAAGGAAGCCGAGGGCTTTGACGCGCGGCTGGATCTGATCACGCTCAGACTCCTCGGACGCAAATTGGATGAAGATGAAAGATCCTATGTGAAGACCACCTTCGACGAGGCGATCGCGCACTACACGGAGAAACCTGAACAGGCTCGCAAGGCGATCGCCGTCGGCGAGTTGAAGCCAGACGAAGAGGCTCCGGCCGTGGAACTGGCCGCTTGGGCCTTGGTTGCCGGACAGCTGTTTAACCTCGACGAAACAATCACCAGATAACCGTTATGAATCCTCTAGAAGCTTACAACAGTGCCCTAACAAGGCGTCAGTTTTTCCGGAAATCGGGCACTGGGCTCGGAATGGCCGCGATGGCATCGCTGGTCGGCGAAAAGGGCTTTGCCGCAGCACAACCGATGGGCAACATGAGCATCCCGCAGTTCGCCCCGAAGGCGAAGCGCGCGATCTACATTTCGCCAATCGGCGCCCCATCCCAACTGGATACGTTCGATTACAAGCCGGAGCTTGAGAAGCGCTTCAAGGAAGATCTGAAAGACTACCTTGCCAAGGAAGGCGAGCGCCTCACCGGGATGACCTCCAAGCAGGCGGCATTTCCGCTCGCGCCCTCGCGCTTCAAGTTCTCCCAGCACGGAAAATCCGGAACGTGGATCAGCGAAGCGCTGCCGTGGCACGGCAAAATGGCGGACGATATTTGCGTGATCAAGTCGATGCACACCGATGCGATCAACCACGAGCCCGCCAACCAGCTCGTCTGCACCGGCTCGATGGTCAACGGCAAGGCCTCGATGGGTTCCTGGCTGTCCTATGGGCTCGGCTCGATGAACCAGGATCTTCCCTCGTTCGTCGTGCTCCACGCGACCCACAGTTCTCCCTACTCGAACGTGCAGGCGATTTCCTCACGGCTTTGGGGCTCCGGCTACTTGCCCGGGAAATACGCAGGCGTCGACCTTCGCTCGAAAGGCGATCCGGTTCTTTTCCTTGAGGATAGCGCCGGTGTCCCGCGTGAGATGCGCCGCAGCATGCTCGATGGGCTTTCCAAGCTGAACATGAAATCCTATGAGGCGGTCGGCGATCCGGAGATCGTGACGCGTATGCAGCAGTATGAGATGGCCTACCGGATGCAGTCCTCGGTGCCGGAGCTGACGGATCTCTCCGGCGAGCAGGAGCACACCTACGCGATGTACGGCGAGGACAGCAAGACGCGTGGCACCTTCGCGAACTCCGCGATCATGGCGCGCCGTCTTCTCGAAAGGGGCGTTCGCTTTGTCCAGATCTTCCATCGTGGCTGGGATCAGCACGGCAATCTGCCGCGCGACCTCGCATCCCAGTGCAAGGACATCGACCAAGGTTGCTATGGTCTCATCCAGGATCTCAAGCAGCGTGGCATGCTCGAGGACACGCTCGTCGTTTTCGGCGGCGAATTTGGCCGGACAGTATATTCGCAGGGAAAACTCACGGAAACGAACTACGGCCGCGACCACCACCCGCGCTGCTTCAGCATCTGGATGGCGGGCGGCGGGATCAAGGGTGGCCAGGTCTACGGCGAGACCGACGAGATGAGCTACAACATTACGGAAAACCCGGTCCATATCCGCGATCTCCATGCAACGATTCTCCACTCCCTCGGCATTGACCACGAGCGCCTCAACTTCAAGTTCCAAGGTCTCGACCAGAGATTAACCGGAGTCGAACCGGCGAAGGTCATCACGGATCTTTTTGCGTAGCGTCCTCGTCGAGATCGCGGCGCATCAGTTCGTCTAGGGTCTGAGTATAATCCTTTGCCCGGCTGATGTATTCTTTGCGATCATGGCGATGCTTCGCCATCTCGCGGACGATACGCTCGTCGTTCTTGCGGTAATGGCAGGCGATTTTTTCCGCCTTGTCCCGGGTGATCCCCAGATCTGACATGATATCTACACCCATCACCAGCGATGAATCGAGCGTCTCCCGGTAGATGTTTTCCTCTCCAAGATCGAGGAATTCGTAGGCCTCTAGGCGGCTGTGGGCGCGGAGGTAGAGCTTCAGGTGCGGGAAGCTGTGGCGAACGGTGTGGACGATGTGTGAAACGACATCCCCGTCTTTCAACGCAACCACGAGAATCTTCGCTTTTGCCGCGCCCGCAGCCGCCAGCAGGTCGGGGCGTGAGGCATCGCCGTAAAAGACCGGGACGCCGATGGAGCGGAGGAGGTCGATCTGGTCTTCATCCCGGTCTAGAACGGTGCAGGCTATCCCCTGGGTGCGCAGTAACCTGCCGACCGTGTGGCCGTAGCGCCCGAAGCCACAGATGATCACGGGCGATTCCTCGTCCTCCACATCGGCCTCTCGCGAGCTTTCGGATTTCTCGTCTTTGCGGCATGCGATCCTCTGGCTGACGATGATCAGCACCGGGGTCAGCGCCATGGAAATGGCAACAACTGCCGTGAGTGTGCGTCCTGTTTCGAGAGTCAGGACTCCGCTCGGGAGCGCGATCCCTAGCAGCACGAAAGCAAACTCGCCGCCTGCCGCCATCGAACAAGCGAAGAGAAAGGACGAGTCCTTTTTCAGTCCGTTGAAATGTGCAAGCACCAGAAGCACCCCACCTTTCAGCACCAGTAGCCCCACCGTCAGGCCGAGTACCGAAAATACGTTTTCTCCGACGTGCCCGAAGTCGATCCCCATCCCCACGCCGATAAAAAAGATGCCCAGCAACAGGCCTTTGAAAGGCGCGAGATCGCTCTCCAACTCGTGGCGGTATTCGCTGCTCGCCAGCACCACCCCGGCGACGAAGGCGCCAAGTGCCGGCGACAGCCCGACCATATTCATGAGGATAGCCACACCGATTACAAGAACCAGTGCGGTCGCTGTGAACGCCTCGCGTTGGCGGGTCGCGGCGATCATGCGGAACACCGGGCGCGATAACCAGCGGGTGAGGAAAACGACTGCCAGCACGGCTCCGAGCGTACTCAAACCATGCGCCCAGCGGGGGAGATGGGCTAGGATTTCTCCAACGCTGCCATGGTTCCCGTCGTTGTGGATTTCCGGATAGATCGCCAGCAAGGGCAGTGCCGCGATGATGGGAATCACCGCGATGTCCTGGAAAAGTAGGACGGCGAAAGAGCCTTTCCCTGCCTCCGTCCGCATCAGGCCGCGCTCGGTGAGTGTCTGGAGAATGATCGCCGTGCTAGAAAGTGAAAGGATCAGCCCCACCGCCAGCGCGGGCTGCCATGCGAGGCCAAGAACCATCGCCACTCCGCCGATTGCCATCGCGGTGCAACACAACTTGCAGGCCGCCGAGTCCGAGGATTTTGCGGCGCATGCTCCACAGCATCGAAGGCTGCAGCTCGAGGCCGATCAGAAACAGCATCATCACCACCCCGAACTCCGCGAAGTGCATCACGTCTTGGTTCTGTTCACCGATCAGCCCGAGACCCCAGGGTCCGATCAGGATACCGACGAGAAGATAGCCCAGCACCGCGCCCACCCCGAGCCGTTTCCCCAGAAGGATGGCGACGAGTGCGGCGCAAAGGTAAATGAAGGCTTGGAGGAAGAGGGTCTGGATATCCATGAGGGTGGAGGAAAATTTCCGCCCGCAGTCTGGCTTGGAAAGCCTCGGGATCAACGGGCAATTGCTGCTTCTTTTCCGCGCAAATATGCGGAGCGTTTCTCGTTCTCAACGGCCTCCGTTAGGTGTAGTGTTAGGTATGAAAAAGATCCTAGTAGCTGTTGATTTTTCCAATGCAACCGATGGTGTGGTCGATGCCGCCGTGAAGATGGCCAAGGCATTCGGAGTCGAACTCCACCTTCTTCACGTAATCGAGCCGGAGCCGACCTATACCGCCTACGGTTTCGCGCCCGAGGAATTTCCCGCCATCCATTCCTTCCACGCGGAAACCCGCACCCGCGCCCAGAAGACCCTTCAAAAAGTGGCGGACGAAGCGGCTTCCCAAGGAGCTACACCCGTCACTCATCTCTGTGATGGCAGCCCCCTCCACGTTCTTAAGGAAAAGGTCAAGGAACTCGGCGTGGATCTCGTCATCCTCGGCTCCCACGGCCATGGCGTCGTCGCATCTCTTCTGCTCGGCAGCGTTGCGGAAGGAATGGTGAGGAAAGCTGAAGTTGCCACCCTCGTCATCCCCGCCGGGAAAGCGAAGCGCGAGTGATGCTCTAAGGGACTCGGCCAAAAATAAACGGCGCTCCTGTCAGATGGGCATGACGGAAATCCTTCATCAGATACATCATGGAGCCTTGGAAACCAGAGGAGTCGCCCTTGTCCGACCAGTTCCGAAGGTCTGATCGAATGGATTGATGATTTCCGATTTTTGATTCAATATCCAGTAACTCGTCTCCGTCTCTCTCTTTCTTGAGATTCACGGAGAGCCTTCTTCTCTTCTTCGGTCTGTTCTGGAAATCTCTTACCCTGAACCGTCGGAAGATCTAGAAGTAACAATACTGGAAGTTGAACTGGCGCGGTCACGACATCAAGTGCCCCGCTGCAACTCGTTCAACGTCTAAGTCCTCTCACACCTGCCCGGGGGCGAGGCTTCGACTGGGGTTCAATGTTTGAATGGTCATGACGGATTGAACTCGCGGCGGGGCAGGTGTTGAGAGCGACGCCTTGTTCGCCTTATAGATTCGCTCTTCTTGATTCGATCAGGAACTGAATAATCTGACAGATGTAGGCACCTTGTGCGGGGCTAATCTCTACACCTTCAATCACTGA
>CAJJBR010000001.1 GCA_905182475.1 Akkermansiaceae bacterium | reverse complement strand
AGGAAGGCAGGAAGGCAGGAAGGCAGGAAGCATTGTATTCCAATGCCTCTTTTCCTGACTTCCTGCTTTCCTCATTGGAATTCTTCTCCCGTTTGTCAGGGAGCCGGATAAGCATGGTTCAATCATCTTCGTAATCCTAGTGTAGGCACCCTGTGGTTTGGGGAAGATTGTGGCTGCGCTAGTGCTGCGGATGCATGGGGCGGGACGCAGCTAGCCGAAAAGGTAGGTAACTCCACGCTCATCGTGGAGCCGGTCGAATGCTATTTTCCCGAAGTCTAACAACAAACACATACCATGGAATTCCTCATCGGCCTCATCGCTATCATCGTCTTTGCTTTTATCCTGCTCGCTTGGGTGGCCATGCGCTACCGGCGCTGCCCTTCCACAAGATCCTTGTCGTTTACGGAAAAGTGAGTGGAGGGAAATCTGCGGACTGTCACCACGGTGGGGCGGCCTTTGTCTGGCCGGTGATCCAAGATTACCAGTATCTTGATCTTACTCCGCTTCCTATCGATATCCGGCTCGAGGGAGCTCTTTCCAAGCAGAATATCCGGGTCAATACCCCATCCACCTTCACCGTCGGTATTTCCACGGAGCCCGGCATCATGGAGAACGCGGCAGAGCGGATGCTCGGCCTAAACATGGAGCACATTAAGGAGCTCGCGAAGGACATCATCTTTGGTCAAATGCGTGTCGTCATCGCCACCATGGACATCGAGGAGATCAATGCGGATCGCGACAAGCTGATCCAGAACATTTCCATGGGTGTGGAGGTCGAGCTAAAAAAGGTCGGACTGCGCCTGATCAACGTCAACGTCCAGGATATCACGGATGCCTCGGGATACATCGATGCCCTCGGCCAGGAAGCCGCCTCAAAAGCCATCGCGGAAGCCAAGGTGAAAGTCGCCATGGCCGATCGAGACGGTGAGAGCGGTGCGGCAGCGATGCAGCGGGACAAACGGATCAGCGTGGCCTCCGCAAATGCGGAAGCGACTGAGGGTGAGAACTCTTCTTTGGTGAATATCGCCAATTCCGACGCACAACGCCGTAGCTCGCAAGCAGAGGCGGAGCGCCTCGCAACGGCAGCGGAGAAGGTTGCTGAGGCTAAGATTCTCGAAGAAGCCTACGTTTCCGAACAGGCGGCAGAGAACCAGCGTGCCGAGCGGGACAAGGCCACTCAATACGCGAACACAGTTATCCCCGCACAGGTGGCGAAAGAGCGCCTTCTCGTCGATGCGGATGCAGAGGCTGAGCAGACCCGCCGAATCCAGCAGGGTAAGGCCGACGCCGTGCGAACCGAGAAGCAGGCGGAAGCAGACGGTATCGTCTTCGTGAAAGAGGCGGAGGCGAACGGTCTCAAGGCGAAACTTTTGGCGGAGGCGGATGGTGCCCGCGCGGTGCTGGAAGGAAAAGCTAAAGGCTTCGAGGATCTTATCAAGGCATGCACGGGGCCGGGCGGAGCACAGCAAATGCTCGTCACCGAACTTCTACCCCAGCTCGTCCGGGAGCAGGTGCAGGCAATCGCCAACCTCAAGATCGACAAGATCACCGTCTGGGACAGCGGCAAAGGCACGGATGGAAAGACCAGCACTGCAAATTTCCTATCCGGTATGGCTGGCGCGGTGCCACCACTCCACGAGATCGCCAAGAACGTAGGCGTGGAGCTTCCCGCTTACCTCGGAAAGCTCGACGAAGCAGGTCAGGTGAATCCATCCAAAGCTCCGTCAGCTACGGGCACCAAGGATTCTGCGGAAGCCCGGACGATCGCTACAACTGACGAATCCGAAGGGCTCTGATTGAGCTAGTCAAGCAGAGAGGGGGAGCCCCTTTCTGCCACAGGTGTTTAAATCCTGAATTTCTAGTCCGTCCACGCGTCCCAAATTGGTTGAGCTTGGCGGATTGCCTTTTTCCAAGCCCTTCTCGCATACGGAAGGGCTAGTGTTGCGCCTATCAGTTCGGTACCAGAGCACGGAACCGGACGAAGCGTTTCACTCCGGGGCCGGCCGGCGTCTTGTCCTTCACCGTGAAGCGTGTAGAGGTGGATTCCATTACGTCGTAGGTAGCGTTTGAGCCAGGAAAAGGATTCACCGGAAGCCAGGTAGTGAGGTCGCTACTGAACTGAGCCACCAGCCAGACTCCGAGGTTGTTCGCAGAACGGAGCATGGTTGCCTGAAGGAATTCCGACGAGGCACTTGATTGGAGGGAAAGGTTTTCCGCAGCGATGGCGAAGCTATTCGGAGAGTCTGCTGTGGTAGGGGAGGTTCCGAGAGCCATTTCGGTAACGTTGAGAATTCCGTCGTTGTCGAAGTCCTCCTCAGGGTCTGTTTTCCCAGCCGTAATCTGAATAGCTGTGAACTGGCTGTTTTTCCAGAGGGAATAAGAATCAAGTCCTCCGTAGATCTTTATGATCGGGCGGCTATCTGCGCCACCGAAGTTGAAAAAGTTCCCCCCGAGATAAATGTTGCCGATACTATCCGTGGCGATGGCTGCCACAAAGCTGCCCGTAGTTCCACCTCCGAAGTTTAGCGTGGTATCGATAGCGCCGTTAGTCTGAAGTGCGGCGATTCTGTTTCCAGGAGTAGAGAAAGATCCTGCAATCAGTAGGCGTCCCTTCTGATCGGAGTGAATATCGTAGATTTGTCCGTTGATCGGGCCGGGCGTGAAGGATGTTTCCCAAGTCCCATCAGTATTGATCAGTCCTGTTGAGGTTGAGGGGACGGAAGTTCCGTTGTATCCTGTGAAAAATCCGTAGATCATGTATTTCACGGTTCCGTTTGAGGGCACGCTGCCGATCTTGGTAACGAAAGCAGCGCTATTGGTTAGCTGGACAGGATTCTCTGGATCGGTGAGATCTACCTGATGAGCACCGAAGCCCGGGTTGAAACTTTCATCCAGCGTTCCATCAATATTCAACCGGGCGATACTGAATTTGAAAGTCCCGTTTGTTCCGAAAGCAAATTGGCCAACAATCATGATCTTTCCATTTGGATCGACATCAATTCCGTAAATCTGCGGTATAATACTGGTCGTGAATGGTGGGGCGAAAGTCAGGAGGGTACCGGTAGGGGAAATTCGGGCAACTCCGGGGGCAGCTGTGCCGTTGAACTCCGAAAAACTTCCTCCAAGTAGAATGTTTCCATCGGGCAGCAGTGCGAGTGCCCGTATGTTGTTGTTCGCGCCGGTGCCGAGGGCGGTGACGAAATCTGTGTCAAGAGAGCCGTTTGCATTCAATCGGGCAATCTTCGGGCAAGGGCTGCCGTTAAATTCGGTGAACGAGCCGTTCACCACCAGCTTACCATCAGTCTGGCGAGCGATATCTGTCACAACCCCGTTAAAGCCTGTCCCCTTGAGGAATGAACTGTCCTCGGAGCCGTCTGCGTTAAACCGCACGATGTTCCCGGTGAGATTTTCGGTAAAATTTCCGCCTGCGACAACTTTTCCGTCGGGGAGGGGCGCAATTGCTGAAACGGTCGTGTTAAAGAACCCGGGTGCGAAGTTGGTGAGAGTGTTCCCCGCATCGATGATTCTTACCGTGGTGACTGATTTTGAGGGAACGAGAACTCCGTTGGTTGGAGCGGATAGTGTCATGTTGAAAGTCTCGTTCCCTTCTGCCAGTGTATCGGGGCGAATGGGGATGTAGATCGCCTTGGGACTGCTGTCGCCATCTACCCAGCTCACGGTTCCGGAGGTGGTGTGGTAATCGGTATCTGCAGTGGCAGTCCCTGCCGTGGTGGCGTAGTCGACCGAGCTGGCACCGGTGGAATTGAAACAGCGGTTGACGACTACGACGGCGTTACCTGCATTTTCCTCCACGATGATATTTGTGCTTTGTAATTCAAACCGGGTGTCAAATTCGATTTTTACGTCGATGCTTTCGCTGCCTGGTGTTGGATCATAACTCATGGTGGTGAAGCGCACACCCGCCGCCGAGTCATAGAAATTACTAAGGACAGGAAGTGTCGCGTCGCTTCTATCTTCTGCACCTGCGGCCATGGAACCCGGGGTCGCGTCTATCAGGTTCGATCTGTCGATATAAATCCCTTCGTTCACAATGTAGGCCTGACCTTTTGTCGCATCATAGAGTTCCCGTAGGCCAACCCAGTTGTAGAGCTCGCCACCCATTGGCACTCGTAGTGCAAGAGTGGCTTCAGTCGTTGCCGTTGGTAGGTCAAAACGATGAATGGTGAATGTTCCGGATGAAGTTGGCTCGATCACCTTTGAGGAAGGCATCCATTCAAGGCGGGAAGTTGCATACGGACTGAAGTAACCATCGTCTTCATCTCCTTCGCCCATGCGGTCATAAATATCTCCGTATTCAAGACTCACACCTGCGGGGTCGAAATATCCTTCATCGCCTGGATCATTGAAATCGTGGGTAGGGTTGAAATAGTTTGCGTGAAAGAGTCCGTAGTTGTGACCAAACTCGTGGAGTATGATCTCTACTTGGTTTTGCGCCGGAACACCGTTGATCCAATGGTTTGCTCCTCCGATAGTCGCAAGTCCGCCGTAAGTGATTTTTGAGTTTGGTAACCCTGAGAGGTCTGGGAAAAATACCGCTACGACGTCATAGTCAGTTAGAGTAAAGTCTTCTTGAGCTGCAGCACGTGCCTCAGCGATGATCGTGGCGCTGTCACCAAATTCGCCGGTGCCAGTCGCAACTGTCGTACTGTTCGTGGTGAGCCGGTAAACGGTATCCGTAACCGTGTAGGTGATGGAGGCATTCCCGTAGGAGAAATCCTGAACTCGCGAATTTACTGCAGCCAGACTGTTTTCGAGAACCTCCTTGGTGACTGCTTCACCAGTAAGATCGGGGAAGTCAGCGCGGATGAACAAAACGTCGAGGTCATCATCCTGAAACGAGTTATCCAATACCATAATGCCGCTGCCCGAGCCACTGTCAGCTGCGATGGGAAGCCATGTAAGTCCGTGTGAAACTTTACGGTCCTTGGATGGGTCGATTGCATTTTCCGCATTCTCAAGAGTCTCCCTGACATAATCGATGATGGCCGGACTCTCGAAGTTGAAGGTCTTCCCACCAATCACTGCCGCAACCGTAGGAGCTGCCGCGCTTCCTGTGACCGGATCAATCGTGCGATTGTCGGAGTTCGGGAAAAAAGAACCGGCAATCTCTGCTTCGGCCGGACTAAGTTGCCTCACACCGGATTTCTCTAAGACGAGAACATCGCCAACTAGGTAGCCGTTTAGCGGAATGTTCGTCACCGGCTGTCGTGCCTGCATGAAAGAGGCACCCGCGATTTCAAAGGGTTTCCCATCAACGATGGCCAGATTCCTGTTGGAGCAGTCCAAGGAACCATCAGGATTGATCGAGGTAGCCCAGCGGAGGTCGATATTGCCTATTGCGCTAAATGGCTTTTCAGACTCCGCACGTATCTCCGGTGGGAGTGCTGCAAGCTCGTCCAAGCCCATCATGGCGCGAAGAACCCGTTCCGGATTTTTCTTCGCAGCTTCCGCAAGTTCTGTCTGGCGTGCGCGTGCGATCTTCACTCTCTCGGAAATGAGTTCCGTCCTTTCGACTTTCGTTGCCGTTTCGAGCTCTCTGGCTACGTCGCGCAAGGAATTTGGTTTGGCTTTGGATGAGTGTGTCCGGTTTGCCGTAGTTAACTGACTATCAAAAGTTTGTTCTTTATTAGGCAGCCAACGAAACAGGGCGATTCCGACAAGTAACAGCGCCAGAGAGGCGAAGATAGAATAGTGTGATTTTATTTTCACAAAGCATGTTTATCGAAAAATCCTAGGGATGTCTAATATTAGATGGCATTACTCTTAACGCAGCATCAGAAATTGGAGATTGGAGCCGACTTCGGCATGTTTTTTTCATTTTGAAGGTGGAATATGGTTTTCCGAGAGCAATTCCCGACCTCATCTGTATTTTTACAAATCCTCTAGTATTCGCATTAGTTCTATTTTTTTAGAACCGCAGTAATCAAGCTAACGGAAAGTAATCCCCGTGATTTTCATCAATAGTTCGAGGATGCGCTTGTGTGCTTCGTCGATCGCGTTTTGCTTGAGGGTCTTTGCGGGGTCGCGGTAATGGAAGCGGTAGGCGATGGACTTGCGGTCTGCTGCGATTTTTTCTCCGGAAGGGTCTGTGAAGAGATCGAAGCATTCGTAGGAGACGAGGAGTGGTTCCTTGGCCTTGGCGAGGGTGGCCTCGATCTGGGCATTGGGCGTTTCGATAGGAAGTTCCATGGCTGCATCGCGGGAGGAGCCGGGAAACTGGGGGAGATCTTCGACTTGGGATTTCGCGGAGATGAGTTTGCGGAGCTTTGCTAGATCTAGTTCGGCGATGAAGACGGGGTGGGGGAAGTCCAGGTCGCGCTCGCGTTTCAAGGAAAGGCGGGCGAATGCACCTATGGTTTGGTCACCGGCTTTGATCTCTGCGGCGAGGGCGACGTTTTCGCGATCTTTTGGTTTCAGCGAAATGCTGTGGCCGGGGAGGAGGGCGGAGAGAATGGCCTTCGCATCGTAGATGTCGGCGGAGCGGTCTTTTGCCGCCCATGAGGACGGGGTGGTATTCCCGGAGATGAGTAGGGCGAGGTTGTCGCTTTCCTGATCGAGGGCTTTGCCGCCGCCGGCGTTACGGAATACGCGTCCCATTTCAAAGAGTCGGAGTGATTTTGATTGTTGACGGGAGTTTCTCTCCGCGCTGGCGACGAGACCTGGGACGATGGATGGGCGCATGATCGCGTGATCCTCGCTGAGGGGGGATTTTACGCGAATGAGATCCCCTTCCATCATGGGGCGGAGGGGGAGGATGTCAGGGAGTTGTGTCTCGGAGATCAGCTTGATCGTCTGGCACTCGTAGAGGCCTAAGGCGGCTAGGCGGCGGCGTAGGGTCATGTCCGCATCGTAGGCTGCGTCCGTGGTGCTAGTTGGAACTAGGGTTGCACGGAGGCGGGAGGGGACGTTGGAGAGGCCGTGGACGCGGGTGATTTCCTCGGCCAGATCGATGTGCCGCGTGAGATCTTGGCGGAAGGATGGGATTTGCCATTTGCCGTCGGACTGTTTGGTGAGGCCGAGGCGGGTGAGGATTTCCTCGGCGGCTTCGGTGGAGATAGAATTCCCGAGGAGGTGATGGAGCTTTCCGAGATCGAGGGAGACGGGAGAGGGGGGGAGGGGGAGGCTACCTGCGGCTTCGGTTTCGGATGGTGAACCGCCGATGTGCTTGATCACAAGTGCGGCGGCGGGGAGAACTGCCTGCGGATCGGCTCCGCGCTCGAAGCGGTAGGAGGAATCCGATGAAAGGAATGTGCGGCGCGAAGTGCGGCGGATGTTGGAGGGAGTGAAGTATGCGGATTCCAAAAGGATGGATTTCGTTTCTTCAGTGACCCCGCTATCGAGTCCACCCATGACCCCGGCGAGCGCGAGGGCGGCTCCGGATTGGTCTGAGATGAGAAGATCTTCAGGTGTGAGAGTGTGGACGGTTTCGTCGAGAGCGGTGAATTGCTCGCCGTCCCTGGCTTGGCGGATTACGAGTGCTCCGGTGACTTTGGCGGCGTCGAATGCGTGAAGGGGTTGGCCGGTTTCGTGGAGGACGAAGTTCGTGATGTCGACGATGTTGTTGATGGGACGCAGTCCTATGGATGTGAGCCGTTCCTTCAGCCAAGCTGGGCTTTCGGCGACGGTGACGTCATCGATGCGGGTGGCGGAGTAGAAGGGGCATGACTCGGGGGATTCGAGTTTGATGAAATCCGGTTTTGCGTCCGTGGTAATTGCTTTCGGGGATTTTTCGGAAAGAAGAGGAGTCTTGAGGAGGGTTGCGAGCTCGCGAGCCATCCCGGCGTGGGAGAGTAGGTCGGGGCGGTTCGGGGTGACTTCGAGTTCAAGGAGGATGTCGGAATCGAACAGGGATTTCACAGAAACGCCGATTGGGGCGTCTTCTGGTAGAATGAGCAGGCCGTCTTCGCCTTTTGGTAGGCCGATTTCCTCGGCGGCTGCGAGCATACCTTTGGATTCGACTCCGCGCATTTTGGTTTCACCGATTACGAAGCCTCCGAGATCGGCTCCGGGGAGACAGCAGGGAACTTTGTCACCGACCTTGTAGTTTTTCGCTCCACAAACGATCTGGCGGAGCTGACCTTCACCTGCATCGACTTGGGTGACTTTAAGTTTGTCGGCATTCTCGTGCTGGACGGCTTCCTTGATTTGGGCGACGACGATTTTCTCGGAGGAGATGCCTTTGGTGACGATTCCTTCGACTTCAACACCGGCGAAGGTGAAGAGGTCCGAAATTTCGGCTATGGATTTTCCGGAGAGGTCGAGATGGGTGGAGAGCCAGTTTAGGGAAATGTTCATGTAATGTGGAAAGAATTTGAACCGCCAAGTTCGCCAAGTAAGAAAAGTTAAGACCCTTGGTAGTCGATGGCGATTCGTTTGATGGCGCTTTTGAAATAGGTGGTATTGAAATTGATGAGGAAACCGACTGTCTTTTTTGAGAGTTTCAGGTAGGTCATCAGTTGGGCTTGGTGGATGGGGATGATTTTCTCGATGGATTTCAGTTCGATGATGATGGAATCATCCACGAGCAAATCGATCCTGTAGCCGACATCGATCGTGATTCCATCGTAGTGGACTGGTTGTTCCAATTGCCGTTCAACCCTGTGACCTCGCTTGGTCAGTTCATGCGTCAAGCAGGCTTCGTAAGCGCTTTCTAGTAGTCCTGGCCCCAACTCCTGATGAACTTTGAACGAAGAATCCACAATCACAGAAGCAATCTCATCAATCGTTTTCATAGGAATGGCAACTTATCTTACTTGGCGAACTTGGCGAACTTGGCGAACTTGGCGAACTTGGCG